>QHZQ01000321.1:8220-10177 GCA_003224725.1 Acidobacteriota bacterium | reverse complement strand
AGACCGTAAGAATAATGGCCGCTCTGAGGTCACCAACAGGGGAGGATAAATAAATGAGGTATCTATCCCACTCGACCCTTCTTCTAATTTTTTCGGTGAGTATCATGGCGGGCTCCCGAGAGGGAATCGCTCCTCGCGGGAGCGCCTCGGATTACCCTGCGCACACCGAAGTGGAAGATTTTGCCCTGGGCGCTTCCCTTCTTACCGCAGAGCAAGTCCGCAGCAATTTTGCTTCTGATCTCAACCACGGCTACATTGTCGTGGAGGTCTCAATATACCCCAAAACAGGCACGTCGCTCGAGGTTGCTCGGCGCGATTTTATTTTGAGAAAGGCAGACGGAGGAATCCTAGCGAGACCTTCAGACCCCAAGACGGTCGCAGCCATCTTGCAAAAGACGGCCGCTTCCGATCGCGATGTTACCCTCTATCCATCCGTCGGAGTTGGCTACGAATCAGGTCCACGCGTCTACGATCCGGTGACCGGAACTCAGCGAGGAGGGGGCTTACACACGGCTGCCGGAGTGGGTGTGGGTGTGGGACGTTCCCAGTCGGGTGCCAGTGAACAGGACCGTAAGACGATGGAGTTGGAACTCTCTGAAAAGGGGTTTCCCGAAGGGCAGGCTGAAAGGCCTCTTTGTGGCTACCTCTATTTCCCATTGACGACGAAGAAGAAGCTAGTCTCCTACCTGCTGGAATACGCCGTGGGTGGCGAAAAGCCAATCCTCAAGCTGGTACCGTAGGGCAGCTCGTCGTTGTTTCCACTTGAAATTGTCACGGAGGAGCACGGAGCCGGTGGAAAAGAGAGCAGTTTTTCAGCTGCTTTATTAAGCCTTCGCCTAAATGTAACTCCTTATCTGCATCTCTGTGGTGTCAGTGCCTCTGTGGTCAACTACTATCTTTAGATTCATTCAACCGACTTGGTGGGTTTTCGCGCGGCCATCAGGTCTTTTTCTACTTGTGGGTCCAAGTAATACTTCTCTAACCCCTCCTTAACGATCTTAAAGGCTTCTGGGGCCGAGTCAGCAAATTGAAACAAGCCTAAGTCCTCCTTACTAATCGTTCCCCAGCGAACTAAGGCTCCAAAGTCGAGTACCTCCTTCCAGTAAGTACTTCCGTAGAGTAAAACCACCATGTTCTTGTTGATCTTCCGTGTTTGGACTAAGGTGAGAACTTCCATTAGCTCATCCAGCGTCCCAAATCCTCCAGGGAAAATAATGAGCGCTTTGGCCAAATAGACGAACCAATATTTCCGCATGAAGAAATAATGAAACTCAAAACTAAGTTCTTCGGAAATGTACGGATTTGGCAGTTGCTCGAAGGGGAGACTGATATTGAGGCCGATGGTTTTGCCTCCGGCCAGACGGGACCCTCGGTTAGCAGCCTCCATGATACCGGGACCTCCGCCTGAGCAGACTACGAATCGGCGGGACTTTTCTCCCAGGGATAAAGACCAGGCCGTGATTAAGCGGGCCAATTCGACAGCGTCTTCGTAATAGCGGGATAATCGGATTTTGCGCTTGGCCGAATCAAGCTTCGCAAAATTTTCCTGAGATTGCAGCGAATTCCGAAGAGACAAGCGTAGCTCTCGATATTCCTTCTCTGCTTGATCTTTTGGGACGACCCTGGCCGAGCCAAAAAATACAATGGTGTCTTTTATCTTCTCTCTTCGAAATTGCCGCAGGGGACCCAAGTACTCAGCCAGAATTCGAATGGTTCGGGCATCCGGCGAATTGATGAACTCCTGATCTTGATAAGCCTTGATGGGAGGCTGGGTGGTGCTCATGCGGCTCGCTTCCGAATCTTGGGGTCTAGGGATCTCTTCGGGTTACTAATCAACAAGGTTCTGATCTGCGCTTCCGATATTCCTGACTTTTTGAGTGTTGGAACAAAGTGACTAAATAAAAACTCATAGTTGCGAAATTGCCCGCCTCCGGGTTCACCCACATGGTACCACCCG
>QHZQ01000321.1:1255-8201 GCA_003224725.1 Acidobacteriota bacterium | reverse complement strand
AAGCCGTGCTGAATCATGTTTTTTACAAAATTGATATGTTGATCCAAAGACTGTTCAGCAATTCCGTCAAATTCCACAAAGGCCCCCTGCTCTGCTGCTTTGAGATGCGTATCGGCGTCAGATTCGTTTTGGGCGTGGACCCAAATAAAGACTGAAGAAGCCACCCCCTCACGCTTCAAGAGATCGAGTTGGTCCAGAGCAGCGATCCCATCCCCGGTATGAGAGGCAATGGTCAATCCTGTTCTCAAGTGGGTTAGAGCAGCGGCACGAACCAACTTGGCGTCAATCTCAGACAGTGAGCCCCTATCGACTCCGATCTTTATAATCCCCGGCTTGATTCCAGTATTTTCAATGCCTTCTTGAAACTCGTGAACCCAGCGACTGGAAAGCTGCTCGGGTGTTTCGCGGAAGGCGTGCCGCGGAACGAACTTGTCATCAGCAGCGCCGTAACAACCAGTGTTAGTGAGTAAATTCAGTCCGCTGGCCTCGGAGAGTTGTCTCAGTAAAGCCGGATCACGCCCCAGGTAAGCGGGGGTGCAGTCGACCAGCGTCCGGCAGCCTAACGATCGAATTTTTTTCAAGAAGGGTAAGGCAACCCGAAAAACTTCCGCTGGTCGATAGCGACTTCGACTGACTTTGTCTGCACCGATAAAGTCTACCAGTACGTGCTCATGCATTAAAGTGACACCCAACTTTTCAGCAGGTACAGCACCGCGCACTGTATTGACCGTTGCCAAAGCTTGATGCGGGGCAAAGAACTTACCTGATAAAGACTGCAGAGAGCACCCCGTCGCCAGAGACTTAAGAAAGTAGCGCCGATTCATTCTGACTCATTCCAATTGAAACCTTTTTTCCCAAGCCCTGACTTCGGGAAAACCAAAAAGTTCATCCAATTCCTCGAAAGTGGCGATATCGTTGAGATACTGATGGGGTGAGCCTTCGCGCTGGAGAGATTTCAGAGTCCGTTGCATGGCTCGGACAGAAGCCATGAGAGCGGTTAGAGCGTAGGCGGCGATTTTGTAGCCCAGTGCCTGAAGCTCTCTAACCGGTAACGTGGGAGTCTGTCCACTTTCAATCTGGTTGAGCATGAGCGGCTTTTGAAAAGAATTAGCGATTCTTCTGATTTGCTCGACGGTGGCAGGAGACTCAATGAAAATGATGTCCGCGCCGGCTGATTGGTAGAGTCGTCCTCGTCTAATAGCTTCATCAATTCCTGCAACTGAAATAGCATCCGTGCGGGCAATGACCAGGAAATTATCGCTGCGGCGTGAAGCCCTGGCCGCTTCGATTTTCTTCGTCATCTCCTCGGCTTTGACCAAACGTTTGCCGGCAGTGTGGCCACATTTCTTAGGGAATTCCTGGTCCTCGATCTGAATGGCTTGTGCGCCGGCCCATTCATACTCCTGAACTGTCCGCCGCACATTGGTCGCTCCTCCAAATCCGGTATCTGCGTCGGCCAACACAGGGATCTGGACACTGCGAACCAAGTTATGAAGCCGTTCCAGCATTTCTGAAAACGAGATCAGTCCTGCATCTGGCAAGCCCAGATGAGAAGCCGCATGACCATATCCCGAAAGGTAGACCGCTTCAAATCCGGCCCGTTCGATTAATTTGGCCGAAACCATGTCATAAGATGCCGGTACGACCAAGATTTGATCACGCTGTAGAAGTTCTTTAAGGTTAGGAGAAGTCATATCTCGTATTGACCAGAGGATCAACGAATTTTGCCTAAGACCTCATGATTGAGGCTTCGGTAAGGGTGGGCTAGAGCTAGAGATACGCCGACAATGACAGCCTGGTTAACCTCGGGATGAACATTCTTCTTGTTATTATAATGGGTTTCCCTTTCAAAAAGCTGCGTCGGTCCGGCTCAACGTTTGCCAAGGTAACGATTGTGCACAGACTATCACGGGTGCATTCAAGGGTGTTACCTCCTGGCGTTGTTGGGGCAAGCCTTGTCATTTAATCGCGATGGCTGATGGATTGCCGCCCGCCGGAATGACTGTGAAGAGTGCATTATCACCCAAATTAATCAAATCGGTCCTTATCACTGAAACATCGTTCGATCCGGAATTCGAGACCAGCAGGTAGTGATCATCTGGCGTGAGACATAGAGATTCCGGATGGACCCCGACCGGAATAGACGCCAGCACCTGACGGGTCGGAGGTTCGACCACGGAGATACTGTTGGAGCCATAATTAATGATGTATAGACGTTGCGCATCTCGCGAGATAACGCCTCGAATCGGATTTTTTCCAACCGCAAAGAAGCCGTTGGTCTCATTGGTGCTGGTGTTGATGATAGAGACCGTGTCCGCGTCGAAGTTATTCACGTAGATTTCTCCGCCATCAGGTTTCAAAACCATTTGCATGGGTGTTTTCCCAGTCAGCAGGGTTTCCAGGACCTTATGGGTCTTGGTATCAACCACGCTCACCTTATCCTCGAGCGAATTACTCACAAAAATCTTCGACTGATCTGGCAGAAGCACCGAATCCATGGGGCCCTTTAGAAGGGGTATGGAATCCTTTAGGGAATGGTTTCCCAGATTGATAAGCCCTAATGAGTTATCAATATGTTGGGTTACCCAGACTTGCCCTTCTTGATCCAGTACCTGCAGCCTGGCCGGACCTCGTTGGGTATGGATATTTTCGATCACGCTAAGAGTCTCACAATCGATCACAGAGATCAAATTTGAGCCATAGCAGGCGACATAGACATAACGCGCGTCCGAAGAAAACTTGATATCCATAGGGCTCTTGCCAACGGCTATGGTCCTGAGAACCTTATGAGTCTTCGAATCAATGACACTGATTGAACTTGAAGCCAAATTCGCAACAAATACCAAATCGTCCGTGGGGCTGGCAATTGCCTCAGCAGGAGATTGGCCCACCGGGATGGTTTGGATATTCTTAAAATTCTTTAGATCGATGACGGACACCGAGTTAGTTCCCGCATTCGCCACAAAGGCATGAGTAAAGGGCGGAACAGGACCTAAATCCATCTCTTCGGTGCAGCTCATGTAGGACCAGGACCCCAGCAAGAAAGCCAGCCAAAGCACCCGGTCTAATAAAGGAATCCCAGGTGTCATCTTAGGTTCTTGGCCGCTTGTTCGAGAAAGAAGGAGGGAAAAAAGGAGCGCAGAAAATCGGCAGGATTATCATGAGGTGCGATGGTGAGGAATATAAATTCAAATCAAAAGAATTGAATCGGCCTTATGGGAGGAGAATCCAGCTCTCGGGCACGGCCAAACCACTTTGCCTTTTACCACAAGGCCAGCACGTCCTGGTTTCTGGTTTGTAACAATTTGGAATTAACACAGACCCCAAAGTAAAGTTGCAACGGCTACTTTCCTCTAGGGTCAACTACTCCTCAGCCAGCCTGTTCGGCCACACTCACGTCGGAGAGAAGACAGGTTGGGAGTGCAGGGATGAGTCACAAATCTTTGTTGTGGTCTTACTCGTCACTTGATTTGTCTTCATTCTCCTTGTACATATAGCGAATGGAATGTTTGAAAACCAAGAGATTAGGTTCTGCATCTCGATTTATCTTGACGCAACTTTTGTCGTACCATTCAATGATCCCGCGCAATTGCTCGCCATCCCGCAGAACCACCACCATAGGGGTCTTGTTCTGCATCTGCTTTAGATAGTAAAAACTCTCGGCATTGGTTTGCTCTTGAGGAGTCGGTTTTTTCCTTTGAGTACGTACAGTCATTCTATCTTTTATATCCGCCAAGGAAGGGCGAATGAGCTTTCGATTCATGAGATAATCCTCCTCAGGTTTTCTCTTCATATGTGCCTTTGTCTGGTTTAGAACCGCTTATGAAAGCGGACCAGGAAAAATTAGGAGATATCATGGATCTCCTGAATGAGGGTTTAAGTTCGAGAAATTAGCTATGGCACCTTTCCACAGTCGAAGCCCTTCGGCTGTGTTTTGGGCGGATTTGACAATTTAGATTTTGGGGCCAAGGTTGAAGGGCAACCGAATTCGGCATTAGTTCTACCGACTAATTACTCGCGTTGTACCTCTAGTCCAATTAAAAACAAATTACCACAAATCCGTCTACGTCACAAGTAGAATCTCCTGCAGAGAAAATTCACAGATCCATGAAAAATTCCCTCTTCAGCTTGCTGGATAATCGTCTCAGCCTTTAAGGAAGCCCCTTTGAGCTCTGTAATCTTTGTGCTGTCTGAGTGAGATCAGTACCTGCCAGGGTTTCGTGAGTCGTCACCAAATGCCAACGAAACTGGCAGTCTTTACTGGACTGCTCCCAGCTCTATTCGGGTTTTCCGCGCGCCCAAAGGCTCGCATACGGCTAAGCCTGGTCCCCGCACTGATAATTAATACAGCGTTTCACCATCCTCCGGGCCCTCAGGGAGCGAGTCCCCAAGCTGCTCGAACCAATAAATGACCAGACTCAAGATTCAGTGGGTATAGCCGGAAAACCGCGCCGATCCAAGAACGCCAGGAAAAGTTTCAAGAAAGAATCTCAACACCCCAATCACGGTTTCAATATCGCTTAAGTAGACTCTTTCATTTGTCTGATGGTAGGGGTAAATCGCCGGTTCGAGGGCTAAGCTAGGCACAGGAGGAGAGCTGGCAGAATTTAGAACAGTGCCATAGATCACGTAGTCATTGGTGTTGTTGCAGATCCGGATGGAAGGATGAATCCGTTGCATATACTTCTCCACAGCCTGAGTCGCAGCCACCAACTCCTCGCTTGGGCTAACCGAGCCAAATTCCCAAGGACGTGAATAAAGCGCCAATCCTCTCTGGCCTTTGAAAAGAGGCGTCGTGTCCAGGGTAATGACCAGGGATGGGACTCTGTTCTGCTCGAGGAGATACTCGGCGATTCTGCGGGCGCCAATACCACTGTGCAACCCATGGCTATTCTGTCGCAGCAGTCGTCGGTCTGGAACGCGGCTGATGTTTTCCTCGATGATGCCGTGGGTGTTGGAGAGGCGGGAAATTGCGCCTTTGACTCTCCAGCATCAGGCCCAAGCCAATTCCAACACCCACGGCATCATCGAGCAGTCCCTCCAATCCCTCGGAATCTCGACTGACAGGGATCGGCGTGGGGAAATTCAGACCAAAGTGGTTAATCTTATCCAGATGGGCTGCTAAGGCAATGGGTGGCGATTTGCGATTCCCGGGTACTTTGATGATCAGGTTATGGTCGGGCACCATTTCCAGGCTGGCAATGCTCATTGTCCCTACAATGCTTTTGATTAAAGGATGCAATTGGTCCTCAAAAGTGGAAAAAGAGGGAACGGCCGCACATTGCATGATCAGTTCAATGATGTCCATTGGGTCAGTAAGCGGGCCTCTGGCGACGCCGCCTGATCAAATAAAGAGTGATAGCAGGATCGTCCTGGGGCATTTGCAGCCGTGTGCACGGTGATCGCCGCAGTCCGTAGGGTGCGTTCCGCATTTGGAGCGCACCGTCCCGCTCAGAAAATCCCATGGCAAGTGGCAACGACGCATTCACCGGGGCTAATGGCTACCACTGCGGCAGAAATTGTTGTCAAACGTAAGTTCATTCCAAGCGAAAGGCCTCCGTAAGGGTTATTCTAGCCTGACATCGGGAGAGTCCTTATGCCCCGTCTTGAAGACCGGTTCAGTCGCGCTGTCGCTGGGGCGGAAGTATTCCGGGCAACTCGGACCTGGCGGAGTGGGAGCGAATTATTGCCTCGGCATGGATTGAGACCGAAGTTCCAGGAATCACTTTGCGGCTGCTGACGTCACCTCCGTTGCCGCAGGCGATTTTCTGGAGCGCTTGGTAGGACGGGGTCCCAGGTTCACCCCTTCCATAAGCCATTGATCGCAGAGCCTCACAGCAATTAGCGAATATTGAGATCTGACCATTTGATTCCTGACCCTTTCGCAGGCCCCAACGGTTTCTCGCAGAAACACCCAAGAGCAGTGTCAACAGATCGCAATGGACAGAGGGTTCTGAGTGTATAATCCAGAGATGCGTCTCGGGATCTCTGCAGAAAGGGCCGACAGTTGAGGACGGACCGGAGTATCTTATTTAGCTTTGCACATCCGGATGACGAGAGTTTTCTGGTGGCAGGTGTCGCTTGCAAGTATGGAGGCCAGGGAGTACGCCTCTCCCTGGCCACAGCTACCTTGGGCCAAGCAGGTAAAACCGGCAATCCCCCCGTGTGCACCCAACGGGAACTGCCCGGAGTGAGGGAGGCAGAGCTTCGCACGGCTATTGCTCTCGTGGGCATCGCACAGTTGCATCTGTTAGGTTATCGAGACCAGGAACTGGCGGCGGCACCCCCTGAAGAGATCCGCCGCCAGTTGGTTCAGCTAATCCGATTGCATCGCCCGCAGGTTGTCGTCACCTTTGACCCCAACGGCACCAACCTGCACGCAGATCATATTGCCATCAGCCGTTTTACTAACGACGCCGTCGTGGCCGCCGCCGATCCGCGCTGGCTTCCGGAAGCAGGAAAGCCGCATCAGATCGATCGCCTGCTCTGGACCCCTCCTACGTCTTTCTGGGAGGCGTTGCGATCTCGAAGGCTCTCTGAGCAACCCGGCATCGACTTTGTCATCGACATTCGTCTCTGGAGTGAGCTTAAAGCCAAGGCCCTGCGAGCCCATCGGAGTCAACACCTGGCCATCGATCGAATCTTCTTCAACTCCGCAGACAAGGAACTGTTGTTAAGTGCTGAAATGTTCCGACAAGCGTGGGGACCGCCGCTTTCCCAGCGGCCCTTGGATGATCTGTTTACCGGTATCGAGACGAGCCAGGCCGTGGGTCTTGACTGAAATGGAAGGAATTCCCCACGCCACTGGGCTGCGCTGCTGCGGATGAAGACGGATGTGTGCCTGTCGGTTGTGGTGCGCCCAGAGATCGTGGAAGAGGGCCTGGGGCGGCTTCCTCCTACCATGCCGCTGCCCCGGGTAGCCGGCGGAGCCGCCTCGTGTTTCCTA
>QHZQ01000321.1:0-1231 GCA_003224725.1 Acidobacteriota bacterium | reverse complement strand
CGATCCGATGGCGATAGAGTGCGCGGCCTTTGACTGTCCAGTCTCATTTGGCGCCGATTCCCGGAAAAGCATTGCGAGCGAGGGCTCGATTCGCACTCAAGGCGTATCGGCCGGGGCCTGTGAGTGGATGGCGAGCAGCTTGGCCGAGGTCCAGTCGCTCTCGTCCGTGAGCCACAATTTCTGGAAACGGGCGATTGGTGTATCGCCCCTCAGGCGGCCCAGACAGTCTCGCCGTTAGCAGATCATGGTCAAACGGAGCTCAATTTATGACCTGGAATCAGAATTATGATCCTCTTCATTTCTGGCCGCTTTCGACGTTGCTCTCGGCCCTGCCGGTGCTCACGCTTTTTTTGGTCTTGCTGGTTCTCAAGAAGCGGGTCTGGGTGTCGGCGCTGTGTGGCCTAATCATGGCAGGTCTATTGGCCGCCCTGGTGTTCCAAATGCCCCTGTTGCTGATCTCGAATGCCTCACTCCTTGGAATGACATTCGGTATGTTGCGCATTGCCTGGATTATTGTCGCTTCGATCTTCCTGTACCACATCGCAGTTGAAACGGGACAGTTCCAGGTGATGAAAGAATCCATCGCCGCTCTTTCTTCGGACCAGAGAATTCAAGTGATTTTGATTGCTTTTTGTTTCGGTGCATTTCTCGAGGGAACCGGCGGCGGTGGGGCGCCGGTAGCCATTGCCGGCTCGTTTCTCATTGGCCTGGGATTCCCTCCGTTCCAGGCTGCCACACTTTGTCTCCTTGCCAACACGGCTCCCGTTGCCTGGGGAGCAGTGGGAAATCCGATTCGTGTCCTGACTGCAGTCACGGGTCTGCCTGAACCGGCATTGAACGCCATGGTCGGCAGAATTCTCCCTCCGTTTTCATTTATTCTTCCCTTTTGGCTGGTGCGCACCATGACGAACTCGAAGAGGACCTGGGAGGTCTTTCCGGCCCTGATGGTGAGTGGCCTATCCTTCAGTGTGGTGCAGTTTCTTTGGTCCAACTTTATGGAAACAGGTTTGGTGGATATCATCGCCGCGCTTTTCTCGCTACTTGTCATGGTGGGCTTTCTGAAGCTCTGGAGACCACGCAGCCTCATGGAGACCGTCTATCAGAATGCCGAATCGCGGATCAGGAATCATTCTCTCGGAGTTATCCTAAAAGGCTGGTCTCCATTCCTTCTGGCTTCAATATTCATTTTTGTTTGTGGGATGCCTTCCTTGAACCAATTTCTTAAGTTTTC
>QHZQ01000320.1 GCA_003224725.1 Acidobacteriota bacterium | reverse complement strand
CGGTCTTCGCAGGCGCATTGCTGGCAGCCCCCTTTCTGGGACTCTCGCCTGGGAAGGTCCTGAAGATTTTTGGCAACACGTTGCGTCAGCTAATTCCATCGCTGTTGGCCATTACGTTCATGGTCAGCCTGGCTTTTGTTACACGATATTCCGGTATGGACACGACCCTGGGTCTGAGTCTGACTCACACGGGTTGGGTGTATCCCCTGTTTGGTACACTCCTAGGCTGGTTGGGTGTAGCGCTTACTGGGACAGACGCCGGATCCAATGCCTTGTTTGGGAACTTGCAGAGAGTGACCGCGGAGCAATTGAATATCAGCCCCATACTAATGGGTGCGGCCAACACCACCGGTGGGGTCATGGGAAAGATGATCGATGCGCAGAGCATTGTGGTGTCGAGTGCCGCTACTCAGCAGGAGGGCAACGAAGGGGCAATTTTCAGGTCCGTTTTCAAACATAGTATTATCCTGGCTTGCCTGGTCGGACTCGTTGTGATGTTCTATGCCTACGTATTCCCACAGTTCATTCCAGACCCATGAAGCTTCGCCTGGCCTGCGTGTGCACCGGATCAAAATGGGGACATAGCGGCTCAGCTGCAGGAGATCGCACCCCCTTGCACCAGCACGGCCCGGAAGAGCCCCGGCATCGGGTGCCAGTGGCACTGATGGCGGCGTTGAGGTAGAGAAAGTAACGCGTGTGCAGGCTTTGCATGAACTGACTCAGATTGCCCCGCGCCGTCTCCAGGCCAGGTGATAGCGATTGTCAAGCAAGGAGGGGAGAAACAGCCGTGCTTCGAAATCAGTGACACCACTCCCCAGACCCACCCCTTTTCCCATTTCCACTGCGCCTGTTTCCGGTGGCTATCCTTTGTTTAGCCAGCGATAACTGTGATATGTTTGCAACCGTTTGACGGTTCTCCAGGTTAACGCAGCTCGTCACTTCACGAGGAAATATATGTCACAGTCCATCATCATTGCTAACCGTGCCAAGAAGGCTTTGCGGGAAGGTCAATCCGTGATTGGCACCATGGTGGTTGAAATCCGGCAGCCGTCCGTCATGCAGCTGCTGGCCAATGCGGGATTCGACTTTGTGATCATCGACAATGAGCATGGCCCGTTCAGCATCGAAACGATCGCTGACCTCTGCCGCGCTGCCAGGCACGTCGGTTTGACTCCCGTCGTACGGGTCCCGGACTGGAGCTATCCGCACCTCGCCCAACCGCTCGATGCAGGCGCGCAGGGTCTCATGATCCCAAGAATCACCAATGCCCAGCAGGTTCGCGAACTCGTGCAGATGGTGAAGTACCCTCCGGCGGGGAAGCGAGGTTCCGCGCAGGCGCGAGGATACACAGCCTTCAAGACCGGCTCGGTGTCTGAAGTGATGGCGGCGGTGAACGAGGAGACGCTGCTGATCATTCAAGTGGAAACACGCGAAGCGACCCAGAATCTGGATGAGATCGCCGGGGTGGAGGGGGTAGACGTGCTCTTAGTGGGACCGAATGACCTTTCGATCGCCCTCGGCGTACCGGGCAAGTTTGAAGATGCTTTCTTCGTCGAGACCATCCAACAGGTCATCAAGACTTGCAACACTCA
>QHZQ01000319.1:8159-13057 GCA_003224725.1 Acidobacteriota bacterium | reverse complement strand
GCTAAAGATCTCGAGAAGGAGGCACTGATGAGAAACCTTAATGCGCAAAACAGACGACAATTCATTAAAGCAGGGATGGTTGGCACAGCCGTCCTCCCGATTGTCGGTTTCAGTGCGATGGGGTACGTCGAAGCTAAGACCCACGGCAAGGATCCATTTAGGGGTCTAAAGGTGGGCATGGCTTCTTATTCGCTGCGGAAATTCAGCCTGGATGATGCGCTAGCAATGACGCGAAAGCTTGAAGTGAAGTACATTACGTTGAAAGACTTTCATCTTTCCTTAAAGAGCAGCAAGACCGAGCGGCAAGAAGCCAGGAAGAAGACAGAAGACGCTGGCTTAGTGCTGATGGGCGGGGGCGTTATTTATATGAAGAAAGATGAAAACGAGATCCGCAACGCTTTTGAATACGCCAGGGACGCTGGAATGCCGACGATTGTGGCCAGTCCTGACCCGGCGGCGCTGGACATTCTGGACAAGATGGTCAATGAATACCAAATCCGGGTGGCCATTCACAATCACGGTCCAGGGGATGAGAAGTATCCTTCTCCTAACGACGTATTCAAGCATGTGAAGAATCATGACGAGCGCATTGGACTGTGCATCGATATCGGGCATACGCAGCGCATTGGCGAGGATCCGGTTGCGGCCATTCGAAAATACTCCAGCCGATTATACGATATGCACTTTAAGGACGTCACGGCAGCGACGCCTGCAGGCGCGAATATTGAGGTGGGCAAAGGAGTCATCAATATTGTGGGGATTCTTAAGGCGCTGCTCGATATCCGCTACCCGTATCACGTAGCGTTGGAGTACGAAATCAACGAAACCAATCCGCTGATGGGCATGAATGAATCCTTCGCGTATTCTCGAGGTGTGCTGGCGGCCATCCCGTCATCGACGATTTGACCTCCCCGTGATGAAACCTGAATCAGAGAAGTTTAGGCTGCGAATGTGGGAAGCGCGCTCCGACGGGGCGACCAGCGCGGGGTTTAACAGGAATCAGACTTTAAACCACCGACTTTTGATCGCCGGTTGGAGACCGATTCCAACCGCCTTTGTTCTCATTACTATCTCTTAACCGGGGATGAGGGGGGCTTTCGGCTGTGAACAAAATTTGACCGATTCTGGAACTTCGTCGGCGACAAGTGCACATAGGATGTTTGGACAAAGATCGTGATCTTTTCATAGTCTCGCCTCATTGTGTGGGAAATAGTCGGCCTGCGCTCAACAATCGCCGCTCGGAGAGCGCCTCCCACTTTCAAAGCATCTCCAAAAGGGATGATGAATTTTGTCGCCTTCCTTCGATTACGGCAAACTCTCAACCGTTTGGACTTTTCATAGGTCACTTCACGAGAATTATCTTGCTGATGCCCAGGTCCAATTATTAGCATGAGCATTATGAATAATAGCTAAACCCGCGTCAAAGCGCTTACAATAATCCGCAGCATTGCGTCAAAGGCACCCCGAAGTAACTGACTTTGGTGTTGAACTCAAGCGCGAGATAACCTTGACGCGAGCCTGCCATAAATCCGATTCAACCGCGTTCGCTCGCAGCATTGCACAATGCGTCCCAACTAGGGGGAAAAATGAACCCTCAACTGACGGCGAAAAGCGCACACAAAACCCGCCGCCTTTTCCCAGCACTTAAGTTGTGCCGCTGGGAGCGATGGCCCGACTGCTGGCTCGGATGCTATCCTGATTGGGAATTAGTGAGAACAAGGAAGAAAAACAATGTGGCCACAACACGCATAAAGAACAGCAACAGAGATAAGGG
This sequence comes from Acidobacteriota bacterium, assembly GCA_003224725.1. Lineage (GTDB taxonomy): Bacteria > Acidobacteriota > Terriglobia > Versatilivoradales > Versatilivoraceae > QHZQ01. The sequence continues at coordinate 11,283 of QHZQ01000319.1, read as the reverse complement.
CGCTAAATCAATCCGTCGAGATTTTCACTTCGGCTTCAAACTTCCGATAGCGCTTGAACTCAATGACGTTGCGCGTGTGGAGCTTCGCTGCTCCCTCCACCAGCAAAACCTCGGCTCGCACTGGCAGCCAGTATTTTGTCCCCGCGATCTCGGCCAGATCGTAGTCAGTCGAACCTTCTGATCGCGTGATAGGAAAATCCTGGGGAATATCGATGGCTTTGTCTTCCAGGCGAACCACCTGGTAGGAGACGGGATCTATCCAGCATCGGCCGCGATAGGCTGTCACAATGGTACGTTCGTTGTTGTAGTTGATCGTTCTACTGGAGGTCTCTTTGGGAACCTGGTAGCCGACGCGTACGGTATCATGTCCACCGGTTTGATCCAGCCCTTCCAGCCGGAAAGAAGCCCGGGTATTCGGATCAAATAGGGCTCTCAGGCTAGTGCCAAACTCCCCAGTAGATCGGGTGCCCGAAAGATTTTCAATTGTGGCGTTCGGAGTTACTTTGTTGGCCACCGTCAGAATCTTATAGTGCTCTTTCTTATCGTAATAAGAGAGGTCAGCCACATAGTTATCCACCTGGCGCCAACCGGCTGGGAAGAACCGAACAAATCGTTGCGTGATCTGGGTGCAAATGAAGTTGGGCAGGTTATCCGTGTAGGCAATGGCCTTGGCCCGAACCGCCTCCAGAAACTGGGGCCAGTTCGCCTCGGTGGGGGCCTTGCCAGATGGGCTAGCTTCCGTGCTAGGAGATGCTTTTGCAGGCTCGGACGGTGTAGGGACAAAATCCTTGCCTTGACTTCTCAGTCGCTTCAACGTCTCCACAATGGCGCTATCCGCCTCGCGCGCATTCAGTTCCAGCAGGAAAATATCCGTGATGGAGAAGGCGACTCCTCGCTCAGTGATTAGCTCGACAACTCGATTCACCGCTAATTCCCCCAATTTGGAGGAAGTCACGAGCGCCAGGACCTGCTCTTCGGTTAGCGGTTCCTTGGAAGGCTGCTGTGAAATGCAAAGGGCCGGAAACACTCCGACCCACACCACAAGGAGCATGGCTCCCAAACCAAGCAGCTTCCTTTTCCTCACGACTCCTCCTCCTTTGGCCATCTTATAGCTCAGAGAGGTATGCTTCATTCTGAGATAATTTTCTCCAAGATTCAACGAGGAATTGAGCCGCGGATGAACACGGATAAACGCGGATTAAGAACAAAGAATTGACCAGCAAAATTGTTGGGTCTGTTTGATCTCTGCAACCAACCGGACACGAGTTCTTAGTTTGTATATGGAGGCGCTTGCCAAATAGCCTTGATAGCGATTCCCGGGATTCAAGTGCAGTCTATGACAACCACTGCAAACACATCTGTGTTCGTCTGCGCTTATCGGCGGCTGTGTTCAGACTGGTATACGTCAAGCAGCTTTCAAATCAGAAGTGCAATGGGCACATCGGATAGCTCTCGGAGGAATGCTAGACAGACAAAAGGGGCATTCTTTGGCTGTCGCGGCGGGAGCTGGTGGGGATGCTTCTGCACGTTTCATCCGGTTAATAGCTCGTGTCAAAAGAAAAATAACAAAGGCGACAATGAGGAAATCAATCACGGTGTTAATAAAGGACCCGTAATTGATGGTTGCCGCTCCAGCTTTCTTAGCTTCCTGTAGAGAGGCATAGGTGTTATGAGTCAAATTGAGGTACAGGTTAGAAAAGTCCACCTTGCCGAGCACCAACCCAATGGGTGGCATCATGACGTCGCTTACGAGGGAGCTGATGATTTTTCCAAAAGCCGCTCCAATAATAATCCCAATAGCCATATCCAATACATTGCCTCGCATTGCAAATTCTTTGAATTCTTTCAACATGGCGATTTTTTCCTCCCTTGAAGACTTTGCCTCGGGTTAAATTCAGGGTTGAGGTCCGACTGTCTTCGACAAGTCTCGCTTCAGAATGCTTTCTCTCCTAGCGGACAACAAGCAGTCAATGACGAAAAGCATAAACGTGTCCTTTCTTGCATACTGCAAGCGCGGGGCTAATCAGAATTGCAGGCATTGTTTGGGTGGGGTTACTTAGTGTCTGGACGAGGGCGACGAAGGGGGAATGGGCTGGCGAGTCACCAGCCGCTCTGGCAGCCAGTTGCTATCGCTTCCATAACCGCTTAACCCGGCGCTTCCCAGAGCCAAAAGCACAAAAATCAAGAAGGCGAGCAAGCCCAAAACAGGAATTATTTGTAGAAGTGTGATCAGCACGGCGCCTACAAGGACTGCGGCCAGCGGACCGCTCCCCTGCACCAGGTTCCTGCCAAGCCAGGAACTCATCCCGGTGTAGCCCACCAAGAGAGTGATCACCAGGCCCAGGCTGACCAGAATCACTATGACCGGCATTAAAGGACCCAGTTGAGACGAGATGATGAGCAAGATGGTCGCGCCTATCACCAACCCTATGCCTGTCAGGAGGGCAAGCCCGCCATGTTCCCGCAGTGTGCTGGCAATGATCTCCACCCGCTGCTCTCCCGCAATGAAATAAGAGAGTACCACGAGTACCAGATTGCCAATGGCAATCGCCACAACCACCAGCAGAAGCAGTTTGCCCAGCCCAGGCAAAGAAACAACCTCACCACCTATGCTGGCCTCCGAATGACGCTCGACCCGACCAGCCACAGCCACCGCATCTCCTTGCAGTTTTGCTCCCGGATCCAGTCGAATATTCCCAACGATGCTGACGGCGTCCGCAGACGCAGTACCGCTGATTTCAATCCCACCGCCAATCGCCACAGCATCACCGTTGAGGCTTCCACGGACGTAGATGGAACAACCGAAGCAGACGGCATCGCCGGCTCTTTCTCCACTCTCGATGACTATATCGTGAAAAAATCGTACCGGCTCCGAGCGTTCCTGCCCCCCCAACCTGGCCGGCACAGAGAAGAGAGCCAGAAAAATCACCAAGCGAGCGACAAACTTCATTGAGCACGCTCCTTCAAAGGCATGAGGTGTCGGAGAAAAAGAAACCGAAGCCAGAATAACCCTGCCTACCCGGGGTGTCAATGAAAGAATTCGAGCTCGGTTGGGCGCTGAGAAAGTGATCGCGAAGCAGGAAGGACCGACGCGACTTCTCCTCCATTATCGCTTGGTGAGGCA
>QHZQ01000319.1:0-8154 GCA_003224725.1 Acidobacteriota bacterium | reverse complement strand
GTTATGCATTATTGAAGCAACCAGGCTTTTGATAGCTACACCCGCAATATGAGGCCCAACGATCGGAAGAGGAGGGCGAAAATGCTGTTCAGTCCTTGTTTGTTTATTGGTGTCTTGGTGGTGATTGCAACTTCGCATTTGGGCTAATTGGCTGAATTTTACCCGACTTCTTCCGGTCGCTCTTCCCTACTTGGTTAAGCTGCCGGATGGGGCTGGCCAATGCCACGGTGTACGACAGCTTAACGCTGAGGCTTGAATCGGTGGGATTGAGGTGCTGACTCTCGAGGTTCTTTGCTCCGTTCATGAACGAGTTTTTCGGCAAGAAGAATGCCAATCACGCTCTCGTAGCTCTCGTCAAGCATCCGAACGATGTCAGCTATTGACTGCTCGTAATTGGCAAAAAGGTTACAGACAGTGACCTTCCGCTTTGTGGCCAGATCCAGCGCCGTCGGCTTGGCTGGCAGGACAAAGACCTTTCGGGTTAATTGAAAGCCGTCTCTTTGCGGGGGGTCGAGCCATTGCATTAGGATCACCTCATTTCTTGCGATGGCTGAGAGCAACAGTTTGCCAATTTGATGGATAGGTTATCTCTCCCGATGGCCGTGCCAGCACGTTGCTTATTAAGCGATACAACGACAATTCCGACTGAAAGTCCGAGAGTTTCCAACAACCGGGTTAAGTAGCTCCCAGCTGGAAAATAGGAAAAGTACCACTGCACGGGCAGCGACAAAGAGTCCAGCCCACGCACGAAAAAAAACAGCACTACCATCAAGACCCCAGGCATCTGGGTGCGCTTCCAGTAATCAAAGAACCATATCATAGCCCACAAACAGGCTATGCCGCCCGGCAAAAACATCACCAGCAGGTTTGAAAAGATGGCGTAAAAAATCTCTGGCGGCCCTTTTTGCCCCGCCATCAGGATCATATTGGGCTTCAGTAGGAAATAGTTGCCCAATATAAGGGGAATACTCAATCCGAAATAAAGCCCCAAGCAGGGCCTGGATAGGCGCTGATGACCCACAAAAGAGGCCGAGGCGGACAGTAACAACCAGGTCACTAGCAGGTAAAGGATGTCAGGTAGAGCGAACCAGCCATTGGAAAACTGAATTCCGCTCGACCGCGTCAGATAGAAGGCAAGGCGGAAGGCCTCTACCCTCCAGGCGATGGCAAAGTATTTTAGAAACTTGGAGCGTTGCTTCAAGTGTAAAAAAAGAAAAAGGAAGGCGAATCCCAGGTAGACCACGGCGCTTATTTCGAGATAAGCAGTTTCCAATGTCATGAATTTGTCTGTTCAAAATAGAATAGTCTTCAAACGGCTGGCACATGAATCAACCAAGGGAGCGCGGGCTTTCCGATGCGACAAAGCGTCTCCCTTACACGTTCCGGTGTGCCCCAATTGCACCAGAGGATTCCACTAAGCTCAATGACTGCGACCTGTTTGCGAGCGCACTTCAGCACGTTCGAGGAGAGGTTGCGACATGGCATCACGTTGTACTCAGCCTCCAGCACGGCTTCCTCATCCGAGGTTCCAATTGCTTCCTGGTATCTTTCGAACAATGGCATGATTTCCGGAACGTATTGCCATCCCATACGCCACAAGGTTTCCACTTTGGCTGCCAGGATCAGCGTATTCCACAAGGCCCCAACAGCCACGGCTGCTTTGCACTTCTCCACATTCGGTTTTTCCAGGAAGGCCGATACGGTTTGGACCCGGTGCCCATCAATCCAACCCAGGTGGGGACCCATCAGAATCCAGTCATGCTCCTGATCCAACCGCTCCGGAGTGATTCCCAACAGAAATATCCAATTTTTCAACTGCTGCGCGGCCAGCACCGCGCTCTGGACCACTTTGACAAACCGGTCTTCGGGATGCACGAAGTGGTCCGATGGATAAATCACGACCGTTGCCTGCGGGTCATGCGCCCGCACATGAGCAAGCCCCACAAATATCTCGGCCACGGTACCTCGGTTGGCCGGTTGTAAAATCAACTTCCCAGCCTTGCTCTGCGCTACTTGCGCCAGGGCTTCCCAGCGGTGGGCTCGCGCGCCGACGGTTACTTTGTGCTCCGGGTCAGAGACCTGGTCGGCTCGATCCAGCGTATGCTGCAGCATTGATCTCGAACCGGTAAACGCACAATACTGCTTGGGCTTTTGGCGGCCCAGCCATCGCTGAACCATGGGCTGTAGCCCGTCGCCTTCACCCGCTGCCAAAATAATCGACCAGAGACTGTCAGATTTAACCGCCTGGTTCATCGCACCCTCTTCTCTCACCAGGTCATCCCTCTTGGGTACCTAGCTGCTGTCCTTACAATCCAGGTTTTCTCAAGGAATTCACATTAAAGACGACAGTGGAAGAAGTAAACTAGGCAAAACCCCAGCAAATTAGAGAAAAAACCCTAGGATTTTGCAATCGTCCCTGCTCCTCGGCCGCGTACAAATAGGAATTTTTCCCAGCCCGTGGTAACACACTCTCGTAAAGGTGTGATTCGCAACGAAGCGTCTTCGCAATCACCCCATGGCTCGGCGTGGGGTGTTTGCTGCAACGTGACGAAAAATCCACGGCCAGCAAAACGCCCTGACCGGCGCTACCAAAGCGATTAGAGAAAATTCTCGTACATAACGGAACGGGCTGCGGACAAAGAGCTTCATGTTCGTGATTCCCCTCGTCGTCGCTCTCGGTTTTTAGAGTACAAGCACAAGGACGGTCCGCAACATCGACCGTGCCTGGTCAATGCCATCTCTCCTAATGGGGCTAATCGGAGGAGTCGAGCGAGAGCACGGTTTGCAATCGTCCCGGAAACGGAAGGCATTCCTTAGCGTCCTTATGAAAGAGTCTGTTAAGCCAACCAGCTCACAAAGAGTTTGGCTGCTCTCACCTGGAAAATGGATGAGAAGTGGGGAGCAAGGCTGTTCTAATAACAGAGTTGTCGTCTCAGGAACAGAAATGTGACTTCAGATTTTCGAGACCCGAGCTTCGGTTGTTTCCTTGTAAAGTTTGATATGCCAAGAATGCAATGGCTTGCGATCGAGGGATCTACATAATCCTGTAACATAAGTGTTACCCAGGAGCGACTGGTAACAAAGCTGTGTCGCTGCCAGCCGAGCCAAAAGGAAGAGGCGATCCACATCGCTAATTCCTTTGCATTCAATCCAATAATGAAATTTCTTGTGAAAGATGCGGGTATTGATCCTTCTTTGGTTGGCCAGTTGCTTTTTTGCTTCCTGTAGAAAATTGATAAGCAAAGGGGCCCAAGGAAGGTAATCCGTTTTAATACACTGCTTTCGCTGTTAGCTGGAATCCTGAACTTCCGCCTACCTCTCATTCTCCCCGCACTTGCCAGTAAACCTCGGCCGATGCTGTTGGCAACGACGCGTATTCATGTTCCATCTCTGATGCCTGTTGTGTTGTTATGTAGTGTCAATCACGGACTCTTTACAAAGCCCCCTGCTTATCCTGTCAGCCTGAAGTCTCCCAACGACATGACGCTGGAGAGATAGTGCACAGGGTTGACAGGCCCTTTCTACGAAAACTGGCTTCCCACCTTCAATTCCGGCACAGCCCGGAAAAAATAGCTAGTCTCAAAGTGAGCACACTGCACAAGCCCCAAAACGTAGGCTAATTTTCTCCACTCTTTTTGTAGCTCTTCGCCAGATGTTCTCTCCCGGACAACATCGGAGGGACCCTTGGTAGGGGTAATCTTTAGCACAAAAACTGGAAGGGAGAGCTTCGTGGACTCACTTAAACTGCGCCTGGGGGTCAGGCGACAGAAGAATTAAAGGTAAAGATATAGAAAGGAAGCAAAGCATGTTAAAAACAAAAGGCAAAATGCCCATCAGCCTGCTGGTCTTGGTGGCATTGCTTCTCGGATTACTTTGGTATTCATCTGGGTCTTATAGGCAGGTTTTAGCGCAATCTACCAGCGTCCGCTTTGCCGTGATTGGTGACTATGGTTACGCCGGCACGGCCGAATCGGATGTTGCCAAACTCGTCAAAAGCTGGAATCCAAACTTCATCATAACCGTGGGCGACAATAACTATGAAAGTGGCGCAGCTTCGACAATCGACTCGAATATGGGCGCTCCGACCAATGAGTTTTTTCCGGCGTTGGGCAACCACGACTGGGCGACCTCGGGTGCCAAGCCGTACATCGATTACTTCCTCTTACCTGGCAAAGAACGCTATTATGATTTCACCTGGGGACCCGTACAGTTTTTTGCCATCGACAGTGATACCCACGAACCGGATGGAACTTCCAGTGGTTCAATTCAGGGCTTGTGGTTGCAGAGCTTGCTCGGTATCTCCACTGCGCGCTGGAAGATAGTCTACATGCACCATCCGCCTTTCTCTTCAGGGGGAGAGCATGGATCCAGCTCCTGGATGCAGTGGCCCTATCAGTCATGGGGTGCGACGGCCGTCCTGGCGGGGCACGATCATGACTATGAGCGCATTATCAAGAATGGCTTCCCCTACTTCGTCAGCGGTCTGGGGGGGAAGAGCATATACTCCTTTGGGACCACTACTGTGTCGGGCAGCCAGAAGCGTTACAACGGCGACTACGGTGCCATGCTGGTCGATGCGAGTTCTACTTCCATCACTTTCAAATTCATCAATCGCAAGGGCTCCCTAATCGACACTTACACGATCAACGCCACTTCAAGCTCAGACACGACCCCGCCGGCCGTGTCGATCGCCTCACCGGCGAATGGAGCCACGGTCTCGGGGACCGTCACCGTGTCAGCCAATGCCACCGATAACGTGGGAGTAGCGGGCGTGCAGTTCAAGCTGGACGGAGCCAACCTCGGCAGTGAGGATACCCTTGCACCCTATGGCGTGAGCTGGAACACAGCAACAACAATCAACGGCTCACATACTCTTACGGCGACGGCGCGTGATGCCGCCGGTAATAAAACGACCTCTTCGGCCCTCACGCTGAATGTCAGCAACAGCGGCACGGGAACACAACTCATCAGTTTCAATCCCGTGGCAGATACCTGTGTACGCGCAGGAACCTACGCCTCTCAGAACTTCGTCACGTCCATTTTGCTGGAGGAAAAGAACAGCAACCTCGATTCCTACGACCGCCGAATGTTTCTGCGTTTTGACTTGAGCAGCGTTTCCAGCACCAGCGTAAGCAGCGCGGTACTCAAGCTGTACGTCGCTTCTCTGGTGGAAGGGCCGGCGCCGATTGCAGTCTTTCCGGTTACTTCAAATAGCTGGACAGAAACTGGCATTACCTGGAACAATCAGCCCGCTTTCGGTTCGCAACTGCTTTCAACCAGCTTACCAACAATCGGATGGGCAAGTTTCAACGTTACCGCCTTCGTCAACTCACAGCTAGCCGGTGACAAGAAGGTATCGTTGATGCTGTGGGACACCAATCAAGCCATAAAGCTGGCCACATTCAACAGCCGGGAGAATAGCCTAAACAGGCCGGTGCTGGAAGTGACCAAGTAACGTAGTCGTCGACTCTAACCAACCGCCCCTCTGATATCGGGTCTGTTCATCCTCGTCGTCCTCGAAACCTAGAGGTCGAGCCCGACGACGAGGACGAGAACGACGACGATTCCAGAAACCCGAACAAGATTCTCGTTTCGGTCCGCGGCCGAAGGCAACTGTCATCCAGGCTCCGACAGTTGCCTTTTTTTTGGTCCGGATGATCCTAAATCCGGCAGTTGAAATGGCCACCGTAAAAAAATTCAAAACCGGGGAGGGCGAGGCTCCCGCCGAGCCTCATGGACCAAGGATTTGCTGGGCCGATGGCTCGCCAGGAGGCTCGCTCTCCCAATTTTTTCCGGCAGTTGAAATTGCCACGGAGTCACGGAGAGCACAGAGCTAGGGAAGAAAGGAGGGCTTTTTGGAGGCTTTAAAGATGTGGCTCCTTCTCTGATGCCTCTGTGATCTCGGTGCCTCTGTGGCTAACTGCCGTTTTTAGGATGACAGACGAATCACTCACCAACGGCTCGCGGCCTCTTCTGGAGTTGTGAAAAAATTCAAAACCGGCCGAGATCGGGAGGGCGATCGCCCCAGCAAATCCTTGCCATGAGGCTCGGCGGGAGCCTCGCCCTCCCAGGAGGCTCGCTCTCCCAATTTTTTTCACACCTCCCCTCCTAAAGAACAGTAGTGTGACTCAATAACAAAAATGTTATCTCAATCTGATTGGCAGTCAGGCCCGCTCACTTCGAGGGGGCAACCGTAAGCACGGCAATTCTTTTGAAATAAATTGGATAAGGAAATTTTTCTAGGACGCTGGAAAATGCTTCCGCGTTGGTTGGTCGGTTGCCCCACCGCGTTAACGTAGAAGATTTTTGACCCACAGGAACGTAAGTAGGGTTATCCCTTTCACTCCTCCGACAATTGAGCGCAATACCGAATTCCCAAACCAAGGCATTTTAGGCTTTGCCGCCCTTGGATAGGTGTGTGGTTCTTCAAGGCAGGATACAACGGCCCGAGCCAGTGAGCTACCAAAGGGGCCCAGGTATGAACACGGTTAGCGGACTCACTGGAACCGTGCCTGGGGGTCAGTCAGCGGAATGCATTCGAGTTAAAAACTGAAAGGAATCACACCCTAATGACAATCACCCAATCCCGAATCGTAGAAAGCATCCTCCATCGTGCGCTCTGGCCAATGCGAGACCAGAAGGGTGCCATCAAGCGGTCGGCAGTAGTTGCAACGGTCTGCGTACTCATGATGTTTGCATTCGAAACACCCGTGAGACTCTTGTCCAAGGCACCAGCAAAGCCGACATCCACAACCTTAACTTCCTCGCTCAATCCTTCGACCGCTGGGCAGTCGGTCACCTTTACAGCTACCGTGACGAGCAGTAGCGGAACGCCGACCGGCAATGTCACCTTCATCGAAGGGGGCACGTGCGCGACACCCACCACCACGTTGGCCGGCCCGACCCTTCTTGACGGCAGCGGTCATAGCAGCTTCAGTACCTCTACTTTGTCGGCGGGCACGCACCCGATCACAGCCTGCTACGCCGGGAGCAGGAACTTCAACCCCAGTAGCGGCAGCATGAGTCAGACGGTGAATCAGGCCGCGCCCCCCGACCCCGCTGCGACCTCCACCACTGCAACTTCCTCGCTCAACCCCTCGACCTATGAGCAGTCAGTCACTTTCACGGCTACAATGACGAACAGTAGCGGGACGCCGACCGGCAACGCTACCTTCATCGAAGGCGGCACGTGCGCGACACCGACCACTACCTTGGCCGGACCGACCCTCCTCGACGGCGCCGGTCAAGCCAGCTTCAGCACCTCGACTTTGTCGGCGGGCACCCACATGATCACAGCCTGCTACAGCGGCGACGGGACTTTCAACCCCAGCAACGGCAGCGTGAATCAAACGGTGAATCAGGTCGTACCGTCCGGAAACTCCCGAGGTTATATGACGACACCGCAAGAACTGGGGGCAGTCGCTCAGAAGGCTGCTCAAGGAATTCAACCTTATAAAGACGCCGAGGCTCAGCTTCTTAGTTTTGCGGGCGATCCTTCTTACTGGCCCTACGGCGGAATCAGTGGCCAGCAGAGTTGCTCTGGAACGCTTTCACCGTCTTACATCGGCAACGGCGCCCCACTGATCTTTGCCAAGGCTATGGCTTACCATTTGACCGGCAATAGCCAGTATGCCTCAGTTGTCCGCTCTATGATTATGGACCTCACCGATACGTATGGTTACGGGGGAAGTACCTACTCCGGCGGCAACCAGTGCATTTTAAATCTCGCCTGGTACATCCCAAGCTGGATCACGGCCGCGGATTTGATAGAGGACTATTCGGGCTGGAGCTTATCAGATAAGCAGACCTTTCAGAACTGGTTAGCCTCTGAGATTTACAAGAAGGTGGATTGGGCTTCAGACGCACGCAGTAACAATTGGGGCAGTGCGGGTTCCGCTACGTCGGCCATGATTGCCGACTACCTGGCCGGCTCGGGCGTTATGCTGACGGATCGCAATGGGAGTCAGCTGACACCTGGTCAAGCCTATGCCGAAGCCAAACAGCGCCAACTGGACCGCATGGACGGCAATTCCTACATGGATAATTACAATTGTCATCAAGCGGTCGGCTTTCGACCGGATGGTGGCATCCCGGAAGAACTCGCACGCGGTTCGACCGGTTGTGGTGGCCTATGGATTCAGGCTCTTGATAGTT
>QHZQ01000318.1:5499-7741 GCA_003224725.1 Acidobacteriota bacterium | reverse complement strand
CCTGAAGATTTGCAGGCCCATTACAATTTGATGCTCTGCTATCAGGGATTGGGAAATTCAGAGATGGCAGACCGGGAGAGAAAGCTCTACCTGCGTTTTAAAGCGGATGAGTCCTCCCAGTTCATTACTGGACCCGTGCGGCTGCGACATCCCGCAGCCAACAATGAGCGCCAACCGATTCACGAGCACCTGTCGGTCCCTTTAAACATTCCTTCAAAAGCTCGAGAGGGCAAAGGGAAGTCAAGTGTGCAGACATACGCAGTAAGGTTCACCAGAGCGACGGAGCCGGAACCAAAAAATGCCACAGAGGCGCGGAGACACAGAGAAACCCTTCTGGGACGCAGATGAACGCAGACCAACGCAGATTTTGCATATGAAGTTGGATGGCACACAACAAACAACTTAAGAAACAAGGGGACAACGGCTGGGGAAACCGATCAATCGCGGCGCCTCGGGCAGTGTGCTGACCTTGGCCTTACTGAAGTTTACGAAATCAAGAAAACGAGAAATGACGAATTTGCTAAACTCGGAGAAGGGGGCTGAGGATAGTAGCATACAGGATAGAAAATCGAGCATCGTTGAAATTCGTTGGTGTTCGATTCTCGATCCTCCATCCTCTATCCTCCATCCTCCATCCTCCATCCTCTATCTTCTGTTCTCAAACCTCTCTGCGGTTGCTTTTGGGTTCACCTCTAAGTTCTTTGTGCCCTTTGTGTCTTTGTGGTTCATTATTTCCTGTCGAGACCTTTTGGACTTATGAGATTTCTGGCCCTGTCGTTGATATTCCTTTCAATTCTGTTGCTTCTGTCGTTTGGCTCCCACAACGAGGCCCGGCGGACTCCCCAGAAGGCGCCAACCAGCGCCTTCCCCGTTCAGTTTCAAGACATCACGCGTCAGGCAGGTATCCTCTTTAGACACAACAATGGCGCTTTCGGGAAAAAGTATCTCCCTGAAACCATGGGATCGGGCTGCGCCTTCCTCGATTACAACAACGACGGCTGGCAAGACATCTTGCTCATCAACGGCATGGATTGGCCCGGGCATAAACGCAAACCAACCTATTCGGCTCTGTATCGCAACAACAAGAACGGCACCTTTACCGATGTCACCCGCGAAGCCGGATTGGCAGTGGAGATGTACGGCATGGGCTGCGCCGTCGGAGACTACGATAACGACGGGTTCGTGGATATCTACATCAGCGCCCTGGGTCCGGATCATCTATTTCGTAACCTGGGAAACGGAAAATTTACAGATGTGACCCAGAAGGCCAAATTAGGGGACGCGGATTTTGGCGCCAGTAGCGCCTGGTTCGATTATGACAAAGATGGTGACCTGGATCTTTTTGTCTGCAACTACGTCCAGTGGACAGCGGAGACAGACATCTTTTGTACTCTCGACGGAGTCAATAAGTCCTATTGCACGCCCGAGTCGTACAAAGGAGTCTCGTCGCGACTTTACCAGAATCAGGGCAATGGCACTTTCATCGACGTCACCCAAAAGGCAGGGCTTTTTGATCCGACCAGCAAAGCGCTGGGGGTGACGGTTTTCGATCTCAATAATGACGGTTGGCCTGACCTGGTCGTTGCCAATGATACTCAACCAAACAAGCTCTATGTGAATAACAAAAATGGAACCTTCAGCGAGAAAGGTGTCCCGGCAGGGATTGCCTTCAGTGAAGATGGAACGGTGCGCGGTGCCATGGGCGTGGACGCTGCCGACTATGACGGCTCGGGCTCTGCCAGTTTGCTGATTGCCAACTTTTCCAATGAGATGCTCAACCTTTACCATAACGAGGGTAAAGGTCTGTTTGTGGATGAGGCGCCCTCTTCGGCAGTGGGGCAGGCAAGCCTTTTAACCTTAGCCTTTGGCTGTTTCTTTTTCGATTTTGATCTGGACGGACGGCCGGATATTTTTGTGGCCAATGGGCATGTGGAGAACGACATCAACAAGGTACAAAAACGAGTTACTTATGCCCAACCCCCTCATCTTTTTCACAATCGCGGTAATAAGCAGTATGCCGAAGTTACCCAACTGGTAGGTCCCACCTTGAAGATTCCGAAAGTGGCACGTGGCGCTGCCTACGGAGACATCGATAATGACGGCGACCTGGATCTTTTGGTGGTAACCAATGGAGGTCCGGCCTACCTCTGGCGCAATGAGGGGGGCAATGCCAACCATTACCTCAGAGTCAAAACCGTGGGAACGAAGAGTAACCGAGACGGGATTGGCGCCGTAGTCCGAC
>QHZQ01000318.1:511-5489 GCA_003224725.1 Acidobacteriota bacterium | reverse complement strand
TGGGAGCAGTTATTGCTCGCAGAACGAGTTGCCTCTGACCTCTGGTTTGGGGAAGCACGATAAAGTAGAATCCCTCGAAGTGATCTGGCCCAGCGGCACTGTGGATAAAGTTTCCAATGTTTCAGCTAACCAGGTGATCACGCTCAAAGAGGGAAGCGGGATAGCCGGTGTTAGCCCTGGAGGAAAGCCCCCAAAATAAATAGTGACACGAAAACTTCGATTGTTGAGATGGAGTTTTGGCGCTCGTGTTTTTCTGCCCACTTCAGTGCTATGTTGACGATACCCTTTTCGCTCTCCTCTTATGAATGAGACAAGAAGACGTTCTTTCAACATAGGGTTGCCATTGCTAGGTGGCTGGATCGTCATGGCTTTTGGCAATCCTTGCGGTTGGGCTGTGGGCGTGGTGACCGAAAGCCCCTCGTTGCCTCCCATTATCCTGATCTCGGTCGACACGCTACGTGCAGATCGGCTCAGTTGTTATGGCTATCGAGGTCAGATGACACCGCACATCGATGCAATAGCCAAGAGCGGCACGCTGTTTTCTCAAGTTAGCTCTCAAGTGCCGCTGACATTGCCTTCCCACGTCTCCTTATTCACTTCCACCTATCCCTTTTCTAATGGGCTCCGGGACAATGGCCAACGGCTCGGCCCGAATGCCGTGACACTGGCTACAGTGCTAAGGTCCAGGGGATATCGCACGGCCGCGTTCGTAGGCAGTTACGTACTGGATCAGCGTTTCGGGCTGAGCCAGGGCTTTGATTTCTACAATGGTCCTTTCGACTTGCACCGGAGAATGGGAGTTGACGCTGGCGATGCCAAACGATTGGGCGAAGACGTTGTGGGTGTCGCTACCCGTTGGATCGCAGCGAACTCGAACGAACCCTTTTTTGCTTTCCTTCATCTCTACGACCTCCACAAGCCGTATGACCTTCCTTCCACGAGGCGCAAGCGACGCACTGAGGGCTACCAGGCTCAACTTGGGTATGAGGATGAAGTACTGGGAAATTTCTGGAGTTTCCTGGCCGACCGTGGTCTTTTGGAAAGATCGCTGATAGTCTTCACCTCTGATCATGGAGAAAGTCTGGGTGACCACCGGGAAAGCACCCACGGCTATTTCATCTACCAGAGCACATTGAGGGTGCCGTTGATTATCCGCTGGCCCGCAGGCTCGGGAAAATTCTTAGCCCAGGTTGACGAACCTGCCAGTCTTCTCGACGTCGCTCCCACGGTCCTTCAGTCTCTGGGCGCCCCGCTCCCTTCGTCCTTTCAGGGACGGAGCCTTCTGGGCGCTGCGAGACAAAAGGGGATCCCTGCGAATGCGGAAATCTACGGTGAAAGTTTCTTCGCTCGAAGCCATTTCGGCTGCAGTGCCTTGCGGAGCTTGCGGCAAGGGCAGTTCAAATACATAGAGGCCCCCAAACCGGAACTTTACGATTTAGCCAAGGACCCGGAAGAAGCACATAACATCTATACTCGCCAGAAATCAGTGGCACTGGCCTTGCGCGAGCACTTATTGACCCTCTCCTCCCGCTTTCAGGAAGCGCACGCCCCGGCGCTGAGGGATCCCAGTGTACAAGCTGAGGCGGCGCTTAGATCGCTGGGATATCTAAGCATCAGCAGCCCGAGGTCCAGCTCTCCGGATTCCGGTGCCGACCCAAAAGATCGCATCGTGGAAGCCGAGACTTATCATCTGGCAGTGGCACTGGCTTCTTCGGGAAAGTTGGAAGAGTCCACCAGGCTGCTGGAACGGCTGCGAGTGAAATTGCCGGAGGTCACAGCCATCCCCATGAGTCTGGGACTGAACCAACAAAAGATGGGCAAGCAACCTGAAGCCGCCGAACATCTTCGGGCGGCTTTAAAGAGTGATCTGGGCAATGTAGAGGCCCATTATAATTTGGCGGTCAGCCTTCTCGCTCTGAATCAGGTTGACGAGGCCATCAAGGAGCTTCAAGCGGTTTTGAACATTGAACCGTATCATTCACGCGCCTACTACGTGCTGGGGACTGTGTGGATGCAAAGAAAAGACTATCGTCGGACTCGGGAATGCTTCAATCGTATGCTGGAAATCGCGCCCGAGGATTACGCGGCCCATTATCATCTAGGTGTACTGGCGACGATTGAGGAGAAGTGGCAGGAAGGGAAAAATCACCTGCTTTTGGCGCTCAAAACTGACCCGGAGTCTCCAGAAGCATACAACGCATTGGGCAGCCTTTTTTTTCGAGAGGGAAATCTCAATGAAGCACGTGACGCCTTTTTCAAGGCAATTCGCTTTGAGCCGAAGTTTGCCTGGGCCCATTACAACCTGGGATTGGTGCTTCAGCAGCAAAAGGAGAATAGAGAAGCTGCACGCCATTTCCGTCTGGCCCTATTGGCCGACGCGCAATTTCAGAAAGCTCGCAATGCCCTGGATCAGCTAGAACGATCGTCGAAGTAGTTAAGTAAGGTCTCTCCTCCCTTAAAAAAAAGGACAGCCTGGTCTGGTGCAACAAAGAAGTTACACTCCTGTTCGCTTGATTCCATTTCCGGCAGGCCATCCACTCTCTGATTAAGCCGTAGAAGTGAAAGAAAAAGACTCCGGATGCAGGTGAGGGAATCGAGCAACGACAGCAGTTTTCGATCGTCGATCTTCAATCCTCTATCCTCGGTTTTCCAGCGCCTCTACGACTAGAAGTAGCGAGCAACCTCTTACCGCCAAGGGTCGGGTCTCCTAAAAGCAGCTGACCCCTCACCCGGCCTGCGGCCACCCTCTCCCCAGGGGAGAGGGCAGGGGGTGAGGGGACGGCAGGTTAACAAACTTGACCAGTTTGAACTTCGTCGCCACCAAGTAACCCTAGAGCGGCTAACCGCCGTGGCGTAGCTCCTGGATGGCTTCGCGGACCTGAGGTAACAAATGACTGTAGTTTTCCGGCGGGGCTTTCTCCAGGAACATCGTCAGGTAATGCAGCGCTTGCTCTTTGTGCCCTGTCCGCTGATAGAGCACTCCTAAATTGAGCAGCGGTTCCACTTGCTCCGGATCCAATTCGATAGCCTTCTCAAAGTTTGGCCGGGCTGTATCACCGTCGCCCCGTTGAATGGCTACCAGGCCCAGGCCATTGTATGCGGCGGCATAGCGGTCGTCCTGAACCAGAATCGCCTTGAATGCCTTTTCAGCCTCAGCCACACGCTGCAACTGCAGGTAGGCAGTGCCTAAATTGCGCAAGTTATCGAGATCCGTCGGATTGATTTGACTGGCTTGTTCCATGGCGGCTACGGCATTCTCCAAATCGTTCAAGCGCAGGTAAGCTTTTCCCAGGCGAGAGAGAATTTGATCTCGAGCTACGCCGATCTCAACGGCGCCACGATAAGTCTGAACCGCACGGCGCCAATCCCGCAGTTTCTCATAGGCTGTCGCGAGGTAGAGGCGGGCTAACGGATTGGCTGGATCTGTGCGCACGGCTCCCTCCATGGCCTTGGCTGCCTGTCCAAAGGACTTCAGTTTCATGAAGTGATCGTATTGCTGCATGGCACTGAGCGTTGTTACGCGATCCTTGGGATCTGGCCCGTTCATGTTAAGAAGAAGCTCGCGTGAGGAACCGGCGCTGACATACCCTAAAGATGCTAATTCCTGTCGTGTCTGAGCATCCACGGGCGTATAGACCAATTTCTGGTCGCCCTCGGGAGGACCGATGATCTCCCAGATTTTTTTTTGCAAGTGATCGGCTTCTGCCAGGTGACGATCGATAACGTTTTCTTTTTCCCCAGGATCGTATTCCAGATCGTAGAGCTCGGGTCGTCGAGCCAGGACAAATTTCCACCGGTCTGTCCGCATCCCTCGAAGCTCAGACCAGTTCATATAAGTCTTAGGATAGAGCGTTTCGATGTAGGCGTAGTTTGACCCCTTGCCGGCTACAGCCTTCCCACCCGCGATAACTGGCCAAAGGCTCACACCCTGTGTGGCCGGATTCGCTGGAAGGCCCAAAAACTCGGCCACGGTTGGAAGCAAATCAATGGAGCGCACCTGGGTGTCGACGATTTTCCCTGGCGGAACGTCAGGGCCGGCCATAAGCAATGGCACATGCAAGGTGTCGTCGTAGATGAAGATTCCGTGGGTCCTCTCTCCATGATCATTCAGCCCCTCTCCATGATCACCCATCACAACCACAAGCGTGCGTTCCTGGAGTTTCGCTTCGTCGAGAAAGTCGAACAGGCGTCCTACCTGCTGGTCGGTGTAAGCAATTTCGCCGGAGTAGGGATCTTTGGGATAACCGCTCTTGAATGGCTCGGGCGGATCATAGGGATCATGGGGATCATAGTAGTGAACCCAAAGGAAGAACTTTTGCTGACCGTGTTCCTTTAGCCAATTCAGCGCACGGTCGGTAGTTACTGCCGCCCGACGTTCGGGAAAGATGCCCGGTAGCTTCGCTTCCTGATCCTGCGAACCCATCTGGTCGTCGTAGACCTCAAACCCTTGCTGAAGGCCGAACTGGCGACCTACCGCCTTCGAGCCTACGAAGGCGGCGGTGTTGAATCCGGCCTTCCTGGCCATCGCAGCCAGTGTGACGTGTTTTGGGCTAAGCACAAATCCTCCCATGTCGCGAAGTTGATGCACTTCGGGGTAAGTACCCGTGAAGATGCAAGCATGCGAGGGGAGAGTCAAAGGCACCTGGGAAGTAGCATGAGAAAAGCGCGAGCCGCGACCGGCCAGCGCGTCGAGACAGGGTGTTCTGGCACCACGATTAGAAGCTGGAGTCCTCCCTGCATTGTAGCAACTAAGGTGATCCGCTCGGGTGGTGTCGAGAGTTATAAACAGTACATTCCGATTGCGAGCTTTGGTTTGAAGAGCCGTTTGAGTCCGGCTGCAACCGACCAGAAGCATGAAACAAGCTGACAAAAGGATCATCACTGTGGGCACACGGCGAAGACACGTCGTCCTCGGAACAAGGAACACCACGAAAACATAAGCGGCACAAGAAATCATGAAAAGCATGAACATCGATGG
>QHZQ01000318.1:0-354 GCA_003224725.1 Acidobacteriota bacterium | reverse complement strand
GCTGGGGGAGAGGGTGCCCGAAGCGACGGCGGTCGCGGAGGGCGGGTGAGGGGACACGGTCTGAGGTTGCTCGATTCCCGGTGTAGACCCAATTGAACCTTGACCTCCTCTAAAGGGACAGTGTTCGTTTGCTTTGACCGGAGATCGAGGAATTTCATCAACTTTTTGTTTTGTCGGGCTAGTTCAATCTTTCGATTGAAGTCATCTGCCTCTGCAAAAACATATCCTCCCGTGTCATGGGCCAACAATGTTTCGACCTCCTGAGTGTATTCGTTGCTCCTCAGCCTGTATGGTACGCTCGCCTTGGAGTGCTTAGGCCTCCGATAGACCCAACTGGACTCTGATGGCGTGTTC
>QHZQ01000138.1 GCA_003224725.1 Acidobacteriota bacterium | reverse complement strand
TGGAGTATAACCCTTGGGCAGATCTCCATTATCGGCTCGCAGGTATTGCCAGTAGTTGGGGCGCAGCGAGGCAACCAGTTCTCTGCGAGTTTTGGACTTGAGCGGCCTTCCCCCATAAATCTTTCCCATTCGTTCCAGATTTTTCTCAGAAATTGATCCAGAAAACATCCAGAGCGGCCAGGTAAAATTGGGACCGTTAATCTTGCGGAGTTTGTAGAGCCACATGATAATTGATCCGATACGTCAAGCCATCGGCCCCCACCAACTGTATTGACCGGGTCGTAAGTTCATCTTCCAGCACTTCATCAATAGTTGCCACTGCAACGGAGTGAGTTGCCGGGTCTCAGTGACGCCTTTCTTATCCTCCATGCGGGTGTCATGGAGAGGCGTGAAAATAGAAGGAATGAGGAAGGCAAACAAGCCGCGCCGCTCCATTTCATAAACCAGATCCAGCGTGTCTTTCACGTCCTGATCCGTCTCCCCTGGACTGCCGACGATCAGCGTCATGACCGGAAACCAGTTATTTTGGTTCAATATCCTGAGGCCCTCCAGAACCACACTGGGCCAGTCTTCGATGGAAAAAGGGACGCCCTTGCTGGGCATAATCTGCTTGGCCATCCGCACCGAACCCGTTTCAAGGCCAATCAATGGAGAGAGAGCTTTCTTCTGGGGATGAGTGCTCAATCTTGGAAGATGGATCGGACTCTTGGGCAACAAAATATCGGAAAGTTTTTTTATTAAGAGGGGATCAACGACTGAAGGGGCGATGGTGCAGTGGCTCAGCACATGCTGCTCTACACCCGGCGTGTTGACAATTTCGCTATAGAGGTCCAGCAGCGCCTCACGGTTAGGAAAGAAAAACGGGGTCTCGGTCTGGACTTGTCCCCAGATGAACATGTCTTCTGTGGCGAGCGAAATCTGCTTATTACCTTCGCGAACATTGGCTCGAACCGAGCCCAGGATCTTCTCCTTGGGCAAATCAATTTGAGGGTTCAGGTCCGGAACACAAAATTGGCAACGGCGTCCACAGCCGGTGGTCATTTCGACCACACCGAAGGTGGTTCGGGAATCCGGGAAGAGAATGGCGTCCCGGGTCGTGGGATGTCTGGCTTCGATTTGTCGAGGCAAATCCTCGCCGCAGATGGCGTTTCGAAATAACTCCATAGCATCTGCAGATTCACTGCGGCCCTCGACCACACAGTCTACACTCAGCTCCTCGTAGGTATTGGTCTGGCTAATTTGCCATCCTCCCGACCCTCCAACAATGACCTTGAAATTCTTGCGATACGGACTGGCTTTGATCTTACTAAACAAGTCTCGTGCATAATGGGAGTTGATCGGCATCTTCGAGGAGCCAAAGATAGAAGTGTAGACTCCGGCTGCAAAAGTCACTCCGAGTGGATTGTGCGTTGAAACCGCGACCACGCGTGTCTTGGGGCCGATAAACTTTGGCAGGTCATCCGGAAAACAAGCCACAACGTCCTCTCTGCGATATTGACGAAGCAAGGATTTTTCTACCAATCGCACTCCAGCAGGCATATACCGTGCCGAGCCGTCCTCGTTATGTTCCACTTGACGCCATTGAGGATATTTACTGTTCAAAACAAATTCCATCCAGATCGGCAAGGACGCCATTGCCATTTGAATAAAATAGCCTGCGTGGTCAATGGTCTCGGTCAGTGGAGCCGTCAGAACAATGAGCTTGCCTCCGTCCTTGGGGATCGCCTCACTCGTCATCTTGGTACTGCTGCCGCTGCTCTTGTTCCCGTTGTATTTGCCAAGATTCATCAAACCTCCTCGCGATTAGATAGTAGCCCAGCTAGAGTGTGGCAAAAGCGAATTAAAGATCAGTATCCAACCCTATCTCGGTCGACCTAGACCTTGATAAACTTTCAGTTCTACTTTAGGGTGATGAGTTGAGTGAAACGCACCAAACATCCGTTGGAGACCCTTCATATTAAGATGACTTCATTAGAGTTGCAAGAAAAATGAACAATGGGACGTAGTGCGTTAGTTATTGGGGCAAGGACACGAGGTGGAGCGGGCGCTCTGCGCACGCTAACTGCTCGCGCGACGGAGTACCCGTTCCACCTACCCTTGAACGATTCCCCCAATAACTGAGAAGCTGTGAAAAAATTGGGAGGGTGAGCCTCTTGGCGCGCTATCGCCCCAGCAAGCCCTGGTCCCATGAGGCTCGGCGGGAGCCTCGCCCTCCCGGTGTCGGCCACATTCATTGGGGATTCGATTCTGAGCGAAATTCCTTTAATGGGTGGCTGGCTTCTTTCTCATCCGTATTGAGAGTGGGGTTATTTCGACGAGTTCATCCGCTTTAACAAATTCCAGGGCCTTCTCCAGGCCCATCTCTCTGTAAGGAATGAGGCGAATCGCTTCATCGGCCACTGAAGCACGCATATTGGTCAGTTTCTTTTCTTTGGTCACGTTAACAAAAAGGTCCACCGAGCGGGAATTTTCTCCACAGATCAAGCCCTCGTAGACGGGATCCCCGGGCCGCACAAAAAGTTCTCCACGATCCTGTAAATTATTCAGTGCGTATGCGGTTGCTTTCCCGCCGCGGTCGGCCACCAACACCCCTGTGGGTCGGCCGGGAATTTCCCCCTGCCATTCAACGTAGCCATCAAAGAGGTGATTCATTATTCCAGTGCCTTTTGTATCCGTCAGGAACTCGGTGCGGAAGCCGATCAACCCCCTTGCTGGAAGGCGGAATTCCAGCCGTACCCGGCCACTGCCATGATTGATCATTCTTGACATTCTGCCTTTGCGCGTCCCAATTTTCTGTGTGACCACACCAATGAATTCTTCCGGGCAATCGACCCAGAGCATTTCCATTGGCTCCATAACCTTCCCTTCAACCTCTTTGGTGACGATTTCCGGTTTCGTAACTTCAACCTCATAACCCTCGCGCCGCATCATTTCCAGGAGTATGGCCATTTGCAGTTCACCACGTCCCACGACGCGAAAGACGTCCGTATCGGAGGTGGGCTCCACCCGCAGGCTTACGTTTTTTAGTAACTCCTTTTCAAGGCGCTCCTTGAGATGCCGGGAGGTGACGTACTTGCCTTCTTTGCCAGCAAAAGGAGAGGTATTCGCGGTAAAGATCATCGCCAGAGTGGGCTCATCAATTTGGAGGGGAGGTAAGGGATGAGGGTTCTCGGCATCGGCAATAGTCTCTCCAATGGTGATGCTGTTACTCCCTGCCACAGAAACGATCTCGCCGGCCGAGGCTTCTTTGACTTCCAGTCGCTTGAGACCATCAAACACGCAGAGTTGAGTCACTTTCATTTTCTCCTGGCTACCATCCAACCGGCAAACGGAAATAAGTTCTCCCTGCCGAAGCACACCGTTGCTGATTCGACCAATGGCTAGACGGCCCACGTAATCACTGTAATCGATGTTGGTGATCAGCAATTGTAAGTTCTGCCGGGAGTCAAATTGTGGCGGGGGGATGTGAGCCAATATGGCTTCGAAGAGCGGCCTTAAGTTTCTGGCTTCGTCCTCGAGACGTCGCTTCGCCAAGCCCAGTCTGGCATTGGTATAGATTATGGGAAAATCAATTTGGTCTTCACGAGCATCCAGATCAATGAAGAGATCATAGATTTCATTGATCACTTCGGGAATCCGGGCGTCTGGACGATCGATCTTGTTAATCAGCACAATCGCCGGCAATTCCTGGTCTAAGGACTTGCGTAAAACAAAACGAGTCTGGGGCAGAGGGCCTTCGGATGCATCCACCAGGAGCATCACCCCATCGACCTTCTTACGAGTCCGCTCTACTTCTCCGCCGAAATCGGCGTGACCGGGAGTATCTACGATATTGAGCTTCACGTTGTTGTAAAACAGGGCCGTGTTCTTGGC
The DNA here is from genome assembly GCA_003224725.1 of Acidobacteriota bacterium. Lineage (GTDB taxonomy): Bacteria > Acidobacteriota > Terriglobia > Versatilivoradales > Versatilivoraceae > QHZQ01. Next base: position 24,377 of record QHZQ01000138.1, on the reverse strand, counting down.
CATGATAGTAATGCCCTTCTCACGCTCCAGATCGATATTGTCCATCACGCGCTCCTGTACGCGCTGATGTTCTCGGAAGATCCCGCTCTGCCAGAGCATGGCGTCGACCAGCGTGGTTTTGCCATGATCAACGTGCGCGATGATGGCTAAATTGCGGATGTCCGACCGGGTTTGGTGCATGAGCCTTCCTTCTGGAGCCGGTGACTGCTCCTTACCAAAGCTGTCATCATAATTTACGGATTGTCCAGCCACAATAGAAAAGCCATGAACGCATTATAATGCGTTAGTTAGCCTCGTGGCGATCTATACGCAGCGTCGTTAGTTTTGTCACTCCCTCACCCGGCCTTCGGCCACCCTCTCCCATTGGGAGAGGGGCTGGGGGTGAGGGGGCAGGCGCAAAGGGTCGCACCCATGCGAAATTTATTATGTCGTCATGTATAGCGGCATGGGCAGAAACAATGCGCGTCCCGCGCCTTCCTATAGTCATTGTCGAATGGTCTACCTCGCGCTTTCGCTCGCAATCACTTTCTCAGGGAGCGCGAAGGCGATGTAGGATCCCCCGGAAGGTAAACCCCACTTGCCACCTCCGGCGGCAATGACGACAAATTGCCTGCCACCGACTTCATAGGTTGCTGGAGTGGCGTTCCCGGCCGCTGGCAGCGTGGTTTCCCACAAAAGTTTTCCCGTTGCCTTGTCGAAGGCACGAAACTTCTTGTCATGGTTGGTGGCCCCGATGAAGAGAAGGTCTCCAGCAGTCACCACAGAGCCTCCATAATTCTCGCATCCGGTGTTTCGCATCCCCAATTTGACAAGCTCTGGAAATTCGCCCAACGGTATCTTCCATACCATCTCGCCCGTATCGAGGTTGATGGCGTTGAGAGTCCCCCAGGGAGGCTGCACGGCGGGATAACCATCGGGATCGAGGAACTTGTTGTAACCGTCATGCGTGTATTCTAGCTCAACGAGTGACAGATTTGCCGCATCTGCCACTACTTCGTTACCCTCGCCTGATAGGAGGAAGCGTGTGATAGCTTCAAGGGCGTCACTTCCCAGCCGGGCAAAACCGGGCATCCGGCCGCTTCCGCGGCGGAGCGCCACCTCGATCTCGGATTTCGTAAGTTTATTTCCAATCCCCACGAGGGAAGGGAACTCGGGCGGGGTTCCTTGCAGGTCTTGGCGATGGCAGTTGGCGCAGTTTCTAAGATAGAGCTCCCGGCTGGTGGAATGCCTGGCCTGGGCCGGTCGCGGAACGAGTCTGAGAATCCAGGGCATTTCATTGGAGTTCACATAGAAGAGGCCTGTCTCAGGGTCAAAGGAGGCTCCGCCCCATTCGCCACCGCCGTCGAAGCCAGGGAAGACCACGGTGCCCTCGAGGCTCGGAGGCACGAACTGTCCGGCGCTCCGAACCTTTCGGAGCCGGTCTATGACTGCTCGGTGCACCTCAGGGGTCCTTTGCGTTGCCATCTCCTCCGTGAAAGCCTGCCGAGCAAAAGGAGGCGGCTTGAGAGGAAAAGGCTGAGTGTCTGCCAAAATTTCTCCGTTCACGTCCGAGGCTGGAACCCGGCGGTATTCGATGGGGAAGAGCGGCTTTCCAGTCTCTCGCTCGAATACAAAGACGTACCCGGACTTCGTGATTTGGGCCACCGCATCCACCAGTCGCCCGTCTCGCTTGACGGTCACCAGGGTGGGAGCCGCAGGCAGGTCGCGGTGTCATGCTTGACCGTCTGGAAATGCCAGACGCGCTCGCCCGTCTCAGCCTTGAGGACAAGGAGAGAATTGGCAAACAGATTGTCGCCTGCGCGGTCGCCGCCATAAAAGTCAAAGGCAGCGGAACCCGTCGGAATAAATACCAGGCCTCGCCTTTTATCCAGGCTCATCCCGCCCCAACTGTTAGCGCCACCACTATATTTCCAGGCGTCCTTGGGCCAGGTATCGTAGCCCAGTTCACCAAGGTGAGGGATAGTGTGAAAGGTCCAGCGAAGTTTTCCCGTACAGACGTCATAGGCGCGGATGTCTCCGGGAGCGGAAGGCAAGTCCTCACTGACAACGCTGCCTAGGATGAGAAGATCTTTGTAAACTACTCCGGGACTGGTGGCCGAAATAGAAATCTCCTGGAGGTCACGTCCGAGTCCTTCTCTGAGGTCAACTCGCCCCAAATTTCCAAAGGCCGAGATGAGCTTGCCTGTTTGGGCTTCCAGCGCATAGAGGTAGTGATCAGTCACAAAGTAGAGTCGCTGCTGCTTATCTTCTTCCCAATAGGTCAGTCCTCGATTGCGGGTGTGGCCGGCAACCTTCCTGCCTTCATTCGGATTGAAGCTCCAGCGAAGCTTTCCCGTCGCAGCGTCGAGAGCGATGACACGAAGCTTGGGAGTAGTGGCGAAGAGAACTCCATGGACAATAATGGGATTGCACTGCATTTCCGAATCCGGGAAGGCATCTCCTGTATCATAGGTCCAGGCGACTTCGAGTCTGTGAACATTGCTACGGTTGATCTGGTTGAGGGTAGAATAGTGGATGTTATCGGGACCACCGCCGCAGACCTTCCAATCGCGATAATCCGTCCGGGGAACAGCTCGCTTCGGACTTGCAGAGAATGGTGCGAGCAGCACCAGCAAGGAGGCTACTGTAATCAAGAATCGCTCGTTTGACTTCATTTTTTCCTAGGTGCCCGTCCTTCGTTGACCAGAAAGCGTCAATGTCAGTGAGAAGGCGTACTGCCTCGCCCACTGGGGAGTTTTCTGCCTTAAGGCTTCGCGGATACTGGGCCTGAAGGGATCTGAGTGAAATATTTCCCTATCAACTGCCTATGGAATTATACACGAACAGGGCTGCCACTCCACCGCAGACCCTCTTCGCTCTCCTTTTTCTCCCTCCATCGTCGGCATGATTCACCCTTAGGAACGCTCGGATCTACCGGGAGACTGACCAGGTTTTATTGAGGTGTGATCATTGTCAGTGAGCGTGCTGCCTCCGACCACCAGAAATGAATTGCCGGATAAAGAGGTCCGAAAGGTTGGCACCGGGATGGCGGAGATCAGTTGGCTGAATTGAATTGATCAGGACAGGAAGTCAATGCCCCAAGTGTTACGAAAAGGCGAGATTGGCTTAGTTTCAACGCATCCCAATCACAGCCTGGGGGAATCACTGAGATTCCAAACAAATGCAACACCACTTTGAGGAATCCAAGGGCCAGGCGAGATTGTTTGATGCGATTATCAACGCATTGAAATAGCCTAAGCAGATTGGGCCTTCAACAGCATTTTAATCGGCTTAGTAAAATCGACCCCTGCAAACACCATGTTGCCTGCCTTGCCTTGAACAATCCATCGAACCATGGCTTCTGTCGCAAAATGATGGTTTTGCAGGTCGATTTTTTGTCCGACTTTGATGGCTTTGTCAGGAAATAACACGCAAGCGCCCCGAGGGCTTACATTGAGTGTGTAGGACGCGGTCTCAAAGGGCTCACCCAGGGCATCATACCCTCGAACAGCCAGAGGGATAAGTTCGATGGTTCGAGGAGTCCTGCGGAACAGGTTCTTTCCTCCTATCTGGCTTGAATGGGGGGTGTCGATTTCTCTGGCACAAGTCATCGACTCCACGCGATTGACAATTTCCTGAATCCGGATAGCCTGCTCCATGATTTCTACCAAATCCTTCCAGTGCTGGGATTCTTTATCGATGGTGCTTTGATAGAAACGGGTATAGGCCACGATGTTTTCCAACGGGTCTTTTATTTCTCGTGTGATTTCCGAGATATTCGGTTCTGGCACTTGAGCTGATGTTGAGGGCTCTTTGCCCATTCCACTGGCTGATGGCTGAACCCTGAGTTTGGTTTCATCTGGAGAAGCTGTCTCGGGTTGAGGAGAATCTGTGCCCAGGGACTCTTCAAACTTCGATTTGCGCGAGATTCCTTTAGATAAGAATATGGCGAAGACCATGAAAAAGAGATAACCCAAAACCTGCATGAAGAAAATACCCTGCCACAGCAGCGCTCGCTGAAACTGAAACTGAAGCTCTATCGTCTTAGTGACCAGAAAGAGCGCCAAGGCCGATCCCCAAATCAACTCAGAGGGTAAGTTGCTAATAATCGCCGAAGAGCTGCTATAGCGAATCCGCGACCGACAATTTTCACCTACCTTGACATTCATTGACCTGAGGACCTGAAGAAGCTGACGAGCTTCCACAGCCTGCTCGCCAGTCAGAAGTGGGGAACTTAGTTCGATATTGCCATTTCGATTCAGAGAAGTTTTCCACTGATTGCTAAGAGTGTAAATGCGGAGGGTTTCATCGACTTGTTCAATGGCCAATTGGGCATTGCGTGCAAGAGTTTGAACAAAACTGTCATAGTCAACAAAGGCAGTTCTCTGAATTTCCAATTGCAGCTTGCAAGATTTGTTCTGAAAGGCCATAAGAATTTTTGTCCGAATTGCTGAACAAGCCTCCGATAGACAGCAGCAATTCGTCCACCAAGTTTGCCCTCTGGCTTGGTTAAATTTTCTCATTTACTTCTCTCTGAGCCCGTTTTTATGCGGGACCAAACCAATAATTCTCGTTCAGCCCGAACGCACCGCCCTCAAGTCCCTCCTTGCCAAGGGGGTACCTACAGGGGGCCACTACCAGAAACTTGAAGCCGTACCTTTGGCTGGGATATCAACGTCCGAGCCTTGGCTGGTTAAAAATGCATCACCCTTTGAAGCTTAATTGGCTTATTAGGTTGAAGAAAACATGTTGGCTGAAAAGTAAAGTGAAGATACGATTATTAGAATGGAGTCGGCAAATCTCGAAAGTGGAAAACTATTCCTTCAAAGTGGAATGATTTTGGATGAAGGTGAACCCGCAAGAGGATTTCCTTTTTATTGAGCCTTTCGTTTCACAAAGGATGAATCAAATTCCTTGGGGAGCTGAAGAAAACATAGAAGTGCCAGGAGCGGGCAGTCCATAGCTGTCGGCAAGGCGTCAGATGGTATTGGCCGTTGGAGATCCAGAGCGGGTGGAGTTGGTGGCCAAAGGTCTTTGTTGCGGGCTGCACCAACCGAAGCTACGGAAAAATTTCAAATATCTCAGGGGAATTCTAGAGGAAAGTACTATTTCAAAGCCTACTGAAAATACAGGATTCCAACTCCGGGATTTCAATCCAATGCCGCGATTCGAGCTGGGCAATGAGCCCAAAGGCGAAACTGGGTCCATCCGGCCTTCGGGACCTTCCGACCTTCAGCCAATCCCCAGCCAGCCCAGGCTTGATTGAAAACAGTCACCACTTTAGAATAGATCGTTCAAACCTTGGAATTGCCTGTGGGGAGATCAGGCCAATGCCTACTGAAGTGATCACGTTTCACAGAATGTTGGAGGGATGCATTCGAAATGAGTTCAAATTCTGGCAATTCTTCACCTCAGCTTATGCCGCCTTAGCCCAACATCTGATCCAAAAACATTTTGGATCGTTTAAGATCGATACCGAACCTTTACTGCGGGAGATCTTTGAATCGATAAATGAAAATGATAATTTTTTCCTGAAGGAATTTTCCGGATCCAGTGAAAGGGAATTCTTAATTTATTTTAGAGAGAAAGTTTTTGCCACAGCCCGAAAACACTTAACTGGAGAAGGGGAGCAAAGTGTACTTGAGATCGAGACTTTGAATAGGCTTTTCCAAAATGTTTTGCTGGCCCACCAGGAAGTGGCTTGGTTAGTGATGAAGAGCTACGAGGATGGGGAAATTAACAAGATTTTGCGGGTGCCCCTCTCATTAGTGCAGACCGGCCGGAACGAAGTTTTGAAGAAGCATGCTCAAGTGTTTGGGCATCACGATTCAAATCTGTTCCGGCTGAAAGACAGGGTTCTGCAGCAAATCGAGACTCAAAGAGGTCCAAATTGTACCGGAATCAAAATCATTTCCGATGTTGTGGATGGTCGAATCGCGTGGCGTGACAAGACAAACATTGAAAATCACCTATCTCAATGCCTGTATTGTCTAAACCGGGAGACTGCCCTCAAAGAGGCTATTTTTTATCTTCGTGAGCTCTCTCCTTTGCCGGCGGAAGTCCACCAGAGTCTTTTGAAGAACATCAAGCTGGGAAATCAGAAGGAGCCGATCAAGTCCTCCCTGCTGGCGAGAGTGATGAAAGTTTTCAAATGATGGATTCAAGTCCGTTCTTCCGTGAGGCAAAGATCTTCTTAAACTGCAGACGTTATGCAAAGACGGTATCTGGCAAGTGGTGACAGAATGGTCCTGGTTGAATTTCCTGAAGAGATTTCTCAGGAGGTTAATTCACAAGTTCATGAGATGGCCGCCGTTGTGGAAACGACCCGAATTCCCGGTGTGGCTGAGTGGGTTCCCGCGTATAGAACTTTGGGAATTGTCTACAATCCCATGGAAACTTCCTTCCGGTCGTTGATTGAATCTCTTGAACAGATCGAAGGTTTAGGTGGCCAGGCACAGGCTGGCCGTTCCCGAAGAATCGAGATCCCAGTGTCGTATGGTGGAGAAATGGGGCCAGATCTGGATTTTGTGGCGCAGCATAATCAACTCACCACTGACGAGGTTATACGCCTTCACACAGCAAGTGAGTATTTGGTTTATTTGCTCGGATTCACTCCTGGATTTCCGTATTTGGGTGGGATGGCCCCGGAGATAGCGGCTCCCAGGCTGGCGGAACCGAGGTCGCACGTGCCCGCTGGTTCGGTAGCTATAGGCGGGAGCCAGACTGGAATTTATCCCATCGAGAGCCCTGGCGGATGGAGAATTATCGGTCGGACCCCTTTGAAGCTCTTTGACCTCAGCAGGAACAGCCCTTTTCTCTTGAAGGCTGGTGACAGCGTGCGTTTTCGTTCCATCACCCTGGAAGAGTTCCAACGTTTTGAGCAGCTCACTGAATAGCCCAAGTTGGCCCGTTCTTGAGGTAACAAGACCGGGACTGTTGACAACGATCCAGGATCTTGGCCGAACCGGATACCTACAATACGGCGTCAGTCCTTGCGGGGCAATGGACCCTTATGCCTTGCGTTTAGCCAACCGCCTGGTTGGGAATCCCGAGAGCGCGGCCGCACTTGAAATTACCATTCAGGGACCTGAATTCAAGATATTGCGGGATTGCCTCATTTCCATCACGGGTGGGGACCTATCGGCTTCCATCGGATCGAAGCTCCTTCCAGCTTGGGAGTGCTTGAGGCTGGAAAGAGGTCAAGTGCTTTGCTTCGGAAAACGGAATAGAGGCGCTCGCGCTTACTTGAGCATTGCAGGGGGATTCAAAGCAGAGCAGGTCTTAGGGAGTGAATCCACGGATCTTCAGGCTAAGATGGGCGGCCATGGGGGAAGGAGCTTGCGCAAAGGAGATCTGCTTTTTGGCAATAGATTCTCGATGGAGAACCAAGTTTTTGTTAAGCGCATGCTCTTGCCTGAAGCTTTATCGGAATATAGAAATCCCTTTGTGTTGCGGGTTATGCCTGGTCCTCAAACCCATTGTCTCTTGCCTGGCGCCATGGAAGAATTTCTTCGGGCAGAATACGTCGTGACTCCCAATTCAAACCGTATGGGCTACCGATTGAAAGGACCTCGCATTGAAGCCTCACCCAGCGAAATCATTTCAGATCCAATTCCCCTGGGCGCTCTCCAAGTGCTTCCTAACGGCCAACTGGTCTTACTGATGGCAGACCATCAGACTGTGGGTGGCTATCCCAAGATTGCGGTGCTGATATCAGCCGACGTTCCCAGGGCTGCCCAATTATGCGTGGGTCATCGAGTGCGATTTGAGGCAGTCAGCTTAGAACAGGCCCGGCAATTATTAAGAACTCAGGAAGAGAAAATTTCACGTTGCGTTGTCGAAGCCTGATCTCAAAATCAGTTCGTTCAGCAGATCGACCTTTAGCAGAGAGGAAAAGCAATGAAACTTCTTCAGATCTTCGATCCGAAAAGAGGGTATTGTGCAGGTAGGCTTGAAGGGGACAAGGTTTACCCAGTTTACTATGAGGAAAAGAGATTACGCACAGTGCTTGATTTAGTGGAATATGCTACCGCCCTTGATATGGAGCTGTCCGAGGTGGTGGACGAACTTACTGCAGCGGGACCTTCTTTGGGAGAAGTGAATGTTGCTCCAGACAGAGCCAAATCTCACCTGGCCATCCCAATCCATCCACCTGAGGTCTGGGCGTGCGGTGTCACTTACAAAAAGAGCGCCGAGTTTCGCGACGAAGACACGCAGACTTCCAAAGGGATTTACGACTATGTTTATTTTGCCGAGCGTCCGGAGCTGTTTTTCAAGGCCACAGCTTCGCGTTGCACAGGTCCCAATGATTTTATCGGTTTGCGGAGCGATGCGACCTTCACCGCCGTAGAACCTGAACTGGCAGTGGTGGTGGACTCCAGGAAAAATGTCTTAGGTTATATGGTCGCCAACGACGTTTCAGCCTGGGACATTGAAAGAGAGAATCCCCTGTATTTGCCTCAGTCAAAGGTGTTCCGAGGATGTTGCGCTCTCGGTCCAGTTTTGGTAACAGCCGATGAAATCAAGGACCCCTATGCTCTAACAATCCGTTGTGAAATCAAACGAGCGAACCGGATTCTTTTTTCAGGTGAAACAACCCTGGGGATGATGAAACGTAAAATCGAAAAACTGATTGATTTCTTGTTCTTGGCGAATACCATCCCCACCGGCACCGTTCTGCTCACTGGCACGGGCATCATTCAGACCGAGGAAGCTGCTCTGCAGGAAAATGACGTTGTGGAAATTACCGTTCCTGAGATTGGAAAGCTGGTGAATATCGCCAAACGAGTCAGTTAATGAAATTCAAGACAATCATAGAGCCATTCAAAATCAAATCGGTTGAGCCTATTCGCTGGACCACGCGGGAGGAACGAGAGCAATTGCTACGCCGCGCACATTACAACCTGTTCCAACTTCCCTCCGAGGCTATTCTGATTGACTTGTTGACCGACTCTGGCACAGCGGCCATGAGCACGCACCAATGGTCAGCCATGATGCAAGGCGATGAAAGCTACGCCGGCAGCCCCAGTTTTGAACGCTTCCGCCAAACAGTCCAGGAGATCTTTGGCTATAAGCATGTCATACCGGCTCACCAGGGAAGGGCCGCCGAGCGAATTCTTTTCAGTGTGATGTGCAAGAAGGGCGATGTGGTTCCGAACAACACTCATTTTGATACCACCCGCGCCAATATCGAGTTCGCGGGGGCCGAAGCCGTGGACTTGCTCGTTCCCGAGGGCAAGGATCCGGCCCGCTCGCATCCCTTCAAGGGGAACATGGACCTCGGTGCGCTTGAGCAATTAATTGATCGTATTGGGGCCGGACGGATACCGCTGGTAATGCTCACCATCACCAACAACTCCGGCGGTGGCCAGCCGGTCTCGTTGGAGAACATGCGCGCTGTTCGCGCTGTTTGTCGACGCCATGCCATTCCCCTTTACTTTGATGCCTGCCGCTTTGCGGAAAACGCCTACTTGATCAAACTGCGGGAGAGAGGCTACGAGAATCGCACCCCCCGGCAAATTGCCCAGGAGATATTCTCTCTGGGCGATGGTTGCACCATGTCGGCTAAGAAGGATGGCCTGGCCAATATCGGCGGCTTTCTCTGCACGAACAATGATTCTCTGGCACAGCAGGAGGAGAACCTGCTCATCCTTACGGAAGGCTATCCCACCTATGGCGGCCTCGCAGGCCGAGACCTGGAAGCGATCGCAGTGGGTCTGGGAGAAGCGCTGGAGGAAGACTACCTCCACTATCGCATCGTTTCTACCGCTTATCTTGGTCGGCACATTGCTGACGAAGGCGTGCCCATCGTGCAGCCGCCCGGCGGCCACGCGATTTACATTGATGCGCGAGTCTTCTTGCCACATATCCCTCCCGAGCACTTCCCCGGGGTGGCGCTCGCTTGTGATCTCTTCCTGGAGGGAGGTATCCGCTCAGTGGAAATCGGCACGCTGATGTTTGGCCAGCACGCCACCATGGATTTGGTGCGATTGGCGATTCCTCGGCGGGTTTATACCCAAAGCCATATAGACTACGTGGTTGAAGCGATTCTGAACGTATGGCAGCATCGACAGCAGATTTGCGGGCTGAAACTTACTTACGAGGCTCCTTTTCTTCGGCATTTTACCGCCCATTTGCAGCCACTCTAAAGCGTATCTCCTGTAATGCGTCGGTTCCCGTGGAGTGGGATCTGCGCTCCGACGCGTCAGTTAGCGTGCGTAGAGCGCCCGCTCCACCTCATGTCCTCGCCCCCAGTAACTTACGCATTACTATCGCCTCTAAAATCGGTTAGAAACTTCGAGGCAATTTTGTTATGCTGGTTGAAATGTCTCTGACATTTCGCGGCATCGCTGGGAGTCTCTTCACGCCCACCTTCTCTCCGGCTGCGCGTTATGAGACGTTCAGGCAAAATTTCGATATCGCTCTCAATCGACAAAGAATTCAAAAGGCTAGGGTTCTATGAAAGTCAAATTCTTGTTTTTTTTAATGGTACTTAATTCAATTCAAACTCCTGTCTTTTCCCAGAACAGTCAAACGCCCTCCCCAGCGTCGCCTAAAGAAATTGAAGAAGAAAAGACTAATCCTGAGCCGCCGGCTATGCGTCTTTATGATGTTCCTCCGGCCCGAGAACCTCAAGCCCAAGCTCCCGAAGAGGTGGCAGACTATTTAAAGATTACCCAGACTCGGGATCCCGGGCAGCGTGTTCAGTTAATGGAAGACTTTCTGAAGAAATATCCGGAGTCCAAATATGCTCCTGCCTTGCACCAGGCGGCTACGGCTCTGTATCAGCAACTCAATAACTACGAGAAGATGATAGCGCATGGAGAGCAGACCTTGCTTTCCTTTCCCTCGAATCCGGCTATCTTATCGTTATTGGCGCTGGCTTACACTACGGGGGGCGAGTGGGACAAGGCGATTGATCGAGCTTCCAAGGCAATAGCCCTCATAGAGAAGCTGACCGTGCCAGCCAATGCGGATGAAGCACGCTGGAAAAATGAACGGGATCAATACCTGGCGATGAATTATGCCAGCTTGGGATCCTCGTTTGTCGCCAAATTCGAAGAGCAACGAAAAATTCAGAAGGAAGCCAAAGCCGCTTCCCAATCCCAAGGTGGTGCCGCGGTCGAAGCCGATAAGGTTTCTGTTTCCAAGAAAGAGGGAGAAATCCCCTCCAAAGAGCAGCAACCCGCTGAGGCTCAGAACGGGGCGGCGATCCAGTTGGCCAGGGCCCTGGCATATTTGAGCAAGGCCGTGGATTTGAATCCCCAGTACGAATACGCCCAGTTTCAACTCGGCGTCGTGTTTGCCTATCAGGATCAAGCCGCGAAGGCCATGGAGGCGTTTGCGAAAACGGTGGCTCTGGAAGGCGGTTTCAAGAGCATGGCCAGGAAAAATCTAGAGTCCATTTACAAAGTCACTCATAAAAATAACCTTGACGGTTTGGATCAGATGATTGCTAAGGCCAAGGAAGATCTAACTCAGAAAAAACCAGCGGTAACAGCGCCACAGCCCAAGTAAGACTACAGATGGCCAACTGCGACAAAGGAGCTGATGCAGCAACTTGAATCCTTGACTCCCGATCGAATCACGGCTGTCCTCACAGGCATGAACAGAAACGACTCCCGCACATCAGTCTCGAAAAAGGTTTCCACGTTAGAGGGATAGATCCCAGACATTCGGAGCAAACTGAACACCTCAACGAAGTGGGGGAAGACGGAGGAGCCGGAACGCATGGCTTTGGTTGACTGACACGCGGCTTCGTGACTCAAACAATAGTATTAGTGTTGGATTGGGAGGAAGACAGGAGTAAAATTAGAGTTATTAGGATGGAGGAATGGGAGTGACCTGCCATTTGGACACAACACGTTTTAGGAAAGTGATCCTTTGGCTTGGCGGAGTCCTGCTGATGGCCGCTTGGCTGGCTGTCAATAGTGTCGTCGGAGCCGAGAAACCCTCTCCTGGCCAAGCCAGCGCCTCGGCCTCAAGCCGGGCAATCGACTTCAGGCGGGACGTGGCCCCTATCTTTGCTTCCTGTCTATCCTGTCACAGCGGCGAAAAAGCGCAGGGCGGGCTTCGCCTGGATTCGGAAGCCGCGGTTTTGCAAGGCGGCGTCTCCGGGAAACTTGTGGTCTCGGGTCACAGCAATGACAGTCTCCTGATGAAACGCCTCCTGGGTTTGGGCGATGCTCCCAGGATGCCCCCGGGCAGTGATCCACTCCCACGAGCCCAGATTGACAAGATCCGTGCCTGGATCGATCAAAGAGCTTTCGCGCAGAGCGGAACCCAGACTGTCTCGGAGGTGGCGTCGCGCCCTTCCCAGGAAGCTTCGCTGGTGGCCTCGAGTTCCGGGTTCCCTCAGTCGGGCGAGTTCGCCGCCAAGATCCGCCCTCTCTTCGCGGAACGTTGCATGCAGTGTCACGGGCCGGATATCCAGCAAAATGACTTGCGTCTGGACTCGTTGGCAGCAGCCTTGAAGGGGGGCGTTTCGGGAAAGGTGGTCCTGCCAGGGAACAGTGAAAAGAGTCCGCTCGTGCGGCGACTGCTTGGCCTCGACCGGCCGCAGATGCCTTATGGTGGTCCCCCCCTCTCCGCCGAGCAAATTGCTTTGGTTCGCCGCTGGATCGACCGCGGGGCGTCAGGGGCAGACTCCGAAGAAGCAATCTCTATTGGCAAGCCAGTGAAGCACTGGGCGTACATCAAGCCCCAGCGCCCTGAACTGCCAAAGGTGAAGAACCAAGCCTGGTGCCGTAATCCCATTGACTATCTTGTCCGGGCCAGGCTGGAACAAGAGGGATTGTCACCCTCTCCGGAAGCTGACAAGGAAACCCTTATCCGGAGAGTCACGCTTGACCTGATTGGCGTGCCCCCAACAGTCCAGGAGGTGGACGCCTTTCTTGCGGATAAGAGTCCAAATGCCTACGAGAAGCTGGTGGACCGGTTGCTGGGTTCCCCGCACTATGGCGAGCGCTGGGCGCGTCCCTGGCTGGATCTGGCACGCTACGCCGACACCAACGGGTACGAAGCAGACAACCGGCGCACTGCCTGGAAGTTTCGAGACTGGGTGATCCAAGCACTCAACCAAGATATGTCGTTCAAGCAATTTACTATCGAGCAGATCGCGGGGGACATGCTGCCCAGTCCCACCCTCGAGCAGAAGGTCGCCACGGGCTTTCACCGCAACACCATGCTTAACCAGGAGGGCGGAGTTGACCGGGAAGAGTATCACTGGTATGCGCTTGTTGACCGGGTGAACACGACGGCCTCAGTTTGGCTTGGAACCACGCTGGCCTGCGCACAGTGTCACAACCACAAGTTTGATCCCTTCACCCAGAAAGACTATTATCGGTTCCTGGCTTTCTTTGATAATTCCGATTATACGGTCCTCAATCTCGGACAGGGTGAAGGATGGGTGGTCGAGCCTGAGCTCGAATTGCCGACCCCGGAACAGGAGGTGAAAAGTAAAGAGCTAAAGGGAGAAATCGCCAAGCTCCAGGCCGTGCTCGATACCTCCACCCCGGAACTGGAAGCTGCCCAAACGGTCTGGGAAAAGCAGATGAAGGGAGCCGACACTGACTGGACTGTGCTTGGTTCCAGCCGCTATGCTTCGACGGGAGGAGCCAAGCTCACCCTGCTAGAGGATCAGTCCATTGTGGCCAGCGACAAGAATCCGGAAGCAGATACCTACACCGTTCAAACACGAACCGACCAGCTCGGCGTCACCGCCCTGCGCCTCGAGGTTCTCGGCGATCCGAGCTTTCCGCGCGGTGGCCCTGGTCGGGACCCCGAAGGCAACTTCTTCCTGAGCGACGTTGAGGTCGAGGCAGCACCGGCCGACAAACCCGACGCGGTCCAGACTATATCTTTCAAGGAGGCTGTGGCTGATGAGTCACAGGAAGGTTACGCGGCCAAGAATCTGGTCAGCAAGACAGTCTGGAGAACCGGCTGGGCGATCGATGCTTCCCAGTCGAACGTTGTGAAGCGGCGCCAGCTTGTGCTTATCCCTGAAAAACCTTTTGGCTTCGAACATGGAACACTCCTGACCGTCCGCCTGAAGCATGAGATGCGTCATGCCTCCCGAAACATAGGGCGCTTCCGCCTCTCAGTCACCTCCGTCGCGACGGGCAAGAACATCGTCGATCTGGCGGCGAAGCTGTGGCCCGTTTTGGATATCCCGGTTGCACAACGCAGCCAGGAACAGCAGAAAACATTGGCGGCTGTCTTTCGCTCGGTCACCCCGTTACTGCAACCGGTACGGGATCGCATCGAGGAGCTGAAGAAGTCTCTGGACAAGATGGGCATCGCCACCGCGATGGTCATGAAGGAACGTAACTCCTTCGAACGGCCGGCTACCTATTTTCACATTCGGGGCAGCTATCTCAGCAAGGGAGAGAAAGTGTATGCCGGCGTTCCTGCTATCCTCAATCGTCTGCCTGAAAATCAGATGCCAAACCGTCTGGGTCTGGCTTGCTGGCTGGTCTCAGAAGACAACCCTCTCACGGCCCGTGTGACGGTGAACCGTTTCTGGGAAGCCTTCTTTGGTCATGGCATTGTGGACACCAGCGAGGACTTTGGCACTCAGGGCGAACGCCCCACTCACCCCGAACTGCTGGACTGGCTGGCTACGGAATTCATGCAACAAGGTTGGAGCATGAAAGCCATCCAGCAACTGATGGTCACTTCAGCCACCTACCGGCAGTCTTCGAAGGTGACACCGGCGCTTCAGGAACGAGATCCGTATAACCGGTTGCTGGCTCGTGGGCCCCGTTTCCGTGTGGAGGCCGAGCTTGTACGGGACTTTACCCTGGCGGCCAGCGGCTTACTGAGCCCCAAGATCGGCGGCCCCAGCGTGTTTCCGTACCAGCCTGAAGGAGTTTGGGATCGCCCTTACAGCGATGACAAATGGGTGATAAGTGAGGGCGGCGATCGCTACCGCCGAGGCCTCTACACATTTGTCCGGCGCACTGCACCCTACCCCAGCTTGGTTAACTTTGACGCTCCCAGCCGCGAGTTCTGTACGGTCAAGCGTCCCCGAACCAATACGCCTCTGCAAGCCTTGACTACGTTGAATGATCCTGCGTTTTTTGAAGCAGCCCAGGCTCTGGCCAAGCGGATGACGAACGAGGCCGGATCGTCTCCTTCCTCACGGGCCGTCTACGGATTCAGGCTGTGTGCTTCGCGGCACCCGACGCGGGCGGAGCTTGACCGAATCCTGACCTATTTCAACCAGGAACTGGCGAGATTTCAGCATGACCCTGAAGCCACGCTAAACGTTGTTCAGTCGGAAAATCTAGCTTCTGATAGCCCCGAGTTGGCAGCCTGGACAATGGTGTCGAATGCGCTGCTGAGCCTGGATGAGACCATGACGAAGGAATAAGCCATGAAAGAGAAAGCAACCAATAATGAGTTGCAAGACTTTCTGAGGGCTGTGACCCGGCGGCATTTCTTCCGACAGGCGGGTTTTGGCATTGGCGCGGCGGCTCTGACGACGCTCATCAACCGCTACACCTTTGGTAGCGACCTGCCTCTTGCCCCACCAACGAATGATGCGTTGAACCCCATGGCACCTAAGCCCGGGAATTTTGCACCCAAGGCGAAGAGCATTATTTACCTCTTTATGGCCGGGGCGCCATCCCAGGTAGATCTGCTGGACTATAAGCCCAAGCTCCAGGAGTTAGACGGACAACACATCCCGGAATCGATGGTCAAGGGAGAACGCTTCGCCTTTATCAAGGGAGTGCCAAAACTTTTGGGTTCGCCCTACCAGTTTAGGAAATGGGGCAAGAGCGGAGCCGAAGTCTCGGAGCTTCTGCCTCACCTGGGAGAGATTGCGGACGACGTCGCTATCGTTCGATCGGTCAGCACCACCCAGTTTAACCACGCGCCGGCGCAGATCTTCATGAACACCGGTCATCAGATCGCGGGCCGGCCTAGTCTGGGGGCGTGGCTGACTTACGGAATTGGGAGTGAGGCGAGTAACTTGCCTGGATTCGTCGTGCTGCTGTCAGGGGAAAACCAACCCGATGGAGGCACCGCTTGCTGGGGAAGCGGTTTTCTGCCCACCGTCTATCAGGGCGTACAGTTCCGCTCGCAGGGCGATCCGGTGTTGTTTTTGACAAATCCGGAAGGGGTATCACCTGAGGCTCGCCGGCGGTCGCTGGATCTGGTAAAGAACTTAAACGAGATGCACCTTCATGGCGTCGGCGATCCGGAGATTAGCACGCGCATTGCTTCCTATGAGATGGCCTATCGCATGCAGACTAGCGTCCCCGATCTAATGGATACCTCCAAGGAGCCGCGCTCGATTCACGAGCTGTACGGCACTGAGCCGGGCAAAGCTTCCTTCGCCAATAACTGTCTGCTGGCGCGCCGGATGGTGGAACGAGGTGTCCGTTTTGTCCAGCTCTATCATCGAGGCTGGGACAATCACGGCACCACCAGTCACGATGACATCGTAACGCGACTTCCTAATTTGTGTCGTGAAACAGACCAGGCCGCTGCAGCACTGGTGAAGGACCTGAAGCAGCGCGGAATGCTGGACAGCACGCTGGTGGTCTGGGGCGGTGAGTTTGGACGGACACCGATGAACGAGGAACGCAACCGCTCAAAGTTCCTCGGCCGCGATCACCATCCCAGAGCCTTCAGTGTGTGGCTGGCAGGAGGCGGCATCAAGGGCGGGCTCACGACCGGTCAGACGGACGAGTTGGGTTACACCGTGGTGGAGGATCCTATAGATGTTCATGACCTTCATGCCACTATCTTGTATCTGATGGGCCTCGACCACACCAAACTGACCTATCGGTTCCAGGGTCGCGACTTCCGCTTGACCGATGTATCGGGAACCGTCGCCAAGAAGCTTCTGGTGTAGGCGCTGCAGAGCTGTCCTGTTAGTTGCACAAAGCCGCGGACTTGCCAGAGCAGGGAGAATCTGAAAAGTGGTTGATGCTTGAGAAAGCCCCAACGGTCGGCACTTCAACGAGGTTGCCAGCTTAGCTCGCCTAGGAAAAACCAAACCACGCTTCGCCATAAAACTGGCTGCGTGCCCTGAAGGGGCAATATTCGATAGCTCCGGGCAGGGCGGCGAAGCCACGAAGCCACTCCCTGGGACCAGAGGTCAGCCAATTGTCTCCCACCCTGATCCGATCTCTTGAGGGTCGATCGTTTCTTCTATCGGCTACCGGGATCTCGTGCAGGCCCCTTGATCGGGAGGTTGTCTGACAGTGTCGTGACGATCTGGACCATCGGGCATTCGACGCGGACCTTGGAAGAACTCAAAACTCTTCTCCAAGAGCATCAAATCGATATTCTTGCTGACGTACGCACGTTCCCTACCTCGGCGCGCTGCCCGCACTTTAAAAGGGAACATCTCGTTTGGTGGTTGTCGGAAGCGGATATTCACTATTGCTGGCTGGGGATGGAACTTGGTGGCTACAGGAAGAAGCAGCATCCGCATTCACCTCACTTGGCCTTGATCAGTCCAGGCTTCCGCAACTATGCAGACCACACAGCCTCCAAGGAGTTCCGCCGGGGCGTGGAGAAGCTGCAGAGGCTCGCCATAAACCGACGAGTAGCGATCATGTGCGCTGAGAAACTGTGGTGGCGCTGCCATCGATCTCTTCTCTCTGATTACCTTGCTGCCTGCTGCTGCATCCAGATCATGCACATCCTCGAGGCCGGCAGAACCGAGCCTCACCGGCTTCACCGCGCAGCTAGGCTGGTCGAGGGGCGTCTTGTCTATGACCTTGGGGAACAGGCAAGATTGTGGTAAGGGTTGTGAGAGTTCGTTCGGCGAATTCCCGCCTAGCAAAATGGGGAGGCTAGCCCTTGCGCTGCGGGCGTGTCCCTGCACGGAACAGGACAGTACCCTGCTGCGCCGCCCACGGTTGAGTATTGATCCGGGCGCGAATTTCCTCAAACCAAGTGTCCTTTCCAACCGCTCTTCTCCAGTAACGGATCTAACCGACTGCCCTTGATCCGATACCTTCTTCGTGTTTTATTCCTGATTTTTCTCTTTACATGACACAAAGTAGCAATTTGGTCTGCATACTCATTAGCTATATTTTGGCATACCGTTGGACGCCATCAAAATGGCGCAGCACTCATTTTGTGACTGACGACATTCGATATAATTGGGTTGAGAGGTAAATTCAAGTTACCACGAGAGTCTGCCGAACTTAGAACGAACTATTGCGAAACGCATTCGACAAAGTCTGAGCTGCTGAGATATTTAATTTATGTGAAGAGGAGGAGATGAGTGCGGATGAGTCAAAAATGATGGGGCAGGACGGGGATGAGGAGGGGCCCGTTAAGAGCATGCAGACAGTGATAGGCGGCGAAGATTATCTCTGGGACGGATTGTTGTTTGGCTTTTTTCTGGGCTCTCTTGTCACCTGTTTATGTTACAAGAGGAAAATCAAAAGAGAGATCCGAGAGAGATATATCCAACTCTCTGTGGCACAAGGGCAAATAGAGTGGCTTGAAAAAACCCTGCAAGGAACAGTCAACAAATCATGGCTCCGCAACGCTCCAGAATCCCCGGAAGAAAAAAGGAATTCTGGAAGTCAGCGGCAAATCCTCAGCCAGGTTCTCGCCACACCGTCCGAGCCAAAGTAGTTTGGATCAAAGTCGGTCCCTCAGGAAGACAACTTGTTGGCGCCCGCTTTGACGAATGAGCAACATTTCAGCGCTTTTTAGCTCCGGCTCACATTTCTTTAAGTGCCCGCTTGATGAATTCGAAATTGGTGAACATTTGATTCGCTAATCCGCCCTGCCATCGGTCTTACCGTAATCGAAACTGGCATAATCCACCGGACAAGATGGTTCCGCTAGAATCGTTTGTCGTAGTCACAAAGATTTCCTTGCGCGTGGAACAAAGGGTCGTTTCTAAATCATTCGTCTAAAGCCCGCTTCAGGGTAACGACAAGCCAGGGTGGGTAACTGTCCTTTGAGGCAGCCCTACTCATCAAACCACCCGCCCTGTGAGGGATGGGCGTCTGGCTCCCTCCTTTCAAACTGCACTGAAAAAGCAAAGAAAATCCAAGTTCAAGCGAGCCTCCTTAATAGTCTTGTCATCGCCAGGCTATATTTTTTCTGTCAAATAGGAACCGTGATTTCCTGTTGTGAAACCCATCCTTAACAAGACAAGAACTGAGTAAAAGCACTTTGCGAACGTATCTAGAAACAACTTGGAGGCTCGATGCGGGTTGTCCTAGGTTCAAAAACAGTGGATTCGCATTGTTCACGGACAATTCACCCCCAAATCAGACAAATTGTCCTTTATTACAGGTTCAGTTCTTGGCTCACTCGGCAGCTTAAGGGTATCGAAAGCGAGTCAAATAAAAGGCGTTAGGAAATTTCTCCAGACAAATGAAGGTCGGGAACATCCGTTGCCTTAGATGCAGAGGTTTTTAACATTTTGGAAGTCAGTTTATGAGCACTGGACGCGAAGAAGCAATGAGGACCTCCATCTCGGATTTATGAGTGCGAACTTAATGACAATCGACCCGACTTTGACGGCCCCACATGACTCCCTCCTGGTAGTAGACGACAATGAGACCATAAGGGACGTGCTTTGTCTCCACCTTAGGCGAAAGGGTTATCGGGTGATCACAGCGCAAGATGGTAGAAGGGCGCTGGAATTGATGGGGAAAGAGGATTTTGATTTGGTCCTCTTAGATATCGAGATGCCAGAGATGAACGGTCTTGAAGTCCTTCAACGTATCCGCCAAAGGTACTCGGCGACTGAGCTTCCTGTAGTCATGGTGACCGCCAAGAGTTTAAGCGAGGAGATTGTGGATGCCTTGGAGTTGGGGGCCAACGACTATGTGACCAAACCAATCGACTTTCCTGTAGCTCTAGCCCGCATTCGCACGCTCCTTTCTCACAAACGAGCCAAAGAAGCCCTCCGCGAGAGTGAAGAGCGCTATGCGCTGGCTGTTCTCGGCGCCAACGACGGTTTGTGGGACTGGGACCTGAAAGCTGACAAGTTATACTATTCCCCCCGCTGGAAATCCATGCTTGGGTACAAAGAGAACGAAATCGGAAACGGACCGAGTGAATGGTTTAACCGGATCCATCCCGAGGATATTGAACGAGTAAAGACGGACCTCGCTTCCCATCTCAAGCAGATGACGCCGCACTATGAAAATGAACATCGCATGTTGCACAAGGACGGGGCCTACCGCTGGATGCTTAGCCGGGGGATTGGCGTTAGGGGCAGCGACGGAAAAGCCACGCGCATGGCTGGTTCCCAGACTGACATCACTGAAGGCAAAGTGGCCGATGCTCTGACGGGCTTGCCCAATCGCGTCTTGTTCATGGATCGGCTCGGCCATGCGATGGAGCGGGCCAAGTATTCGGAAAACCACCTGTTTGCTGTCTTCTTCCTTGACCTCGATCGCTTTAAGGTGGTCAACGACAGCCTCGCTCACCTGATGGGCGATCAACTACTCATCGCAACCGCGCGAAGGCTCAAGGCGTGTCTGCATTCCGCAGATACCGTAGCCCGTCTAGGGGGCGACGAGTTTACCATCCTTCTGGAAGAAATCAAGCAGGTCAGTGACGCAACCCGGCTTGCCGAACGTATCCAAAAAGAATTGGCGATGCCTTTCAATCTCCACGGCCACGAGGTGTTTACCACCGCCAGCATTGGAATCGCCCTGAGTGAGCCAAGCTATAAGCGGCCGGAAGACCTGCTACGTAACGCCGATACGGCCATGTATCGTGCCAAGGCGCTGGGCAAGGCCCGGTACGAAGTGTTTGATACAGCCATGCGGGACCGCGCAATCGCCCGCCTGCAGCTGGAGAACGATCTGCGCCGGGCCGTGGAACGTCAGGAATTTCGGGTTCACTACCAGGTGATTGTATCGCTGGCCACAGGCCAGATATGTGGCTTCGAAGCCTTGGTGCGCTGGGATCACCCGACTCGGGGGCTGGTTTACCCGGCAGAGTTCATTCCTGTGGCAGAAGAAACGGGACTCATCATCCCCATCGGTCAATGGGTGCTACAGGAAGCTTGCCGTCAGACGAAGCAATGGCAGGAACGATATCCTGACCTACCTCTGATGGTTTGCGTGAATTTTTCTAGCAAACAGTTTATGCAACCCGGCCTCGTCAATCAGATCAACCAGGTGCTTGAGGAGACTGGTCTGAATGCATCGAGCCTGAAACTGGAACTGACAGAAAGCCTGATCATGGACAATGCCGAATCTTCCTGCGCTTTGCTCCAGCAGCTAAAAGAGCTTGACATTCGGTTAGGAATTGATGACTTTGGCACAGGCTATTCATCTCTAAGTTATCTTCACTATTTTCCCATTGATACCCTGAAGATCGATCGCTCTTTCATCAAAAGGATAGGAGTGGATGAGGAAAACTCAGAAATTGTTCGGACGATCATTACCCTAGCTCATAATCTCGGGGTGGACGTTATCGCAGAGGGAGTGGAAACCGCCCAGCAACTGGCACGACTTCAGGAGTTGAAATGCGAATATGGTCAGGGATATTTCTTTTCACATCCGGCAGTTGGTGAAGTCGCAGAGGCCTTGATCAGGATGAGACAGCAGTGGAAAATGGGCCAGAAGGCTTCATAATTCTCCTTCGCCTTCGATGGTTTGTACCCAGCCTCAGGAGGCGGAGATGAGTAGTGAATGCGGAAGAATAGGGATTGGAGAGAAGGGCTCTTAACTGGCTTTCAGACCCATCGATGAAGAATGAGGCAAATACAGACGTTCCGAAACTGACATTACAAATCTGTGGAGGGGAAAATGCTGCAATCCATCCCTATATATTTCTACGTTCCAGCACTCGTCTTCGTTTTGGTTGTTCTTTTGGCTTTTCTCTTCCTCATGTTGTCGGATAGAAAAAGCACCCCGAGCAAAGAGGAGTTGAGTATGGTCTATCGAATCCCTGAGAATTATGGCGCTATGCTGGCGCGCGAGAAAAGACTGGTTACGATTCGAAACCTGTATCTAAACCATGGTAGGGATCCCGAAAGTATTGCGGGTTTATTAGAAATGGATAAGGCGTTGATTAATGAAGTTCTCCTTAAATCCGGCCATCTCCGATGATAAAGACGTCTGCATAGCTTCTTTGGCTTTACTCGCAGTGCAGCCCTAAATTCAACGTCAAAATTTCTTTCAAATTACTACCTCAGTTACCATAGGGTGGCTTATCGCTGTGGCTTAGCGCTTACATGTTGCCCGCCCCGACCACAAAGATCGGCGATCACGGCTGCCAGATGTGGTGCATCGACTGGCTTGGCGACGTGCGCTTGGAAGCCTGCCGAGAGTGCGCGCGCCCTGGCCTCGATGCCTGCATGAGCCGTCAACGCCGCTGCCGGCGTGAGGCCCCCTCGTTCTGGCTCGAGCATCCTCACTTTTTGAATCAGAGCATAGCCGTCCTCGTCGGGCAATGCAATATCCGACAAAAGTACATCCGGTTTCGTTTGAGTCAGCACCTCGATTGCCTCTTTGCAAGACGCGACCGCCATCACTTCAGCACCGAATTGCCGAAGCATGACAGTTAGCACCTCGCGCGTTTCGGCATCATCATCAACGATAAGGATCCGTAAGTCATCTAGAATAACGTGGCTTGATTTAAGGTTATCGATTTCTTCATTTTGCCTTTGAGAATTGGCAGTGAGTTCCTGGGAGGCGGTCAAGGGAATAATCACGGTGAATGTTGCTCCCTGTCCCGCGCCCGGACTTTCTGCCTGAACTGTCCCGCCATGCATCTCCACCAAGTGGCGCACGATCGCAAGCCCCAAACCGAGTCCGCTCTGCGATCGAGTGCTCGAGCCATCTGCTTGCCGGAAACGCTCGAACACATAAGGCAGAAACTCGGCGGTGATGCCCATGCCCGTGTCACTCACCGTGATTCGGGCCTGGGAGTCAATGATTGCTAGCTTAACGACCACTTCTCCCCCATTAGGAGTAAACTTGATGGCATTCGACAGCAGGTTCAATATGACTTGTTGCAAGCGGAAAGAATCGCCCGCAACGAATTTCGATTCGGTGCCAAGTAGCATCTCAAGCCGAATGGACTTGGCATCAGCCGCTGGCCGCATGGTCTCTACCGCAGTCTTAATCACGGATTCGAGTTCGACTGGACGGATATCAAGGGGGAGCTTCCCAGCAATGATCCGTGAGACATCCAACAGGTCTTCAATCAGCCGGGCCTGAGATCTTGTATTACGCTCAATCATCTCGAGTGCCCGATCAAAGGTGACGTGGTCCAGTTTCCCAGTACGCAGCAGTTTGGTCCATGCTAGTATCGAAGTCAGTGGAGTGCGAAGTTCGTGCGATAATATTGCCAGAAACTCATCCTTTATGCGGTTGGCTTCACGGAGTTCGCGCGTTCGCTCTTCAACGATCCTCTCTAATTCAGTAGCGCGGTGCGCCAGGATTTGCTGCTGTTCTATCTGGCGGCCCAATTGACCCTTCCCAATGGCGCGAGTCAACGACGCCACTAAGTAGTCCCTGTCAATCGGCTTCTGAAGAAAATCGTATGCTCCGCCACGCAAGGCTTGGAGGGCCTGGTATTCATCATGGCCCGTAATGAGCAGGGTGGGGAGGTTCGGTTGGCGCACACGAATTTCCGCCAGTAAGGCCAGGCCATCCATCCCCGGCATCTTGATGTCGCAAAGGATCGCGTCGTATTCAGTGGATCCAATCCGTTCCAGCGCCACTTGTGCAGAGTCACAAGTATCCACTACCACGCCATTCATGCGCAACCGCAAGGTTTCGGGAAGCACCTGCAACAGCGTAAGGTCGTCATCGATAATCAATATGCGGGCCGCGTTCATAGGCTAGATTTTCTTTTTACTTGTCTCGCGATACGGGAAAACTGAAGAAATACCCTGACAGAAATGACGGCATAATTCTCCTTAATAATACCACAGGTTATTCCGAGGGTTCCCCAATGAATTGAGCCCTTTAAGAAATGGGGGAGGTATTAAAAGGAGGGATGGAGGATGGATAAAGACGTAGGGCTGCTGCGATTCCTGGCTTCCGCAAGCAGAACAAAACAGGGTTGGTAACAGGCTAGCCAAGGGGCCTGCGCGCTTGATATCCCGACAGCATGATAGCCGCAATCACCGCCCAGTTTAAGGTGGTTTGGGCAATTCCTGATTCCGCGAAAAGCCCACGACCAATTGAAAGCAACCGTTGGCTACCCAGACAACGAGTACAAAATTCTAATTAGGTTTCAAATAACGGACAAAGCCTATGCTACGCCAATCACCCTTAATTCCTAGCTCGGGGCGGAGTATGGTGTGGGTTCAATCTTAAAAGCTTTGGGAGTCATTGTTCCTGGAAATAGCCTAAGCGCACGAAGACTTCGCCGGGCTTGCTGCGGAGTTTGACCGTCACTTCTTTGAAATCTTTTTCGGTACTTTTCTTAACCTG
>QHZQ01000317.1:4848-9529 GCA_003224725.1 Acidobacteriota bacterium | reverse complement strand
CTGAAACGCCCTCAATCCAATCTCTCAATGATCTTTCTCGGACCCTCCCCACCGACAGCGCTTTCTTGGAGACGCAAGTCAGGGTGCTTGAAAGCGACAACTTGGCCTGGCGGACAATTGAGCAGTTGGGATTAGGGAAACTACCGGAATTTAGTTCTTCTAACCAATCGGCCCAACGGCCGTCGGTAGATTCTGCCATCACAGCCCAGATCCCCTTGGTCCAAGAATTCAAAAAACATCTCCGCGTGGTACTGGCAAGAAACAGCCGCATGGTGGAACTCAACTTCGAGAGCACCGATCCCCACCTTGCAGCGCTGGTGGCCAACGCCCACGTCAATAACTACATTGAATACAACTTCCATAAGAAATACGACGCTACTCGCCAGGCTTCGAGCTGGATGGAACAGCAGCTTGATGAGTTGAAGGCCAAGGTCGAAAAGTCTCAGCAAGCCATGGTCGATTACGAAAGGCGGAACGCCATCGTCAACATCAATGAAAAACAGAATGTGGTGGAACAAAGACTGGCGGATTTAAGTAAGGATCTCACCGTCGCGCAGAGCGACCGGATGCAAAAGGAATCTCTTCATCGTTTGATCACCTCAGACGCAACCTCAATGGCTCAGAATACCCAGAATGACCTGCTGCAACGCCTGGAAGAAAAGTATGCCAACTTGAAGGTGCAGTACGTTGAAGCCTCAGGTCAGTACGGCCCCAATTTCCCTAAAGTCATAAGGCTTAAGAATCAGACCAACGAAGTCCAGTCCATCATTGAGCGAGAGCGGAAACGCATTGAGGCGCGAATTCGCAGTGACTACTTAGCTGCCGCAGGACGCGAGAAACTTTTGTCCGCCGAGGTGGCCCGCGAAAAGATGGCCGTGGGAAATCTCAACCAGCTCTTGATTCGACACAACATTCTCAAACGAGAATTTGAGACCAATCAACAGCTTTACGAGAATCTGCTGCAACGCCTGAAAGATGCGACCGTCTCCGCCGGACTGAAGGCCAATAATATCCATGTGGTGGACCAGGCCTTAACTCCTACGGTTCCCGTGCGGCCCAAGAAACTTTTCAATATTGCTATCGGTCTGATGACGGGAGTAATGCTCGGGGCGATGTTTGCCTTTGTGAAGGCCAGTCTGGATAATTCCATCAAAACTCCTGAGGACATCGAACGGCTTATCATTGCGCCTGCCCTGGCAACTATTCCGGTAGCGGGTTCTATTCGGTCACACACCTTCTGGCTGACCAACCGTGGAAACAAACGACCAGTGACTCCCGGGGTTGTTGAGTTGACACTACTCAAGCAGCCGGCGTCTGCGCGCGCAGAAGCTTACCGTACGCTGAGGACTGCTATTTTGCTCTCGACCGCTCCTCGCCCGCCTCAGACGTTGCTGGTAACGAGCTCACAGCCTAACGAGGGGAAGACCTGTACTTCCCTTAACCTGGCCCTGGCGCTGGCCCAGAACGGCGCCCGAGTGCTGATTATCGACGCCGACCTCCGCAAGCCAGGCATTGCCTCGGCACTGGGTGTGGCTAAAGAAAAGGGTCTTAGCAGTTTCCTTACCGGGGCCCATAGTCTTGATGAGGCTTTGCAACAGGTCGAAAGACTGCCCAACCTTTGGGTGCTTCCATCCGGGCCACGTCCTCCCAATCCGGCTGAGTTGCTGTCTTCAGTCAGCATGCAAAAATTACTTCGCGAATTGAAAGCCGACAATACCAATCTCCATCTTTACTCTCCCAAGGTACCTGTCCAAGCCCTGGCAGAAGAGCCACCCTCAGGAACTGGTCGACTTCGCTGGAGGGGTTCTTGGAAATTCGCAAGGAGAACTCTGTCAGAAGAGCCACAGTCAGGAAACGGTCAAGTTCAGCGGTTCGATTATTTGGTGCTGGATTCTCCCCCTTTACATCTGGTGACTGATACGACCGTTTTGGCGACCCTCGTGGACGGAGTGGTCCTGGTAGTCGAATCCGGGTTCACGACGGGTAGTACCCTGGTCCGGGCTTACCGGATATTGGAAAATGCCGGGGCAAGAATTCTGGGAGTGGTTTTAAACAAGATACATCCGGACCACGATGGTTATTATGGAAGTCATTATGGAGAATACTATCAGTCCTATTTTAATGAAGAGTCGGCAGAGCATATCACCAGCGTTCTGCCAACAGCAATCGATGACGGCGTGAAATGGCTCCTCCGTAAAAGTCTTGCTTTGCCACCGGCTGTGCGGAACTGGCTCCGCCTCCCTCGCCAATAGCAAAACTGAGGCTAAGAGAGAGACATAGCCGGAAAGGTAGAGCCATTTCGCCCAGCTGACGGCAAAGCCGTTCAATCCTACTCAATTCTGGTTGCTCTGCCAACCTGCCAAAGCTTGAAGTTCAATTCAAATGCCACGTCTGCTCCGTCAACTTTCCTCTCCAAACACACTTGAATTGTCACTACGGCCCCGTAGACGGGTGATCGTGTTTCTGATGGCCGTGGGGCTTCCGGCCTTAATGATGGCTGCAGCGACGATCCGAATCGCCCTGGCGGCTACACTTGGCGAATCCCTCCAACTTCCTGAGCTCCACGAAGCCTTGGCCCTGGACCCGTCCAATCCGGAGCTTTACCATCAGTTGGGCCTGGCTTATGTCTCCTCGGTGGAGAAACTCAATGAGACCGAAGCCGTCAGGCACTTTCGAAAGGCTACGGAGTTGAACCCACAGGTAGAAGTTTACTGGTCTGATCTGGCTTCAGCTTGCGAATTAGCCGGCGACAATGTTTGCGCAGACCAAGCTTTCGAGCGGGCCTTGAAGCTAAACCCCATGACGCCGGATGTCCACTGGATCACCGCTAATCATTACCTGCGTACCAGTCGGGCCAATGAGGCTTTCCCCCACTTTAGGAGACTACTGGAGATAGGACCCGAATATGCTGTGTCTACATTTCAAGTCTGTCTCCGCACCTTACATGATCCTGAAGTTATCTTCCAAGAAGTATTGGCAACCTGCCAGGATTCCAAGCCGAAGTTGGCCTATATAGATTTCTTGAGCGCCCAGGGTGATCTTGAGTTTGCCTATAAGGTCTGGAAGCAGGTGGCATCCAGTTCGTATGTCTTTTCCCTTTCGCTTGTGAAACCCTACCTGGAGCGCCTGATTGATCTTGGCCGAACTCCAGAAGCTGTTAGCGTGTGGCAAGACCTGGAACATTTGGGAATTGTGCGGATGTCAACGACGGAGAACCACGGTAATTTGTTATTTGACGGAGGTTTCGAGCAACCCCCGCTGAACGCAGGATTTGATTGGCGCTACCGGGCTTTGCCGTACCTCTCGCTCGACTTCTCAAACATCCTGCCTTACCAAAACCAGGGCTGCTTATCTTTGGATTTCACGGTGAAGCAGAATGATGAATATGAACCGCTCTATCAAATCGTCCCGGTCGGTGCCAGTAATCACTATCTGCTGACGGCGTATGCCCGTTCTGAAGCAATTACTTCCGACAGCGGACCGCGATTGCGTGTCGTGGATCCGGCCTGCCCCACTTGCCTAGATGCTCGAAGCGAGGTGACCGTGGGTACCACCTGCTGGCATCCGTTCAGTTTAGAGTTTATGACGGGAGCGAAAACACAGTTTATACGAGTCTCAGTCTGGCGAGAACGCAGCCGAACTTTTCCAAGCGAAATTACTGGACGCTTCTGGTTGGACGAAGTCTCATTAACAGCCTTGAGTCCAATAGACCCAAAATCCTTGTCAGGTTCGATCCCCTAATCGTGCTAGGCGTTCAGGGCAAGCCAACGACTTGAGCCCGTAACTGTCCCGGGGGAATTGATTGAACGTTGTAATTTTGCTATCCCCATCCGCAAGAGCCGCCCCTGTCCCCGTTTTCCTTCAGGCTGAGGCAACTGGAAAACAAGTTGGGTCACTCTGGTTCTCGACGGCTCGTTTTTTACTTGGAGCAACTCTTTTGGCTGCGCCGCTTGCCTTTGGCGCCGTCGAAACATGGGCCTGGGCATCCCTCACACTTTTAGCCCTTGCCATCCTTCTGCTATGGGCCATCGGAGCGGTTCAGAGAAGACTATTGAGCTTGAGCTGGTCCCCGCTCTATCTGCCGGTGCTGGTCTTCCTTGGGCTTGGCGTAATTCAATACTTTGCTCATTGCACCCTCGATCCCATCGGCACCCGCGAATCTCTCATCAAACTGCTAACAGACATCATTTTTTTCTTTCTTGCAGGACAATTATGGACCCTTGGTTCTGACAGGACTTTGCTTCGATTCGGCCGTACGGTTGTCGTCTTTGCTTTCTGGTTGGGATTATTCGCCATACTCCAGTTCTTCACGGGCGCTAACCGGATTTACTGGATCATCGACTCGCCAGGTTATACCTTCGGCCCTTACGTCAATCACAACCACTACGCAGGTTTGATGGAAATGCTGATACCAATTGCCATCACCTATATTCTTTCTCGTCCAGAAAATGATCCACGCCGAATTTTGCTTTCCTTTGCTGCTTCAATCCCGATTGTCTCGCTGCTGCTTTCCGGTTCGCGGGGTGGGCTTATTGCTCTGCTAATCGAAATATCGATTCTGACCATCATTCTATTAAAGTACGCCGGCAGGCAGGGCAGGCGAAATCTCACCCGGATAGCGTCGCTGGGAGTCACGGCGGCGGCCCTGTTCTTCTTCTGGGTCGCCCCTTTTGATATTTCA
>QHZQ01000317.1:0-4811 GCA_003224725.1 Acidobacteriota bacterium | reverse complement strand
ATATTGCGCGAGACTGTATTCGTATTTTCCCGGACGCTCCATGGACGGGCATCGGATTAGGAAGCCTTGAGACTGTTTACCCCCAATATCAAAGTTCTCCGAGCGATCTCGTGACGGATCATGCCCACAATGATTATCTGGAGGCCCTGGTAGAAACCGGACTGGTCGGAGGGCTGTTGATTCTAACGGCACTGATCACATTCTTTCGCCTGGCGTTTAGAAACTTACGCCAGCAGTTGAAAGGCGAAGCGGCCTGGATTCGGTTGGGGGCAGGGCTGAGCTGCTGCGGCTTGCTTGTCCACAGTTTTGTCGACTTTAATTTGCACATCCCTGCCAATGCGGTGTGGTTTGCAGTTTGTGGGGCAATAAGTACCCATGCGAGCCGCCCCGTGGTCTCGCAAGGCGGCGTTACATCTTCGGCGAATATTCCAATTCGTTCAAGTTATGCACCCCGAATCCATTAACCAGAATCGAGACGGCATCTATATAGAGTACCCTCATCTCAGACTAAGCTTGCATCTGCGGGAAATTATTTGGGTATTTATTGCGCAGGCCGGGACACCGGTGGTCTCCCTGATTAGTGTACGATTACTTACTCACCTGTTGCTTCCCAGTGAATACGGTACGGTTGCCATCGTGATGAGTTACATCCTGGCTGCCCTTACTATAACAGTAGTTCCGATGTCTGGACCTGGGGCGATTTTCTTTTATGAGTGGGTTAAAAAGGGGCGGATTCGTGAGTTCTATGGGACGTTATTGGCAATCTATGGAATTCTTGGTGGCCTGATTGTAATGGGGCTTGGAGTTTTCGCATTACTCCAGCGATTAGCCAATTTGCCGCTAATTAGTAGTGTTATCCTCTGTGGAGCGCTGCTATTGTGCGCTGAAATAATTAAGGGGCCTGTTATTACCTTGGCAAACACGGCGACACTCCGAAGGGAATATGCGCTCCTGTCTTTATTAGATGGGTGGGGAAAGCTGCTCCTTGTCTTGCTGATGGTCACTTTAGCCGGAAAGGGATTTCAGCCAGTGTTGACTGCCTATATGCTGAACAGTTTCATCGTTGCCTCTGTCGGATGGAATACTCTTTTTAATTCAAGCCAGGGGCACGTCTCCTCTGTGCCATTGCCGTTTTTTTCAGGCATGCTTTTATATTCGTTACTGAAATATAGCTGGCCTTTTTGTGGGATCGGGCTAGCAAATTGGGCTCTCAGTGTTTCGGATCGAGCTTTGCTTGGCGCTATGGTATCAGCCCATGATGCTGGCATTTACACGGCAAGCTACCAGATTGCCTCGATCATTCCCATGGCGCTATATTCGTTCTTTGGAGCCTTAATCTGGCCCGTCATTTATCAGCGGTATGCATGGGCCCCGACTCAGGCTGTGATACTTATTGGGAAAAGTTTTGGCTATTTATTGTGGCTGATTGTGCCATTCACTTTGCTGGCCATCCTGGGAAAACATGTGCTTCTAGGTGTTTTTGTAGGTCAGGGATATGAGACTGGCTCATCTATAATTTTGTGGGTCGCTCCTGCCTTTGCCTTAATAGGTCTTAATAGCATCACTGCCATGCCTTTTTGGTTAATGGATAGAAGTTTGATGTACCTCATCATCACCGCTGGATCGGCTGCCTGTAACATATTATTGAATCTGATCTTCATTCCGAAGGTGGGTTTTCAGGCGGCTGCCGTCTCTACATTTGTTGCATATCTCATGCTATTTGTCGCGAGCATAGTAATCGGCAGGCAGGCGATGAAATGGACAATATCGCCTGTGCATTTGTATGCCACTGCGATTGGAACTGTTGTAGGAGTTGTGTTTTTCATCGTGCTTGGTCATGCCGGTTCGTTAATGAATATGGGCTTATTTTTTGTAGCGTATTTCAGCAGCAGTATTGCCCTTCTATTGATGATCGATGAAACATCGCGACTCAGAGTTCTCAATGCATTTTCTCGATTATCAGCTTGGGACAAAAGCTTAGACCCGCCGCACTAGTATGCAATTCCCCTGTACAACAACCATGGCACTTTCAATATTAGATCTGGCTCAGAAGTAGCCAATGGCTTTCCTATCGATTCTTCTTCAGATAGTTCTGCTTCTACTAATCGCAAGGCTCATGCGCAGCCCTGGTGTGTCTCAAGTACTTTCTACGTCCCTGCTATTCCTGGTCATAATTTGGTACGTTCTACCCAATTTTATAACTATTTTCTTTTGGGACAGCATCACGATTCCGTCTATCGTGGATTATGATTTGTTTCTTTCATACTCCATACTCGAGAGCCTGATGCTATTGCTCACACTGGTATTTCTTCTGCGTAAGCGGCCTTACTTTCAGATGATTATGGACAGTGACCTCGCGCGCGCCAGTGTAAGCCCTTCGCTGGCACTGCTGGTTGTCCTGATTGCTGTTGGATGGATTTGGGCCTCTAATATTGTGGCCAGAGACTATGTGGGCCGTTCGTACCTCGAACAAAACGCTTTTCTTGTGATTGCCGGGGGCACCCAAGTTTTCAATAATCTAGGAAGTTTCGTATTTGTCCAGAATCTCTTGGCCTGTTTTTGTTATGCCTGTTTATTGAAGAAATGGCCCAAGGGGATTCAAACTCGCACACTCTACTTCGGCCTTTTGGTCTGGGTAGTGATGACCGTTTTCTATCAATCGCTTTTGGGATCTCGAGTCATATTGATTATGCCTTTTTTTCTGCTGGTTCTCTATGGTCAGGCACAACAGTGGTCGAAACGAAAATTGATGTCGATTGTGGCAATTTCGGCTGTGGGCACTCTCACTGTGGGTGGCATCTTGGCCATTATCATCGCGCAATCTAGGAACAATCAAGAGTTGAAAATACAAGACATCATTTCTGAACTAAATAAAACTGTGGACACGAGCTTTGCTTTGGATGCGGGAAAAGAACTTCTGACTAATATCGTTACTAAATTCGATAGCTTCTCCACGGGAGCGCTTTTGGTTGAGCAGATGGGGGCCGGCGCCGGAGGTTGGCAACCATACTGGGGTTCGGTTCTGGCAGTGGTGCCGCGGGCACTCCTGCCATCAAAACCGGTTCCAGGCAGTGGTGATGGAACCTACCTTGGTCATCCCTCCAGGCTTGTCGCAGGAGCAATGGGTATGTATTTCAGTATGGGAAATGTGCAAGTGAGCCCGGCAGCGATCTCGATTTGGCAGTTCGGTTACCTTGGCCTAGTTGTCTTGTTTCTGTTCAATTCAGTGCACCTATACCTAATTAACTCGCTCCTACTCACACGATCAATACCACTCAAGTCGCTAGGACTATTCATGATCGGAATACCAACCCTGCTCACTCTATTTACGTATGCTGATTATACTATTATGGATATGGAGCGCATTCTTATGGTCTATGCGGTATTTTTCTTCTTTCATAAAATTCAAAAGCTGAGACCTTCTTGGCTATTAGCTCAACGGCCGATTGGCCGTAGCCTTGTTTGATAACCGGCTGTCCTGGATTTTGAGATTTTTACCTGAGCCCATGCTGGAGAATAACATTCTGTTTGACCGTATTAACTGGCGCGATCCGGTGAGTGGCTTCCCCCTCGAACCGCTTATTTCGGTGCGAACACCGGCAGGTGTGCCCATCTGTGGAGCAATGAAAGTTAGTGGGACCCGTTATGGCTATCCCATAGTGGATTGCGTGGTTCGCCTGACACCTGAACTGGCTGATTACTATCGCGAGTGGCTGGTGCCGTTAGATTTGGAACCACCTGCTGGTGGAGGAGCTAACAATTTTCAGGCCGAAGCCACAGTTAACAGTTTTGGATTTCAATGGATGTGGAACAGCGCCATGCGGTCTGAAGAGGATCTACGCTGGCGGGTGGCCAGTCGGTTTCAGGTGAATCCAAATGATTTTGCTGGAAAGATAGTCCTGGATGCAGGTGCAGGCGCGGGTGATCAATCGCACTGGCTGCTGCAACAAGGTGCACAAGTGGTTTCTATTGATCTCTCTTCAGCCATTGACGTCGTAGCCCGTAAGCTGCGCATGAATCCGGGCTGGGTTGGCGTGCAAGGTGACATTACTGCCTTACCTTTGGCTGAGAGTCAATTTGGAGTCGTCTATTGTGAGGGAGTAATTCCATTTACACGTGATTCGGCACTAACTGTTCGGGAACTTTGCCGTGTCTTGCATCCGGGAGGGGTCATTCTTGCCACTCACTATGCTAGATCAATACGCCTAGTGGGACGAGTCAAACAAGCCTATAATATGGCCTTACGGAATCGTTTGAGCCGCTATGAGCGTTATAAGTTGTTACTGTTAACCGGTAACTTCGCGGCCTTATCTCTTATTCCATGGCTCGGCAAACTGCTCCGCTTGAGTGGGACAGCTATCTATAATGACCTGATGTCTGATTTCAAGACTACCTGGACGAATACCTTTGATTACTACGGCGACCATGCGTATCAGCGACACATTACCTCTGGGGAATTTTGGGATTACTTCCAGCAAGCTGGCAAGCTGGAGCAGGTGTACAGAGAGGGAACGATCGTCGCGGCCCGTAAAATTGCCTAAGACTCCAGTTTGATTCTTTCTGAACTTATGCATGTGACCGTTTTGATGCCGGTCTATAATGAGGCTGGCGTCGTCCAAACCGCTGTTGAAAGCATTCTTCGTCAAACCTATAAGGATTGGGATTTATTGATTATTGATGATGGCTCCACTGATGGAACATCAACTCTAGTACAGTCTATAGCTGAGAAAGATCCGAGAATTACGGTAATTCGTAATGCCGCGAATCGGGGCATATCAGCTGCACTCAATCAAGGATGGAAGCAAGCGCGA
>QHZQ01000308.1 GCA_003224725.1 Acidobacteriota bacterium | reverse complement strand
CCTGATACTCCGGGAGGAATTGCAGTATAAGGGGCATCGGTTTACAACAGCGACAGATACAGAGGTCATTGTTCATTTATATGAGGAATATGGCACTGACTGCCTTTCCAGGCTACGTGGCATGTTTGCCTTCGCTATTTGGGACGAAAATGATCAGAAGCTCTTCATTGCCCGTGATCGTCTGGGAATAAAACCGCTTTATTATACCTGCTACAATTCAAACTTTCTTTTTGGTTCTGAAATCAAGTGCCTCTTGGCTGATAAAACTTTTCATCGAGAAATCAACTATGCAGCCATTGACCGCTTTCTTACCTACTATTATTCACCTGGCGAAGAAACCCTCTTCAAACATATTTTCAAACTAAAGCCTGCACATTTTCTGCTAGTGCAGAATGGTCAAATCCAATGCAAAAAATACTGGGATCTTCGTTACGATATTAATCCAGAATGGAAAAACCTGGAAGACACCGCCCTCGCCCTTTCGGATTTGATGCAAGAGACTGTGCATAACCATATGATTAGCGACGTTCCCGTCGGCTTATTGTTGAGCGGTGGAATCGATTCAACCGCACTATTGCGTTATGCGGTTGAAGAGACTGACAAGACAATTCAATCCTTTACTGTCGGATTTGCTGGCGAGGGGTTTGTAGATGAGCGTCCGTATGCAAAACTAGCGGCAAAACGCTTTGGCACTGAGCACTACGAAATGACGATTACCGCCGGAGATTTCCGTGATTTTCTGGAAGATTATATTTGGCACATGGAAGAACAGGTGTGTGAACCACCGGCGATTGCCCTGTATTATGTTACCCGCCTGGCTCGAAATCATGTCAAAGTATTACTTTCTGGTGAGGGAGGGGCCGAGGCATTTGGAGGGAACACAAATTACCGAAATCTGCTCCCCTTGCAGTTCTTCAAACGTGGTGGACAATGCTTCAACCGTTCACTTACCCGGCTCCTGCGTGCCTTAGATGGTAACCAAAGTTTGCAACGATATACTCAATATGCTCCCTTCCTGGAAACTCCTTTGCAAGAATACTATCTGAGCCGTACTGCTTCAACGTTTAACTTTTTCTATCAGAACAAAGAATATCTTTATACAGATGAATTCAAGGAATACATAAACCACGAAAACCCACGAAATGTAATTCAAGAGTTATTTCACAAAGTACAAAATGAACACTTATTAAACCAGATGTTATATATCGATTCCAAAACCTGGCTCCCTGATGATTTGCTGATCAAAGCTGACAAAATCTCCATGGCAAACTCTTTGGAATTACGGGTACCCTTTCTAGATCATAAAGTCATGGAATTTGCTGCAAGCCTGCCACCGAATTTCAAAGTCAAAGGAGCAACCACAAAACGCATTCTTAAAAAGGCATTCAGTAAATCTATCCCTGCTGAAATTGTCCGTCGCAAAAAGACCGGATTCCCGGTACCGTATGAGAAATGGTTACAAAACGAATTAAAAGGCTATTGCCTTGATATCATGCATAATGATCATACCTTACACAGTCAATTGTTTGGACGAAATTTATTCGAGAATTCTGCGAATCTACAGGTAATGGGCTATCAGTCGAAGGATTTATTTGCGCTCTTGGTTTTGGAGCTTTGGTATAATAGGTTCATAAAGAACTATTGAAAAATTTTATTGAAGAACTCAAAACCTCTGGCGGACGCAGACAGTTTATCGATTAATCAAGAGCAAAATATGATTTTTGCAGGATATTTGTTTACGCTGACCACCGGCATCTTGCTGTATTTTGTGCCACGGCGCTGGGCGGCGCTTCCCTTCTCATGGGGGTGGCGTACATGACCCGTGGCCAGGTTCTTGAGATTGGCCCGCTCCATTTCCCAGTAATCCGAATACTGATCGCTGTCGGCTTTGTGCGTGTAATCCTAAAGGGCGAGCGAATTAGTGGCGGCACTAATCATCTGGACTGGCTCTTGACTCTTTGGGCGGGGTGCTTAGTTTGCAGCAGTGTCTTTCATACTTCCGACGCTTGGATTCTCCGCTCAGGATTGGTTTGGACAGAACTTGGAAGTTACTTCTTGTTTCGTGTGTTCATAGGGAATTTCGATGATATCTGCCACCTTTTTAAGGTCATCTGTGTTCTCCTTTTTCCGGTAGCTGTGGCGATGCTTCTGGAAAAAATGACGGGAAATAATTGTTTCGCCATGTTTGGTGGTGTTCAGGTGGAGGTCAGCCTTCGGAGTGGACATTTCCGGGCTCAAGGTCCGTTTGCCCATGCGATTCTGGCTGGGACCGTTGGGGCGACCTGTTTCCCCATGGTGCTTTTTCTGTGGCGGGGAGATCGCAAGCTTGCTTTGGCAGGGATGTGCGCCACAAGCGGCATCGTCATTGCCAGTGGCTCCAGCGGGCCATTCATGACTGCGCTGACAGGCCTTGCTGCTCTGGCCCTATGGAAGATGCGGCGCTATCTGCGGATGTTCCGTTGGGCAGCGGCGCTTCTCATTATCGCTCTAGACCTCGTCATGAAAGATCCTGTCTATTATTTGCTCGCGCGTATTGACATCACGGGAGGCAGCACTGGATGGCATCGGGCGGCCTTGATTCAAGCGGCTATCGAACATGTGAATGAATGGTGGCTGGCGGGCACGGATTATACCAGACATTGGATGCCATCGGGCATTTATGCGAATGCGATCCACACTGATATTACCAATCACTATCTCATGATGGGGGTATATGGAGGATTGCCGCTGATGTTGCTGTTTATTTGGGTCATCTTTGCCGCCTTTGGCATAGTCGGCAAAGCATTACTGGTCAATCAAAATGCACCTATTGAACGGCAGTTCTTAATATGGATACTTGGTTCCATTTTGGTTGGCCATGTGACGAACTTTATTTCGATATCGTATTATGACCAGTCGGTTGTGTTTCTTGACCTCTTGCTTGCCAGCATTGGCACGCTTCCCGCCACGAAACCAGCCGTGGCTCCAGGTTCCCGAGAGATCGATCGAACCGAACAAAGGTACGTAAAGTTTCATAGGAGCCAACAGAGGACACAACCCTCGCTGACTCCCCGCTTCTAGAGCACGCTTAACGCCAATTCTGGAAGCATGTGCAACCCGACTGAATCCTGTATCTTTTCGTCGGGGGAATCGTACTCACCATGCAAGTTGACGTGGCGCCAACTAACCACTAAACTACTCTTAACGGCCGCCAGCAGTTCCTGTCGGCGCTTGCTGTTTTCCTGCTGGGCGATTGTCTGAGAGAGATACAGGGAATTCCAGCAGATAGTGGTATTTTTGATCAGTCGCCGGCACCCCTCAGCCATCTCCTGTTTGATCTTTTCGCCCTGCAAAAAATCATGGTTGTTCACGAAGGAGACGGCCTTCGAAAACCTGAGTTGGTCTTCCTCCAGTTAAAATTCTTCCTTATGACAATACCTTCGCCAAAAATGGCGATGAGATAGGATGGCTGAGCACCGTGTAGAAATGGAGAGGAGTAGAGCGGCAGCACCGTGTAGAATATGGATTCCCCAACCCAACTCTACACGAGGAGCCCCCGCCCATGCCGGATATTATCACCGTTTTAGCTTGTTTAAGCCAGTGTCTCAATCCTACCACACTACGCCAACTCCGTCGGATAACGGAAGCGATGATGTCGATGACCGGACGCGTGACGATGCGGGGCATTGCGCGCTGGGCTCGCCCAGGTGGTAGTTACCGGACGGTACAACGATTTTGCAAGACTAGTTTCAGTTGGGGCATGCTGCAATGGATGGTGATTCGTCACCATCTGTTGGATCAAGACGATGTGATCGTGATGGCCGGTGACGACGTGGTCGTGACGAAAGCGGGCAAGCAGACCCATGGCTTAGGTCGGTTTTTTTCCTCCCTGTATGGGAAAAAAGTCCCCGGACTGGGGTTTCTGAGTTTATCCTTGCTGCGTGTCACACGCCGCACCTCGTACCCGGTCATGATGGAACAACGGGCTCCGCCGCCTCCCGAGACCCCTCAAGAGGGCGCCAAGCCAAAGTCCCAGGGGAAACGGGGGCGCCCCCCAGGGAGCAAAAATCAGCATCGGCGCGAGGTGGTGTTGAGTCCCTATCTGCGTTTTGTCCAAGAGACGATCAAGCGCTTACTGGAGTTGATCGGCGATCGCTTCCAGGTGATCTACTTTGTCTTTGATGGTGCCTTTGGCCATAACGCTGCCCTGCAAATGGTCCGACAAGTCGGTTTACATTTGATTTCCAAACTGCGTTATGATGCTGCGCTCTATTTCCCCTAT
>QHZQ01000307.1:5098-7188 GCA_003224725.1 Acidobacteriota bacterium | reverse complement strand
GGGAAGATCTTCCGTTTTTGCGTTTGGACCGGCAAAAGGCGAGCCGCTCAGAGCCACATAAACCGTCTCCCCATTTGGGCTCACCTGAATGCCTCTGGGCCGCTTTCCCACAGGGATTGTAGAGATCACGCGATCGGTACCCGCATCGATCACAGTCACATCGCCCGAGGCTTCATTGGTAACATACACTCTGGGAGGCCCAGAATTTGGGCCTGGCCCCGTACTGACACCGCAGGCCACCAGACCCAACCATCCGGCTAAACAGCTAAGAATCAGGAAGGTTCTTGCGCACTTTCGCGTCATACTCTCCTGAAAATCCCCTCCCTGGGAGGGGCAGAAGGCGTCAGCCTTCCGGGGTGGGTCTTTCCGGTTCGGGACAACCCACCCCTCCACCCCTCCCAAGAGCGGAATACACATTTTCATCCTTGGTGGTGCCGCACCGCGGCATGGATGGCTCCTCTGAGAATCCCCCTTATTAAACTTATTAAGGGGCGCGTAGGGGGGGCTCGTTCGGGGTTCCAGCGCCACGTTCACCACAGGACATCCCCCTGCACCCCCTTTAGAAGGGGGAATAATTTTCATTTCTTGGTGGCTCCGTCGCGGCAGCATGGGCGGCTCCTTCTGGAAATCCACAATTTAGAACGATTCATTATCTGCCAGCCTGTTTCCTTCCTCCATGAGCTGGTTCACCTTTTCGTGGGTTCCGGCTTCGCAATAGACCCGCAGCAGCGGCTCTGTCCCTGACTGGCGGAAGAGAATCCAGCTTTCGTCTTGAAACACCAACTTGCTTCCGTCTAAAGTATCTACCCTCATGAGAGGCAGACCTGCGAATTCCTTTGGCGGCTTTTCTTTCAACCGCTGCACCAGACTTTGGCCCACCTTAAAAGGAATATGTAAATCTCTGCGTTCAAAATGAAACTCACCAAACTCTCGCCACACCTCCAAAACCATCTCACGCAAGCTCCTGCCGCTTTGAGCCACCGCTTCCAGCATGAGGAGATTGATAAGAATCCCGTCTCGTTCCGGAATATGATTTTTGATACCAATTCCACCGCTCTCCTCGCCGCCGACTAGAACGTCCTCTTTTAACATGAGGTCTGCGATGTTTTTGAAGCCGATAGGAACCACACGGTATTGCAGAGACAGTTTCTGGCAGATTCTCTCGACCAGCACACTCTGAGAAAAGGTTTTCACGACTTCACCTGTCCAATGGCGGTTGCGAACCAAATGCAAAATAAGCAGAGCCAAAATTTGGTGCGTGTTCACGTAGTTGCCCAGGGCGTCCATAACGCCTAGACGGTCTGCATCACCGTCAGTAGCCAGGCCAAGGTCCGCCCGGTTTTCAAAGATGGAGGATCGCAGCGCGCCGAGGTTTTCTTCCATGGGTTCTGGAAAAACGCCGCCAAAAAGTGGGTCCGCTTTTTCTCGAATCGCGATGCAATCGATTCCGTGGTCTTTTAAGATTTGCGGCAAAAGGCCGTTGGCTGTCCCGTGCATTGAATCCGCCACCACCTTGAGGCTGGCCCGCTTGATAGCGTCAAACCGGATTAGAGACTTGATATGGTCGAAATACTCACTTCCCGGAGAAACTTGGGTGATGGCTGCAGGCTTCTGCGTTCTTCCTTCCAAAAGGCGCTGAACGGGCTTGAGGAAGAGGAGTCCCTCGATTTGTCTGACAATTGCAGGAGTCGCTGATCCCCCAAAGGGAGCTTTGAACTTGATGCCACCAAACTCGGGGGGATTATGGCTCGCGGTGACCATCACGCCACCAGCCAGACTTCGGCGTTTCACCTCGTAAGAAACGTAGGGTGTGGGGAACGGCCGATCCATCAAGCCAACCTGGAAACCGTTCCCTGCCAATACCTCGGCCACACGCAGGGCAAATTGGTTGGCCAAAAAGCGGGTATCGTATCCGACTAGCAGCTCCCGGGAGGGTAATCTTTGTGACTTAACATAATCCGCAATGGCTTGCGAGACAACCTCTACATTCGAGAACGTGTAATCCCGACCGATGACACCCCGCCAGCCATCGGTTCCAAAATTTATCGATGTCACTGCGCCCTCAATCTCTGCTACTTGGTAACTTCGCT
>QHZQ01000307.1:0-4992 GCA_003224725.1 Acidobacteriota bacterium | reverse complement strand
TGACTCCAGGCCAAATGACCGAACCATCAATTGTCGCGTGATTTCCAATGACACAATTTTCTCCTATTGAGGAAGAAACGATTCTAGCTCCCTCCCCAATTTCCACTCCTGGAGCCATCAAAGTGTTAGCGTCAATCTGGGCATTCTTTGAAATTCTGGTGGACTGCCGCGAGCTAGCTTGCGCCATAGAATTAGCAAGCTCGACGGGAGGGAGGAAGCGCTTATGCAAGATGTCCTGATGAACCTGAAGATACTTCTGAGGAGTCCCAATATCGATCCAGTAACCCTGGGACAGGTAAGCATACATCGGCCTCCGATCCCGGAGCAATGACGGAAATAGTCCTCTCTCGAAGGAATAGTTTTGGGCTGCCGGGATGGACTGGAGAACTTCCCGTTCGAGGATATAGGTGCCAGCGTTTATGGTATTGCAGGTAATTTCGTTGGCGCCTGGCTTTTCCAAAAAGCGGGTGATCTTGCCATTCTTTTCCGTTTCGACCAATCCGTAGGCGGAAGGATTCTCCACGCGTGTCAATACCAGCGTGGCTGCAGCCTTACTGGATTGATGATGCTGGATGACCTCAGCTAAATCCAATTCACAAAGAATGTCACCGTTAAAGACAAGAGTGGTTTCGCTCAAGAAAGGTTCGGCATTCTTAAAAGCGCCGGCCGTACCCAGTGGAGACGACTCCACGACGTACTCAAGACGAATCCCAAAGTTAGATCCATCTCCCAACAGTTTTTCGATTTTGTCCGGTTGATAAGAGAGACTCAAAATGACGTCATCGATCCCATGCTTGCGCAGCAACTCAAGCTGGTAACGTAAGAAAGGAATGTTGGCCACGGGGACGATGGGCTTGGGCGTGTGCAGTGTTAACGGACGTAATCGCGTCCCTTCTCCTCCAGCCAGTATCAGTGCTTTCATGAAGTCTATTCTGGAACACTTCGCATGGACAAGGAACCGAAAAGCATTATTTCCTCGCTGGTTCCGCCGGGCAATTTAGCACTTTGCATTTCCGAATTCAACCCAATCACTCATGGGAGGTGGCTGCGAACCCTGTTGCAATGTCTCGGTAACGAAGATCAGGACGGGAGCAGGAGAGTTGTTGGCAAGGGGCAGGCGGCTCTTTGGAGTGCGCTGGTCTGACGGCGCCTTGGTAGCAACGGCTTGACGCAGGCAAGCTCGTTGGGGACAGCTCTTGACTCGAACCCCTGCCAGCGGTGGTGTCAAGCCGCCACCCACAAAGCCGCGTCAAGCCGCCGCACAGATTCGGGAAGTCAAAGCCGGTTCCAGTTATCAGTCTCAAAATGACCTCCGAGCGCATTTCGGCTTGGCAACGGCTTCGACAGTGGATCGGTTAAAGCTTCGCTGGCCCGGCGGAACAGTCGACGTGCTGGAGAATCTCAGGGCAGACGAGATTCTGACCATCCGCGAAGGCCAAGGAATCATCGGCCACGGGCCTTCAGCTCGAACCAGCACCAGGGAAAAGCCACAGAGTCACGGAGACACAGACAAAAAGTAGGGAACGCAGATAAACGCAGATGAACCGCCAGCGATGAGGGTGGGATGTCGGGATGGACGCCGTTCCAGTGGCAGGAGCTACGGTGCAACGTGGGGAAAAACCCACGGTCAGCAAAAGCTGCTGACCGTGGCTACCAAAACAACAAAAACAAAAGTCGCGTTTTGATTCATATAACGCGCCAATGCATGTAGATCCGAATCTGGAGATCAATTGAGTCTGCGGGCCGACCCGAATCCCGTCTGTGGTGGTCGATTGGTCCTCTTGCTTCTCTGTGTCTCTGTGCCTCTGTGGCTTCCTTCCGCCTTCGCCCAAACCCCGGATGAGCTGGCTCAACAGCGTCATGCCAAGGCAGCCGGAGAGGCAATGCAACGACACGACTATGCAGCGGCGGAGCTCGAATACCTCGAACTAGTGCGCTCGATGCCAGATGTCGCCGAGCTGAGGAGCAATCTGGGTCTCTCCTATTACCTGCAGAAAAAATACCAACCTGCTGAAGAAGAGTTTCAGTGTGCTCTAAAGCTGAACCCGTCTCTTTATGCTCCTAACTATTTCTTAGGGCGAATGCGCCATTCGCAAAAAAGG
Organism: Acidobacteriota bacterium; assembly: GCA_003224725.1. Lineage (GTDB taxonomy): Bacteria > Acidobacteriota > Terriglobia > Versatilivoradales > Versatilivoraceae > QHZQ01. The sequence continues at coordinate 2,890 of QHZQ01000307.1, read as the reverse complement.
TTTCGTGACGCCCTGCCTTTCTTCGACCGCGCGCTCGCCCTTCAGCCAGGCAATGCCGAAGTGCTCCGACAACTGGCGGCCACTACCGTAGGAGTTTCTTTCCGTCTATTTCGCGTTCCGAAGACGCTGGTAGTGTGCCGCCACTTTCATCCGGTTTCCGCACGCGCTCAGCGAAACAGCCTTGCACGTTCATATTCCAAGCAACCAGCCCTCGGCTGATTGCTTGCTGATCCATGTTAACCCGTAGAGATACCATTCCAGTTGGCATTGATAGACAGCCTGGTTTCCGGATGTGAGGTCGGTTTTGAAGTCGATGACGATCCATCGACCGGACTGCTCGAAGGCCAGGTCTATGGTTCCTTCCACGATTTCTTTCTTGTTGACTTTGATAATGAGGGGAAATTCCCGGTGACACCGGCCCGCGGCGGCAGCACGTTTCAGGAGTGGATGGTCCAAGGCGCTCACCACGGCTTCTACAGCGGCTTTCACTTCTTCCTCAGTGGCTCCGAGAAGCCGGCTATGGAGCTGTACCAGTCGCGTGACTGCGTCTTGCTTCGCTCCCAGGTCGACGTCTCGCAAAACTGTATGGACCAGCGTCCCAAAACGCGTTCCCGTGGGTCGCCCATCAGGCTTTTTCAGGATCTCAACCTGGATCTTTCCGGGCTGAGGAGGCTCACGAAGAGCACGAGCCTGGGTTACGGTTGTTACCTCGAACTGGGGCTCACGTCCGCTTTGCAGGAGCGCTTCTCGCCCGCTTTTCCACTTCTGGTATTTTTCCAATCCGGCCCGGGACAGACTCCCGTCTGTATCTTCCGCCAGGATTTCTTGCTGTCGCAGCCCGAAATTGGCCTGGACGTTGAGCTTCAGGACCGCCGGATCCCACCACACGACCTGATGCTCACCGGCTTCAGGTTTATGCAGGCCGGGTTTGACCGAGCATTCCGGCTCTCCCGGGTTGGGTCGCTCCAGGACTGTGGCTTCTCCAAACTTGGGGCATGCCGTGGCACCTTCCGATTCCCGCCACTGCGTCCGGGGAGGATAGATCACCTTGTTCAGAGGCCTCAGCCAGCCTTCCCTGGCGCCGTCGCCGATGGCCGGAATGACCAGCAAATCCCTGGCCCGTGTCGCTGCCACGTAGGCAATCCGAACACCTTCCGCTTCATCCCTTCGGAGTTCGACATCCTCGTGGTCCCTCAGTTCCCAGGGAGCGCAGCCCAGGAGGGTGGTCGCCGCCAGTCCTTGTTCGGCATCCACGTACCTGTCCGGCTTCCCCGACGACAGCTTGCAGGCCATGTCCGCCAGCACCACCACTGGAAATTCCAGCCCCTTGGCTTTGTGCACCGTCATGAGCCGGACCCCCTCGACTCCTTCCTCAAGGACTGCCGCTTCATTCGAAACAGGTCCTTCAGCTTCCTTCTCCAACTGCTCGACAAAACCTCGGAACGAAATGCCTCCGCCGATCTCAAAGCTTCGCGCCATGTCACAAATTCTCTGCAGGTTTGCCAGAACCTGGTGGCCCGCAGGCCGAAGAGCAAATCCAGCATGGGCCCTGGTCAACTCCAGGATCTCATGAATTGTCTCCACCATCGGACGGTGGTTACGTTGCCGATGGAGATGGGCCAATACCTGAAGCGTACTGCCAACCACTTTTAGCTCCTCCGGCAGAGTATCGGGCAAAGGACGAAAAGGATGGAGATTCCCCACTTCATTGCGAAACCGGAGAAGCAGTCCGTCCGGAACCCAAAACAGAGAACCTCTCAGCGTGGCAAAGACGGAAAGCTCATCATCCGGCCATTCCACCACGTTCAGAACTGCCCGTAGGGTCTCCACTTCTTCTCGCTGATGGAATGACCGGGCACCCACCAGAACATGATGGATACCGCGCGCCTCCAAAGCCCGCGTGTAGGCGTGAGTCACGTCGTCGCCCCAACTGATGAAGCGTCGAAACAAAACGCACACGTGGCTGGCCGCAATTGGGATTGACTCTCCAGCATTTCCCGGGCTCGAAATCCGCCAACCACTTTCTTCGACCAGCCAGTGTATGAACGCCGCCACGGTGTCTGGAAGACAGCGTTCGATGGCGTCGTTCGTTACAGCGTACACCCCATAGGGTCGTGGCGCTGGAAGGACAACAATGCTGGGTCGGGTTTCGTGAGCAGGGCGGAACGGTTCAAGGGGAACGTACTCGGGCTGGCCGCTGACGGTGTCACCGTTGATTTCCGATTCGAAAGCGGCATTCACCAACTGCTGGATCGCAGGCACTGCCCGGAAGCTCTGGCTGAGGTAAAGCAGTCGCACACCTGCTTGCATCAAGACTTGCTTGACCTCGAGGTACAACAGGACGTCTGCCCTTCGAAATCGATAGATGGACTGCTTCGGGTCTCCGACCAGAAACAGTTTCCCTGGCACTGGATGAACGTTTCGCCAATTCTTCTCTGTGGGATCGTCAGACGACAGCAGCAACAGGATCTCAGCTTGCAAGGGATCGGTGTCCTGAAACTCGTCTACAAAAATATGAGAGAACCGCTGTTGGAAATAGCCACGGACTCCCTCATTGTTACAAATCAGGTCCCTGGCCCGAATCAGCAAATCGACAAAGTCGAGGGTGCCGGACCGGGCTTTTAGCTCTTCATACCGCTGGATGAGGCCCTGTAGCTCGGCCTTGAGGAGAGCGGCCAGGTCGGCATCGGCTTTGACCTTGAAGGCCTCAAGACATGAGATGAGGCTCTCACGAGCCTTCAGCACGGTCTCGCGATCGACTCCTGGCGCGAAGAACCCTCGGCCCTTCTTCTGATTGCGTTTCAGTTCTCTCAGAAGATTCAGCAGCAGCCCTTCCAATTCGTCGTAGTCGCGCCGCCTTTCTCTTTCAACTCTTTGAATACGGCCAACC
>QHZQ01000306.1 GCA_003224725.1 Acidobacteriota bacterium | reverse complement strand
CCAGAATTGGGCGAATAACAGTGGCTTTAGATTGGGCAGAACCTGTATCAGAAAGACTCGTCTCCCTCGACAACCATTTGCCCTGGCCTGAAGGACAAAGTCAGAAGTTCGAAGAGATCCCGCTCCAGATCGGATTACCCGTGCCGGAGCCCCCCATCCCAACAAACCCAGCAAGCTGAATGTAATAATCACAGAAGTCAAAGGAGAGACATTTAGCGGCAACATCGCCCGGGCGGTCAGGAGAAGAAATAGCCAGGGAAGAGAAAGGAAAAGATCACTCAGAGCGACAGCGATTTTTTCCCACCAATTTCCCCAATAACCGGCCGCGCCACCAATTAATGCGGCACCTAGGGTGGAGAGAAGGGCGGCCGCCGGTGCAAGTAGTAAGGAGATACGAGTCCCGTAAAGCAGCCGTGAAAGCCGATCGCGCCCCAATTCGTCGGTTCCTAACGGAAATTGTTGGGAGGGCAGCGTATTAGGCGAGCGGCGGAACTGTGTCGCGTAGGAGGCCGGAGCGATAAACTCTGCCAGCAAGGACGCCAAGAAAACAAAGGCCAGGATGCAGAAGGCGAAGATCCGTATCGTTTTCATTGCTGCTGCGCTCTACAAGCCATGATCGCCAAATCGGAGCTGAGATTTGCTAACAAAGTAGTAAGAGTGACCAAAAGAGTCAGATTCACAAGCAAAGGGAGATCACGTGCTAAAGCGGCCTGCCAGGCAAGCTGGCCGATCCCCGGAGAGTCACAAATCACCTCGATAGGAATGGCGACACCGAAGGCCGTGCTGACTGAAACTCCTGCCAACGCCAGGATTTGAGGAACTGCTGGCGGCATTATATGCCACCAGAAAACACGAAAGGCTCGGAGACCTCTGGCTTTGGCTGCCACGATGTGCGCCATTGAGTTAGCTTGAAGGAAAACATTGTGGGCATAGCGAAACACTCGGGGAAATATCATTAAACCAATCGCCAACGGACCCGGCCCGTCGATGAATAGAAATAGTAAAGCGAGGGCTGCCGATGGGAGACACAGGAAGATGCCACTCACAAACGTGGAGGACAATTCATAGATTGGCGACTTACAGCGTGAGCCGGAGAAGCCAAGCGATTATTAGACCGATAACAACGGAGCGACAGGTAACGGGAGTGCGGTCAACCAACAATTCTGCTACAGGACGACCCAGGGACCGCGAGATCCCAAGATTCCCTTGGAACAAGCTGGCCAGATAGTGGCCGTAGAACCGAAAGATGTTTTTTCCCTCTTCGTGAGATAGGCGCAGAGACTGGACACTTTCTTCACTCAGACGAGTATCCAGCTCCTGCTCATCAACCCCAAAGCCAGGGGCCACGCGCACAAGGGTGGCACCCAGAAGCCCTCCCAAGAGCATGATGCTAAGAATTGCCAACAGATGCTTTATGACTCGGTGTAACCACATACAATAGGACTATCGGCTGGGTGATCAAAGGCTTTAGCAGCTATTTGGTTTTCAAGTCATAGCTCGTTGGAGAGGGATATCCATGGATCAATCGATCAAAGGGTGCCCCACAAGATGTTACACCGGAGGGGGATTTCTATGCAGTAGGCATCAGATGCGATTTAGGAGTGATTAAATATATGGAAGAGCTCAAACTCGTTCACGAAAGATGAATATTGTGCTATTGGATTGTCGCCTTCTCGCAATTGAATGTTGAGAAGTCCATCGCGGATTCCCTGCCCAAATAGTGTCTATGTTTAACCTTATACATCCGACGGTCCGCTTCTGCAAGCAAGTGCTCAGCGGTGGCTGACTTCTCCGAATAGTAGGCTTCACCCACACTCAAAGACAGCAGTTTCTCCCCGCACACCTCCAGTCCTGTTACAACAACCAGGTGACACAGGCGTTGGACTATAACTTCCAACTCTTCTGGCTTGACTCCCGGCAAAATCAAGACGAACTCATCTCCGCCCATGCGCGCCGCGTAGTCGTATGGCCGACAAGTCGCCCTAAAATCTCGTGCGATTAGCCGCAGGACCTTGTCTCCTTCCAAATGACCGAAACGATCATTGACTTGTTTAAAACCATTCAGGTCACAAACCAGAACTGCAAGAGCAACACTTTGTCGTTTGCAGCGGGCTAACTCGCTATTTAAGTGCAGGAAGAGTGACCGAGCGTTGGGTAGGCCCGTAAGTGCGTCAGTAGTGGCAGATCTTTCTACCTGCCGGTACTTCAATGCATTCTCTATTGATTGCGCTAACTTGGGGCTGACAGCCTGCAGTATCCGCAGATGATCTCTCATAAACGCGTCCCTGTCTCCACGATACAAGGAGAGTACTCCTACCACACCGTTGAGTCCCTCTAGAGGGACGGCCAAGCCTGACTGTAACGTACTGCACTTGCTGGGATTGTTCAGATAACCCGATTCTACGGATGGGTTGCCGTTGATGATTGGCTTTTGGTTTTCCGCCACCCAGCCTGAGAGCCCTTGGCCTAATGGGATTTCCAGCGATGAGAACAGGCGGGAATCTTCACCGTTTACATACTCGGGCAGCAACTTGTTCTCGCGCAGCAAGTAAATAGCAATAGAGTCGTAAGAGATCATTTTCTTTAGCCGAACTGCCAGAACCGAAAGGGTCTCGTCCAAACTAAGCGAATTGCCCAAATCTTGGGTTAGCTCGAAAAGGATTTGGACTTCTTGGTGGGCCGCTGCGATGGAGGAAAGAAAGTCCACAGAATCAGCGCCCATACCAGTGTGCACCGACTTCCCGGTATTCTCGAAACCTGTCGCAGGCGCCTGCCCTCTCTCGATTTTTACGTCTGTTGACAACTTCGCTAGCTCAATGGGATTAGCTTTTGCCATATGCTCTAGTTCGACATAGCGCCGCTGTAAAATCTCCACCACGCGCGGATCGAAGTCTGCTCCTGCTTCACGGGCGACCTGCTCCATGGCTTGCCCCAGCGGCAAGGCGCGTCGATATTGGCGATCGGCGGAAAGGGCATCCAGACAATCAACCGCCGCTAGAATGCGCGCGCCCAGGGGTATCTCTTCCCCTTTGAGACCGTGGGGATAACCGTTTCCATTCCATTTTTCATGATGGGACCTCACTATCGGCACTACTGCGTAGGGGAACTGAACCCGCTCAAGTATCTCTGCCCCAACGACTGGATGAATTTTCATCTTTTCAAATTCTTCAGGCGTTAGCCTGCCCGGCTTTGAAATGATGTGCTCCGGCACCGCGAGTTTTCCAATGTCATGCAACAAGGCAGCCGCGCGCAGGGCTTCTAGCTCTCTTTCGCTCATCCCTAGCTCCTTGCCAATTTCTAGGGCATAGACCTGAACCCGCCGCAAATGGTCGTGAGTTGTTGCGTCTTTAGCGTCAATCGCCAACGCCAGAGCTTCAATCGTGCGAAGATGCAGGTCAGCCATTTCCTGGGCATGCATTTTTTCCCCTTCCAGTCTCCCCAGGTACAAGCAGTAAGAGCGGTAAATGAAATAGATAACAGGCAGGATTAGCAGGGAAGTTTGCCACCCCAGGCTTCGATTCAAAGCACTGAGAAGCCCGGCTATGGCGGCTCCTAGCAGATAATAGGGGAAAGACCAGAAATAACACTCTTGCCAAACCTTCTTGACCGATTTTTTCTCTACCATAGAAATAACAACTGCCACCTGAATCGTATTCGTTAAGAAGTAAGTGCAGGCGGCCAACCCCAACCTAACCGGTAGATTAATACCTGGAAGTTGGGCGAGGTGGGAATGATAAACAAAATCGGAAGCCGCAATGGCGATGGCCATGCCGGAAACACTGAAGACCAACTGAACAGGCTTGGGTCGTGTCAGGGCTTTCCACACGCATTGGACCATTGTAGCAGTGCAACCAATCACGATGGTTTCAGGAAAACTTAGGTCTAAGATGCCTATGAGGATGAAAAGAAAGTTCACTGACATGCTGCCGGTAATGCCCGGCAGGATTACTTTCAATGTGGAAGCCAGTATCGCGATAAAGAAATAGCTGAAGAAGCGTGCGAGGTCTTGTGACTCCCATTGGAGAATCGCGTGCCCAATTATTGCAAAGCCCAATATCGCTGTGGAAATGATGTAGACCCTAGCAGAGATTGACATAGACTTCATAAATTAAACTCCCATTCAGCAGATAATAGCAGCACGTGGCTTACCAAAAATCGGTGGCATGCCTTACCATGCCCTATCCCTCTGCCGCAACGTGACTTTGTGATTGACCTCAGCTTAAGCATTGTTGGGCTAAAGCACTAATTCGGACAAAATGTCTTCAAATGATTTCACCTGGTCCGACACTTTGTCCTCCAGGTTTCTCAGGTCAACTATTAGATATGTCAGTGAATCTATGATGGGACTGCCCGTTTTGTTCGCATTTGTCTTCTAGATGGATCACTTCGATCTAAATTGGAAAGATAATGTGTTGTTCTCAGCGGCTTGATGGACTAGTTGGCAACCGACGTAGCATGGACTTCTGCCTATGACATTTGCTTTTGTTCTCGGAACCGGAGGATGATAAACTTTTTTGGATTGGCATTTTTCTTTTAAGAGGTTTTCATGACAAAAGACCAGCTCCTTGAAGCATTGCACGACAAAGCAACCCGCTTACGTATTCACTCGATTCGGTCCACGGCCGAAGCGGGGTCCGGGCATCCCACTTCCTGCATGTCCGCAGCGGATCTCGTGGCTACCCTGTTTTTCCACGTGATGCGCTACGATCCACAGAATCCTCACAATCCTAATAATGATCGCTTCATTCTTTCCAAAGGCCATGCCGCGCCGGTTCTTTACGCCGCTTGGGCTGAAGCTGGAGCGATCCCGGTAGAAAAACTACTGACCCTGCGTCGCATTGACAGCGAACTGGAAGGTCATCCGACTCCGCGCTGCAAGTGGGTCGAAGTGGCAACCGGCTCCTTGGGGCAGGGCCTTTCAGTCGGAGTGGGGCTGGCTCTCAATGCCAAGTTTCTCGATAATTTGGACTATCGTACTTTCGTGCTGATGGGTGATGGCGAAAGCGCAGAGGGTGGAGTTTGGGAAGCGGCGGCGCTGGCGGCTTTTTACAAGTTAGATAATCTGGTCAACATCATTGATGTTAACCGTCTGGGACAGAGCCAAGAAACCATGTATGGATCCCGCAGTGAAGCTTATCAGAAAAAATTCAGTGGCTTTGGTTGGCATACGATCGTCATAGACGGACACAAATTCGAGGAGATCTTGAAGGCCTTCCAGGAAGCGGAGAAGGTAAAGGGTCGGCCCACGGTCATCCTGGCGCGAACCAGAAAGGGCAAAGGGGTATCTTTTGTTGAAGATAAAGACGGCTGGCATGGGAAGCCACTCAAGAAAGGGGAAGAAATCGAAAAGGCGCTGAAGGAGCTTCCTGTGAACGGAGCCTCTTGGCCGATTCAGATCATGAAACCCACTGATACACCAGCAATAGAAAGGCCCCCCAGACACGCGATTGCTTCTCCCCAATATGAACTAGGTGAAAATGTCGCCACGCGCGAAGCCTACGGGACTGCCTTGATCAAAATTGGGGCGGCCAATCCGAGTGTCGTTGCCATCGACGGTGACACCAAAAATTCCACTTTTTCTGAAAAATTTATGAAATCGTATCCCGACCGGTTCTTTGAGGGGTTCATTGCTGAACAAAACATGGTGGGTGTGGCAGTAGGACTTGCGAATCGCGGTAAGGTTCCTTTTGTCTCCACCTTTGGCGCGTTTTTCGGCCGAGCCATGGACCACCTTCGCATGGCCGCTATTTCTAGAGCTAACATTAAATGCGTGGGATCCCACTGCGGCGTCTCTATCGGAGAAGACGGGCCTTCCCAGATGGCGCTAGAAGACTTGGCTATGTTTCGGGCTATTCCCAACTCGGTAGTGCTTTATCCAAGTGATGCCGTGTCCACAGAGAGATTGGTGGCACTAGCAGCCGAGCATCGAGGTATAGTTTATATTCGAACTAGCCGACCCAAGTCACCTGTTCTCTTCCCTAATCAGGAATCTTTTGAAATTGGGGGCAGCAAGACGCTCCGGTCGGGCGCCAATGACAAATTGGCCGTTGTAGCCGCAGGAATTACGGTGGGTGA
>QHZQ01000305.1:7786-11312 GCA_003224725.1 Acidobacteriota bacterium | reverse complement strand
TCCAGGATTTGCTGCGCCGCATCGGCCTGCCGACGTAAGCTAACTTCAACTCGAGACCGCAGCCTACAGCCAACAGTACCTCGACCACATCAAATGTGGGTCACTTTTTTCCGCAGGATTGAAGTCTGGTTTCGGGCTTGAGCCCAGAAAAGACAACCCAGACTACAAGCCGCTGAAAAGCTTGACCGAGGAGGCGGTCCAGCGCTCAATGGGGTTCCAGAAGACGACCAGAATGAGGTTGGGGATGAGTAAGGCTACCAACAGAGCTTGATTCAAGAAGGAGACATGCAAGGGAGCGGTTTTCCCGTTTCCTTCTTCAAGGACCATGGCTTTTATGACCCGCATGTAGTAAAAGGCCGCGACCGCTGCGTTCAGCGTTCCCACCACGGCAAACCAGAAAAGTCCCTTCTCGATCACGGCGAGGAAAACGTATAACTTTCCTAAAAATCCGGCAAAGGGAGGAATGCCGGTCAGAGACAGCATAAAAACGCCCATGGCAAAGGTCAGAAAGGGGGCGCGCTTAAACATCCCATGGTAATCACCAATTTCGAAAGATCTGTCACTGTTATAAATGATAGTCACGACCAGGAAGGCACCCAGATTCATGAACAGATAAACGAACATGTAAATGAGCATCGACTTGAGCCCTTCTCCAGTTAAGACGACCGACCCCATCAAGATATAACCTGCATGGGCGATGCTGGAATAAGCCAGCATCCGCTTCAGATTATTCTGAGTCAGAGCGGCGATGTTTCCCAAGGTCATGGTTAAGACGGAAATCCCAATCAAAACCAGTGGCCAATTAATGCCGTTGACCAATCCCCATTCACTTCCCGAGGTCTGGGTCATGCCGCTGAAAAGGAACCGCACCAGAATGGCGAAACCAGCGGCCTTGGGAGCTACTGAGAGAAAAGCAGTCACCGGCGTTGGCGCCCCTGCATAGACATCAGGGCACCAAAAATGGAAAGGCACAGCAGCCGTCTTAAAACCGAAACCCGCCAATGTTAATACAAGGGCCAAAAGGATCGTAAACTGGTCAAATCCTTGAACCCCCTGACTGAGGAATGCATCTCGAATCGTGTAGAGGTTCAAGCTTCCAGTCATTCCATAAATGAGAGAAAATCCATACAACATGGAGCCCGTGGAGATGGCGCCGAATAAGATATATTTCAGGGAAGCCTCGTTAGAGAGCCGGTCCCCTTTCAAATAGCCCACCATGATGTAAGACGTCAAGGAAACCAATTCCAGGGAGAGATAGAGTATGGCCAAATTGATCGAATTGGCCATGAGGAGCATCCCTAAGGTCACTGCCAGCAGCAAGGCGAAAAATTCTCCCTGGTGAACTTGTAACAGCTCTTCAGAATGTAGGGACCCCAGAACCACCAGAAGCGCAGCCAGTAACAAAAACAACTTAAAGAATTGCGCAAAGCTATCCAAAGCCAGCATACCCAGAAACAGATTGGCTTCCTGCCCGTGATTCACATAGGCCGTGAAATAGGCGGCAATCAGGAGAGCCGCAATCGTAAGCAATGGGTTCAGGACGTTGCGGAGGCGGTTGAAGGAAATATCGACGATGACTACAACCAGCATAGCGACGATTAGAGTCAATTCCGGATAGAAGTAGCGCAGACTTTGCAAGTTGTCCATTAGCATAAAGGCATTTACCTCTTCAAGGTGTCGGCTTGGTCCAGATTTACGGTTTTTAGCAGTCGATACATGGTCAAAACCATCGCCAGGGCTACAGCCACTTCCGATGCAGCCACCACAATGACGATTATGGCGAAGATTTGTCCGTCAATGCCGTTTGAGCTATATCGGGAGAACGCGACCAAATTGATGTTGGCCGAGTTCAAAATTAGCTCGATTCCCATAAGAACGTTGACCGCATTCTTGCGCGTCAAGACTCCCATGATGCCTAAAGAAAACAGCGCCGCACTGACTAACAAATAATGATGCAGAGTAATCAAACGTCCGTCCTCCTTCTCACCAGCATAGCGGCTCCGATGAGCGCTACTAGTAAAAGAATCGAGGCAATTTCAAAAGGCAAGAGATACTCGGTTAAAAAAAGAGTCCCAATCATGTCGGTGGTGGGCACGAGCGGCTTATCGGCTACAACATGCCACTGGGTGCGGGTTGAAACCAGCGCCAAGGAAATGAAAACGGCAAAAGCAATGAGGAATCCGGGAATGACCTGGAAGGTTTCCGTCTTCAGATTGAGGCTATAGAGACGATGGGTCAGCATCACGCCGAAAAGCAAGAGAACCAGGATGCCGCCGACGTAAATCAGGACCTGGGTCGCCGCCAGAAAATCGGCACCCAGGTAAACGTATATGATGGCTACTCCAAAGAAAGTGAAGAGCAGCGAAAAAGCCGAGTAGATCAGGCTGCGGGAAAGCACCACAATGGCCGCGGAACCAACGGTCACTACGGCGACTATCAGGAAAAGGATATCCGAAGCACTCATGATGGAAATCTTCCGGTTGAGAACTTCCAGCCGTGTGCTGCCTTAAGAGCGACCAACGGCTTTTCTCTCTGATTTAAGAGAGTCTTGTCCCATTTGACTTCGCGATTCGCTACCTCAACATTTCCCCTGCCTGAAGCTGTGAAAAAATTGAAAATCCACCCCCTCACCCGGCCTGCGGCCACCCTCTCCCCTCACCCAATGGGGGCGAGGGAGTCAGTTTAATTTTATCTTTCCCCCCGCCCCCATTCGGTGAGGGGAGAGGGGTAAGGGTGAGGTGTGAGCTTGTCTCCACTGAGTTCCAACTTCTTCACAACTTCCCTCAAGTGAGGGGAGAGCACCCTTGGATTGACTCCTTTTTATTTGGTGGCCGGTTGGGGCGCATGATGGGCCGGTTGTGGGGGCGCCACGGGTTTATCCTTGGCAAAGCGATAAAGAAAGTCTTGCTTGTTATACACGGCAAATTCGTACTCCGGCGTCATTAGCAGGCAATGAGTGGGACAGGGATAAGTACACAGGTTGCAGTAACAGCAAAGAGACATGTCGATATCGAACTGGGTCACCCGCAATTTAATGGGAGTTCCATCAGCTGCAAAGACCGGAGCTTCTTCCTTGGTACGCTTTTCCGTCGTCATGTAAATGCAATCGACCGGACAGGCGCGCACACATTGGCCGCAACCAATGCAATCTTCAATTTTGTTGAAGAGTCGCATCCGCGATCTTTCAGGCAAAGTCCATCTTTGGTCGGGATATTGAAGCGTGCAGGCGCGGGTGAAAAGATGTTTAAAAGTGATCTTCATTCCCAGCAGCACGGTCCAAATCGATTCAAAAATGTCCTTGAAGTACTGTCTCATGAAATGATTTCGTCCCCTTCGATAGTCTAGCCCGCAATCCTCAGATCACTGCCAAAGTTCCTGCTCCAATGACCAGGACAAAGGAGATGGGTAGCAGCCCTTTCCAACTCAAGTTGAGTAATTGGTCTACTCGCAAACGAGGCAATGTCCAGCGCAGCCACATCTGAACAAACACGAGCGCGACCGCCTTAAGAATAAAGATGACAGGGCC
>QHZQ01000305.1:0-7779 GCA_003224725.1 Acidobacteriota bacterium | reverse complement strand
AGGAACAACGTGGTTGCAATGGCACTGACCACGAACATGTTGGCGTATTCCGCCAGAAAGAAAAAGGCAAAGCGCATGCCACTGTATTCGGTGTGGTAACCGGCGACGAGTTCTGATTCGGCTTCGGGAATATCAAAAGGTGTCCGGTTGACTTCCGCTAAGGAGCCCAGGTAATAAACAAAGAAAGCTAAAAAAGTGAAAGGATTTCTAAGAATGAACCAATGGAAAACCCCACCCTCTTGCGCCCGGACAATATCTTGCATGCTCAAGCTTCCCACTGGAATCACGACTGTGAGAATGACCATAACCGTAGGGATCTCGTAACTGACAATCTGGGCGGCGCCGCGCATGCCTCCAAAAAGAGCGTATTTATTGTTGGAGGCCCATCCCGCCATAATGATGCCTACCACACCCAGGGAGGAAATGGAAATGATATAAAGAATCCCAATGTTGAGATCGCTAATGATGAAATTCTTACTAAACGGAAGTACCACAAAAGCAGCAAAGCCTCCCACAAAAACAACAATTGGCGCTAACTTGAAAAGCAGCTTGTCGGCCTCTGCCGGGATGATATCTTCCTTCAAAAGAAGTTTAATGCCATCCGCGATGGTTTGAGCCCATCCATGCCAACCGCCCACCCGCATGGGCCCGAGCCGATCCTGCATGTGGGCCGAAACCTTTCGTTCTAACCAAACCGCAAAAATGGGAAACAGGGCAACGAAGGCCAGAGCGAGCGCACAGCTAAGAATCATGGGAAGGAAATACTGCAAAAACGGAGGCAGTTGATCGTAGCCACGGATATTTTGAGAAAGAAACTTTAGCAAAGCTTCCATTAAGGTTTATCTTGTGGGGCAACCGCTGGCTGTGACTGTCGCCAGCCTTCTGATAGAGCCAATATCAAAACAAGAAGTCTCAAGGTCTACCGATCCAACTCACCCATCACAACATCGATGCTTCCAATCATGGCGATAATATCAGCCACCATTTCGCCCTTGGCAATGATTGGCAGAACACTCAGGGCGGTAAAGCAGGGAGACTTCACCTTGACACGATAAGGATTAGGTCCTCCGTCGCTTACAATGTAATAGCCCAGTTCGCCCCGGGGGGTCTCGCTGCGGCCATAGGCCTCGCCTTTGGGGGCCTTCACTTTCTTCGGAACCTTTTCGTGAACGTCACCTTCAGGGAGCCGGTCCAGCGCCTGGCGGATTAGCTGGACACTCTGTTCCATCTCGCGAACCCTGACATAGTAACGATCCCAGCAGGACCCCAACGGACCGTACTTCCCCAACCCCACTGGGACATCAAAATCATAGGATTCGTACCCGGAATAGGGCTCTTCTTTACGCAAGTCCCACTTGACACCCGATCCTCGCAAGTTGGGTCCGGTTACATTATAAGTCAAAGCCAGTTCCTCACTGAGAATTCCCACCCGGGCTGTCCGTTCCACGAAAATCTTGTTATAGGTCAAGAGCTCATCCATTTCCGCAATGACGGGCTCAAACTGCCGCAAAAATTCTCGGGCCTTTTCTACAAATCCTTCAGGGATGTCATGAGAAACCCCTCCTACCCAGTTATAGTTGTAAAGGAGACGTGCCCCGCAGGTCCATTCAAACAGATCCAGGATTTTTTCCCGTTCTCGGAAGCAATGCAGGAAAGGAGTAAAGGAACCAATATCCATGGCGTAGGTCCCGATGGAGAGGAGATGACTGGCAATTCGATTAAGTTCTGCCATGAGAATGCGCAAGGTCTTGACCCTCTCATTCACCCCCAGCCCCATCAATTTTTCGACGGCCAGGGCATAGCCAAAACTGTTGTTCATGGAGGCCACGTAATCCATGCGATCGGTATAGGGAATGACGCCAGGATAGTCCACATTTTCAGCATGTTTTTCAAAGCATCGGTGCAAATAGCCGATATGGGGGGTTACTTTTCTTACGATTTCTCCGTCAGTCTCCAACTCCAGGCGCAGCACTCCGTGTGTGCTGGGGTGTTGAGGCCCCATGTTCAGAATCATCTCTTCGCCGGCGTAAGCTTCAATTTGCATAGAGCCTGTTACAATCGAGGATCGAGAATTGAAAATCGAAGATCGAAAACGAACTCAAAATATCCATGGCGTTTTTTCTATCCTCTATCCTCATATCTTCCATCCTCTTCCATCCTCGTTTCTTTATCCTTTTAACCTATCTGCCACAAATGGATCCGTGCCGACTTCCTGGCCTTCCATAGCCATTTGCACAAACTGCTTGGCGGGTGCCACAGGCATGCCTCGATAAGTTTCAGGTTGCACATAGTCTTTGCGCAGCGGATAACCTATCCAGTCGTCGGGGCACAATATTCTTCTCAAGTCGCTGTGGCCCTCAAAGTGAATGCCGAACATGTCGTAGGCCTCGCGCTCGTGCCAATTGGCAATAGCCCAAACGCTCTCCACCGTGGGGACCGAAGGATTTTCTCGCGCAAGCTGCACTTTCAAAACAATTTTGTGCCTGAACTTCATGGAGAACAAATGATAGACGACTTCTATTCTGTCGGGCTCGTTCTTCGACCCCTTATAGTCCACGCCACTCAGACACATCAAGGTATCGAAAGCCAGACCCTCATGGTTCTTCAAAAAGGAACAGACTTCAGTGATAGCATGCGAAGACACAACGATGAACGGGTCTACCACAGCCATTTCAGATTTAGTGATTTTGTCAGCGAATTTGTCTTGGAGGATCCGAAGAATTTCAGGGGCTTGTTTCATCGACTAGGCAGCCCCCTTCTTACGCAGGACACGCTGCCTCATGATCTTTTCCTGCAGTTTCATGACTCCAAACAGCAAGGCTTCCGGACGGGGCGGGCAGCCGGGAACATATACATCCACGGGAATCACGTTGTCCACGCCGTTGAGCACATGATAGCCATGCTTCCAATAGGGTCCCCCATTGTTGGCGCAACTTCCCATGGAAATCACATATTTAGGCTCTGCCATCTGCTCATAGAGCCGCTTGACCCTCGTTGCCATCTTCAGCGTCACGGTTCCAGCCACAATCATCAAGTCGGCTTGGCGAGGTGTGGCTCGTGGAATTAGACCAAATCGGTCCCAGTCATAGCGTGATGCCCCGGTGGCCATCATCTCGATGGCGCAACAGGCCAGGCCGAAAGTCATAGGCCAGAGGGAAGACGCCCGGCCCCAATTGAACAAGTTATCCACGGTCGTGAAAATGAAGTTATCGCCGAACCTATTTTCCAAGAGACTCATAATTAATTTACCGCTCGTACCTTTCTTCGGGCCGGACCCACTGCAAATCCCCTTTGGCCCAAACGTAAGCCAGGCCGACAGCTAAAATCGCAATAAAGATCAGGCCCTCTGCGAAGGCAAACACGCCCAGCTTCTTGAAGACTACGGCCCAAGGAAGCAAGAAAGCCACTTCCACGTCGAAGATAATGAAGATCAGGGCAAACACATAGAAACGAATGTTAAACTGAATCCAGGGGCTCCCTACCGGGTTCTCACCGCATTCATAAGGGATCAACTTTTCTTCGCTATACTTTGAAGGCCTCAGCAAGCTTGAGAGAAGCAAACTGACACTTAAGAACAGGATCCCCACTCCCAAAAAGACGATCACGTTAGCAAATTGAAGCATCATTGACATGGTTCAGTCCGTTAAACTATCCCGGCTGTGGCCTTCCAGTTGAAGAGGTTTCCTCGCCCAGCAATTTCTATTGTAAATACGATGAAAGCCCGAGTCAAACCACTGAACTGGCCCATCAACCCCGAAGCCGGCGACTTCCTTGCTCTATTCACAAGGGCTTCTTCCGTCTTTTAAGTTGTAAAGTCTGGACCAAAGGGGGAAATGTCACGTTGAAAGCTGCGAAACAAGCTGGGAGTGTAGCACAACCTCAGCGGATTTCAAATTCTTTCTTGAACTTCGGAATGGTAGGTACTCCTTAAGCCCGCTCCGAGCTCTAGGCTAGTTCTCGCTGCAAAAAATAGTGCGCTGGACGGCATCGTGGAACGGGCGCGCCGTCGCGCGTTCCCAGCATGCGCAGAGCGCCCGCTCCACCCCATGGGTTGAACATTGCCCGCCTGGCAAGAAAAGATTTTCTGTAGCTATTGATTCCTCGTGGATGTTAGGTTAGTAACTATGCAGAGACGACCACCCAAACCACTGCTTCGCGATCAACAAATCGAGACCCTGTCGCGGGAGACGTTCGATCTGGCAATTATCGGAGGCGGCATTACCGGCGCTGGAATCGCACTAGATGCCGCCGCCCGAGGTCTGAAAGTCGCCTTAATTGACAAAGGAGATTTCGCCGGCGGTACCAGCAGCAAGTCCACCAAATTAGTCCATGGTGGCTTGCGCTACCTGGAGCAATTCCACTTTAGACTGACGCGAGAGGCCTTGCTGGAACGCGCCTTACTTCACCGGTTGGCGCCGTTCCTGGTGAATTGGTGCGGCTTTCTAGTTCCCACTTACAGGGACAAATACTCCCACACCAGAGTTGAAATTGGTCTCTGGCTTTACGATTTACTGTCGCGCTCCTCCAACACGCATCGACACCATACTCTTGAACAGGATCAACTCTTTAATCTGGCGCCTCAGCTGCGCAGACAAGATTTGACTGGTGCCTCTCAATATTTTGATTGCATGACCCAGGATTCACGCCTGGTCGTTGAAGTGATAAAAACCGCCGCGGAGCACGGCGCCTTGGTTGCTAATTATGCGGCGGCTGTTGGCTTTTTCAAACAGAACCGCGAAATAAAAGGAATTGAAGTCGTTGACTTATTGAGGAACACCAGCTTCCTTCTTCGTGCCTCCCAGGTTATTAATGCGTCCGGCGTCTGGTCCGATCAGGTACGGCAGCTGGACTTCCCCCAGGTGCAAGCCAGGATTCGGCCTTCCAAAGGAGTCCATTTAGTTCTAAAGCGGAAACAAATTTCTTGTCAGTCTGCCGTCTTGGCTCCGTCAGTTCACGACGTGGTGATCGGCGGACCCACCGATACCGATTACCGAAAAGAACTCGATCATCCCCTAGCCGAAGCAGCGGATATTGCTTACCTTCTAGATGCGCTGAATTGGATCTTTCCTGAAGCCGATTTTGAAGAGAAAGACGTCGTCACTACCTATGCTGGATTACGTCCACTCATCCAAAGCCCGAAAGCCCATCCCAAGGATGTGTCTCGGGAGGAAGCAATTTTTGAGAGTGACTCGGGCTTGATCTCAATTGCAGGGGGAAAACTGACCACCTTCCGAATCATGGCAGAACGACTGGTCAATCGAGTTGCAACCAAACTTGTCAAATCAAAAGGGACTGGCATTTCCAGAAGATCAAACACGGCGACGATTTCGCTGGGAGGAGGTGCCATTTCACTCAAGGATGAGCTCTTAAAAAAAAATTTGGATTCGCTGTTAGAAGAATATCACGTGGAGCCAAATCTAATCATTCATTTGATCAAACAGTATGGGATTAATTATCGAGAAATCCTGCAAATCATTGCGGAAGATGACGGGGCCGCACGTCCTCTGGCCCCAGGTTTGCCTTTTGTCCAGGCGGAAGCTATTTATTCAGGAAAGTACGAGATGGCACTTCAGCTCGAAGATTTTCTGGCACGGCGTTCACGGATTGGGCTCTGCCACCCGAATCCAAGCCCAGGGACCTTGGAGTTGACCGCCGCTGGCTTGGGAAAGACCCATGGGTGGACAAAGACGGAACAGCAGGCAGAAATTCAGAAGTATTCCAGCAGGCCACAAATGGGGCAAGAGGGAAGCAGGAGTGAAGCCGAGGATGGAAGATAGAGGATCGAGGCTTGAATGCTTCTGCCAACAGGCGATCTTCCCTTCTCGATCGTCAATCCTCTGCTTCTTCTGGTGTCTTTGCCTTTACGGCAAACTTGGTTGTTCGAGATAAGCTCAAACCGAAGACTCTAACATTGGCGTTTATTCGCGTTCATTTGCGGCCGCTTCGTCTTCGCACCCTGGGTCTGTTCGCGGCTGGCCCCTGGCCGCTTTAAGGCTAAGCACTATTCTTATCTCTAACGAAATTCGTGAGGTGGTTAGGCCGAACGGCATAGGTGGGGAAGACCGCTTTCAGATCGGTGTTGCCGAGATGTTTCAAAAGGATCTCTCCACAAACATCTCGAAAATCGGTAGTCAGGGCTAGATCACGACCTTCAAAAAGTTGATCGGGGTGCAAGCCAGGCCACTCACCCAGGACAAACAGGCAGTTGGCGTGGCCATGATCGGTACCCCGGTTGCCGTTTTCGCGCACCGTGCGTCCGAACTCAGACATCGTCAAAATCACGATATCATCCATGCGATTTTCTAGGTCTCGAAACAAGGCTGATAATCCCTGGCTCAATTCGGTGAGGCGGCCGGCAAGCTGCCCCAGCACTCCTCCCTCAGCGGCGTGATGATCCCACCCTCCCAACTCAACGAAAGCCACTTCTAGACCGGCGTCGGCTTTAATCAATTGGGCAACTTGCCTCAGGTTATCGCCGAAACGACCTCGTGGATATTCAACTCCACTGGCCGGCTGGTACTGGCCCGGATTGACTTTTCTCAAGAAACGGATCGCTTCAAAAGCTTCAGTCCCTGTGCCACCCAAGACAGTATCGACGGATTGTTGGTACAGGGATTCGAAGCTGGCTTTTAGAGACGGGTTGGAATTCCCTGCCGTCAGATCAAAGGCATTAATGTTGGTCAGTGCCAGCGCCGATGCCTTGCCCTGCAAACTCCGGGGCAATGTGGTTCCCATAGCCACGCTACGAAACGGGGTCGCTCCCGGCAGCGCCTTGCTTTGAAGATGCCGGTTCAGCCAGCCGTCGGCGGTGCTCTTGATGCCGGGCGTGCCTGATTCCATGAAATCCTGGGCATCAAAATGGGATCGCGTACTGTCAGGTGAGCCCACGGCATGAATCACCGCCAAATGTCCTTGATCATAAATCGCCTTAAAGGACTGAAGCGCGGGGTGGAAACCAAAGAACCCATCCAGATCGAGCGCCGACTCACCATCTCCCTTTTTCGGGGCAGGAACCGCAATAGAAGGCCGCACGCTGTAATAGTTCTTCTCCCCAAAAGGAATGACGATGTTCAGGCCATCGGCTGCCCCGCGCTGGAATATAGTGATGAGGACCTTTCGATTTCCGGTGGGAGTGGCGAAAACCAGGCGTTCGAGAAAAGAAGGGACTGTCCCCATTCCAACAAGAGCCAGCCCACTGCCTTTTAGGAAGATTCTTCGGTGAACGTTCATATTGCCTCGCAAAAGTTGGCTTAGTACTGAATTTCGCAATTACAATGGCGTATTTCACCTGCTCCCGATGGGCCGGATGGGTTTGATACATGCTCGTTTCATTAGCCCCGTGCTCTAGCGCCGGGAAAACATAGACGCGTCTTTTCTTGGTGGTCCCCGCCCGTTGCGCTGATCGGCGCAACGGGCGGGGACGGAGAAAACCCTGGTGGGTGGCAGGCACCCCATCCTGAAGCACGGGGTTAATGAAAAGCCAGCGAATTCGCGAAGCTCATCTGAGGATGCAGCGCTTAAAATATGCGATTGTATTTTTGAAAACACGGTCATGCTGGGCAGACGGGAGCCCCGCGCTGCAGGGACGCCAACCGATCACTGACGTTGGAACTCCGGCGATCCTAGAAGTAAGCCAACAATCTTGGCAGCCTGCATGGGATCTTTCGGGCCCTCACTGTTTGTATCTTCTGATTCCTTCATTTGCTTCTTCAGTGTGGCTAGGGTCTGCGGGCTGATATCATCTTGCAATAGCAACTGCGCGAAGTCTCCCAAAAATGC
>QHZQ01000304.1 GCA_003224725.1 Acidobacteriota bacterium | reverse complement strand
CCGGCGTTCGCGCCTACCTGTTGTTCTCGTGCCTCAGCTGAGCTTGCAAGTGGGATCCCTCCTGCCACCGTCCAGATGCGTCACTGTCATGGAAAGGCTGCACTTCTCCGTTCAGGCCCTTATCTCAGATCTCACTGAAAACCTTAGCTGGCTTGACACCTAGCCAAAATGATCTCAGACTGCAGGTTGGTAGAGTGTTTGCTCTTGAGCTTTTAGCGTGGAATCGAATTGGGTACCAGGAGATAACTCATGAACGTCAAAGCAAAGAAGACAAGCGCCCATTATTTAGAAGCCCGCTGGCGAGGTAAAGGACCCCGAGCCTCGGAACATTGGAAACGGCAAAGACGTAGCTCTTCGGAGAAGCTCATGAAGCTCTTGCTTCTGGTTCTGACACTCTCAATCCTCTTGAGACCCGCCATTCTTCCGGCTCAGACGCAGAGCCTTGCCGAAGTTGCCGAAAGGGAACGCCAAAGACGGGAGCGTTTGGGATCTGCGAGCAGAGTCTTTACAAACGTAGATTTGAATAAGTATCGAGGCCCATCTGAGTCCTCATCAGGCCAAGGTCGGGAGTCGAAACCCTCCTTCGTGCCGGTCACTTCCCACATGCGGGAAATTGAGGAAGAGTTCGTTTGGAGTCAGCGTTTCATAGAGGCAAAGAGGAGATTGCTGGAGGCGCAAATCCGCAGCAGGAGATTGCAGGCAACGCTCCGGCAAGAAAATGTCAGAGCGATACTGCTGGCTCCTGCCGGTCCTGAAGGTGGCGGCGGGTACGGTCCCTATGGCACCTTCGAAACGGAAAATCAGATGAAAAAGATCAATGAGGACATTACCTCGGTCGAACGCGAGTTGGAAGATTTGCGCGAACAACGTAAGAGCGGCCAGCCCGCTTCCTGGGAACGCTCTCTATTGGCACTTTCGAGTTCTGAAACCGGAGAGTCGGTAACTCCAGGGTTGAGGGACTCGCGCTATTGGCAAGCGCAGCTTTCCCTCATTGACAATTACTACAACTCGTTGATCGACCCGCTGAAAGGCGAGATGAAGGGTGATGGGGAAGAGGGAAATACCTATCCCGACGACCTCAGGCTTCTGGTCAAAGAACTCGACCAGAAACGCGAACAAGAGAAAGCGGCTCTGGCGGAACGGGCCATTCGGGAAGGGGCCTTACCGGGGTGGTTTCGATAGGGTACCGGGTTGCCAATGGCCGCCCAGGCCCTGACGTATAGGTTCCTGCGCAAGAAATAAGGCATACCCTAAGCCGGTTCCGAAGCCGAGCCCGTAAAAAGCGCCAAAAAGTACCATTCCGAGTTTTCCCCCAATGGCGTCATGGAGAAAACGGCCCAAGAAATAGCCGGCTGAATTGGCCAGAAGCAAGGCCAGAATCAGCTTGGTCAAAGCCTTCTTGGTTCCGAATGCGCCAACCAAGATGAGAGCCATCAGAAGAGTGCCCGTAACGGAGCCAAGTAGTTCCCCCAATAGGTTGCGCAGCGTCAGGTAAGCGATTACCCAGCTCGCCGCATAAGAGAAAAAGGCCACGCCAAAGAGCAGGTAGAAACGCACCAGGCGACCAGGGCCTATCACAATCCGACTCAGTATGCCACCGGCCAGAAGGATAAAGAAGGCGGTCGCGATGGCATAAGGACCCAGCAGGCCAAGATATTGGTACATCCAAGGTTCACCACAACCCACTATGGCAAAAACGGCTATACTGGCCAGAGAGAAGCCTACACCCCCATAGCAGAGGGACTGCTTCAGAGTCGGCATCGGCGTCCTTGCAGGGGACAATTGAGTCCTTTCTGCGACCGAATCGGGAGTCAGCCCGAAGAAGTTCATCTGGGGTAAGCCCTCCGCGAGAAAAAAGCACTCGTTAATACTACCCGATACTAAGCCGACGTTCCAGTTTTCTGAAGTTCCCGTCGCCCCCAAATGGCCGTCGTTTCAGGTCCTCGCAAGTCGAGCGCATAACTCTGGGTTGGGCCGCGGAAATCCTTTTCCAAAGGACTTGTGATTTCGGTAGAATAGGCCCAGTCGGCAAGCTATTGGTAGCGAGCAACCTCTTACCGCCAAGGGTCGGGTCTCCTAATGCGGCTGACCCCTCACCCGGCCTGCGGCCACCCTCTCCCCAGGGGAGAGGGCAGGGGGTGAGGGGACGGCAGGTTAACAAACTTGACCAAAGTTTGAACTTCGTCGCCACCAAGTACCCTTAGTAGCCAGACAAGAATAACAACAATTGGGCGTCACGGTTCCTAAGATCATGGATCAGGTAGACGGTTTAGTGTAACCTCACGCCGGCTCCTAATCTGATGGGCCTAAGCCAACTAGCACCAACACTGTCAGCTCTCTAATTAGTAGGTTTTGTGTCAGGGTCATGCCGGTGTGTTTTCGAACTGTGGTAGCAGTCGATGAAGACATGGCGCGGGTACGCCCATCCACGAAAGGGGAATCGTCAAATGTTCAGGACTATCCTTGCTCTGCTGCTCAGTCTCGCTGCGCCGAGTTTCTTCGGCCAGAGTGATAAACCTTTACTGTTGCGCTCGCCGAGTGTGAGTCGCAACCAAATCGCCTTTTCCTATGCGGGCGACATTTGGGTGGTCAGCCGCGAAGGGGGCGAGGCGCGACGCCTGACCACGGCGGTGGGATCGGAAACCGGCCCCGTCTTTTCGCCCGATGGCTCCATGATCGCCTTCACAGGTGAGTACGACGGTAACCAGGACGTCTATGTAGTTCCTGCTTCGGGTGGTGTACCGCGGCGGTTGACATTTCATCCTGGTCCCGACGAGGCTGTGAGCTGGACGCCAGATGGCAAACAAGTGCTCTTCAGTTCGATGCGCAACGGCCACGCCAATGGCGTTGTTCAGCTCTTTACGGTTCCAGTTGGGGGTGGATTCCCGGCTGAGATTCCGCTTCACCGAGCCGTCGAGGGTTCTTTTTCACCCGACGGCTCGCATCTGGCCTACGTGCCGCACCTGCAATGGCAAAGCGCGTGGAAGCGATATCGAGGAGGGCAGACAAAGTCGATCTGGATCGTCAATCTTGCCGACTCGAGCCTCGAAGCGAACATCCCGCGCGACAACTCGAATGACTTCAACCCCATGTGGGTGGGCGACACCATCTATTTCCTCTCCGACCGCAACGGCCCCGTGGCTCTCTTCGCCTACGACAGGAAGTCAAAGCAGGTAAAACAGGTAGTCCATAACGATGGGTTGGATATCAAGTCGGCTTCGGCCGGACCAGAAACCATTGTCTATGAGCAATTCGGTTCCCTTCACCTGCTCGATTTGAGCTCCGGCGACGACCGGAAACTCGACATTCGAGTGGTCGGCGACTTCACCGAAGTAAGACCTCACTTTCAGAAGATCGAGCCCAAGCGAATTCAGTCGGCTGGTATCTCGCCGTCTGGGGCCAGGGCCTTGTTTGCAGTGCGGGGAGAGATCCTGACCGTTCCAGCCGAGAAGGGAGACATCCGTAACCTTACTAACACGACCAGCGTGGTGGAACGGGACCCAGCCTGGTCACCCAATGGGAAATCCATCGCTTACCTGTCGGACGAGTCGGGAGAGTACGCGCTTCATGTCCGCGACCAAAGCGGACTTGGCGAAGTCCACAAGATTGACCTCGGCAACCCGCCCACTTTCTACTACGCACCAGCCTGGTCGCCCGATTCGAAGAAAATCGCTTACACCGACAAGCGGCTCAACGTTTGGTATGTCGATATCGAAAAGAAGAAACCGGTGCGTGTGGACACCGACACCTACGCCGGGCCCTTCCAGTTGCTGAATCCAGGCTGGTCGCCTGACAGCCGCTGGCTTGCTTACTCGAAACAGCTCCGCAACCACCTGCATGCCGTCTTTGTCTACTCATTGGAACAGCGCAAAAGTTATCAGGTGACGGACGGTATGAGTGACGCGATCTTTGCCGATTTTGACAAAGAGGGCAAGTATCTTTACTTCACGGCCAGCACCGATACGGCGCTGGGCACGGGCTGGCTGGACATGTCGAGCCTGCAACGGCCTGTCACCCGCAGCGTTTATGTCGTCGTGCTGAAAAAAGACTTACCTTCGCCGCTGGCGCCCGAAAGTGACGAAGAGAAACCCAAGGAAGCACAAAAAGAAGAAAAGGAAAAGCAGCCGGACAAGGACAAAGAGAAGGGACACAAGGATAAGGACAAGGAAAAAGAGGAGAAGCCAGTCAGCGTTCAGATTGACTTCGAAAACATCAGCCAGCGTGTCCTGGCGCTCCCGATCCCGGCGCGGGACTACCAGGGACTGACACCAGGCAAAACGGGCGAGCTTTTCCTGGTGGAGGGGCCCACGGTCGGATCGCTAGAGTTCGAAGGAGATGGTCCTCCGCTGATCCTCCACAAGTTTGACTTGGCAAAGCGCAAGACGGAAAAGATTCTAGAAGGTATCAATGCCTTTGCCCTGTCCTTCAATGGTGAAAAGATGCTCTATCGTCAAAAGAACCAGTGGTTCATCACGCTGGCGCAGAAGCCACCTGACGCGCCGCCCAAGCCGGGCGAAGGCGGTCCACTGAAGCTCGACGCGATGGAAGTCTACGTGGACCCTCGTGCCGAATGGAGACACATGTACTACCAGGTCTGGCGCGGCGAACGGGACTTCTTTTATGACCCGGGCTTGCACGGTCTTAACCTGGAAGCCATCAGAAAGAAGTACGAACCTTACCTGGAAAACATCGCCAGCCGCGAAGACCTGAATTATCTGTTTGAAGAGATGCTGGGTGAGATGACGGTGGGGCACATGTTTGTGGGTGGGGGTGACAGGCCTGAAACAAAGAAAGTCAAGGGCGTACTCGGCGCCAACTACAAAATTGAGAATAGCCGCTACCAGTTCGCGAGTGTCTACAACGGCGAGAACTGGAATCCGAAGCTTCGAGCTCCTCTGACTCAACCGGGAGTAAACGTGGTCGCCGGTGAGTACCTTCTAACGGTCAACGGCCGTGACCTGCGAGGTTCCGATGATGTCTACAGCTTGTTCGAAGAGACAGCGGGCAAGCAGGTGGTTTTGAAGGTGGGACCGAATGCGGACGGTTCGGGGTCACGAGAGGTAACTGTGGTTCCGGTCGAGGACGAAAGAGGACTGCGCAATCTGGCCTGGATTGAAGGCAACCGCCGCAAAGTCGATGAGATGACGGGCGGCCGCGTGGCCTACGTCTATTTGCCGGACACTTATGCCGGCGGCTACAAGAACTTTAACCGCTACTACTTCGCCCAGGTCGGCAAGGAAGCGGCCATCATCGACGAACGGTTCAACGGCGGTGGCCAGCTTGCTGACTACATCATCGACTACTTGCGGCGACCCCTCCTCAGCTTTTTTACGCAACGTGAAGGCTTGGACATCACTACACCCATCGAAGGCATTTTCGGTCCGAAGGTGATGATCATCAATGAAATGGCGGGCTCAGGCGGTGACGCGCTGCCGTGGATGTTCCGCAAGACAGGCATCGGTCCACTCATCGGTAAAAGAACCTGGGGTGGGCTGGTGGGTCACTATACGAACCCGGGCGACTTGATGGACGGCGGGTTTACCGGGACTCCCAACCTTGCCTTTTACACGACGGAGGGCAAGTGGGATGTGGAAAACCACGGCGTGCCGCCCGATATCGAGGTGGAGATGGATCCAAAGCTGGTGCGTGAGGGGCACGACCCTCAGCTTGAGAAAGCCGTTGAGGTCGTAATGGAGATGCTCAAGAAAAATTCCTCGCCAGCTTACCAGCGCCCGCCCTACCCCAATTACCATCACCACTAGAAGGTTGCGTATGCCGGGAGGAGACTTTATCCCTGAACCCGGCGGGTTCCAAGCCATTAGCCGGTGGTTGAGCGCA
>QHZQ01000303.1 GCA_003224725.1 Acidobacteriota bacterium | reverse complement strand
GCTTTTAGGTGAAGCCTCCAGGTAAGATACCCGGCTGAACCCCAGGCTAACCCGGCACCACCCGGTCCGCAGCTCACCTGCACGTGCCTCCTCTCTTTGTTCAGGAGGGAATGCCCCGACGGATTGACATTTCGGTTTGACTGAATGATCATGCGTCTATGGACAGACTCACAGTGTATCCTTTGCCCAAGTGGCTGTTGGTGTGGGTGCTTATCGTCTGGACAGTCTCGTTGCACGCGGACGACGTCCTTCAAGAACACGCCCAACGCGCCAGCGCTGCCATGCAGAGAAATGACTTTGCGACAGCCGAAACTGAGTACCGTGCTGTCTTGGTTATGGCTCCACAGCTAGCGGAGATGCGTAGTAATTTGGGAATCGCCCTGTATATGTTGGGAAAATTCGATCAGGCCGAGAAGGAGTTCCGTGTCGCCCTACGGTCTAATCCTCGCCTTTTTGTTCCGAATTATTTTCTTGGAAAAAGGCTGTTTCAAACCAATCGCTACGCCGAAGCCAGGACATTTTTCCAAACTGCTTCGGAATTGAAACCCGATGACGTGGAAGCGCGTCGTTGGCTAGGAGCGACCTATATCGGTCTTAAGGAGTACGACAACGGAATTAACGAGTTTCGCAAGATCTTGAAACAGGAACCCCAGAACGTGGATGCGCTTTATGCTATTGGCAAAACATATACAGAGCTGATGCAACTCTCCTTGAAGCGGCTACCCAGTGCGCCGGACAATCTTTATCGCAACTTGATACTGATCGAAGCTAGAGGAAACGATCCAGAATGGCGTTCTACTGCCAAGTCGCAATTGTCGCGACTTATCAAGGCCAATCCTGCCTTTCCCGGATTACGGTGTAAACTGGGCAACCTGGAATTGGAAGAGGGAATCATTGATGAAGCTCGGCGCCACTTCGAGAAGGAAATAGTCATCGACCCCTTCAGCTTGCAAGCCCATTTCGGGCTGGCCCAGGTTTGGCTGACCGTCCGGAAATATCCTGACTTTGCTGAGGAACTGGAACGCGCGGTCGGAATTCGGCCAGAGTTTTTTGATCCCTTGCCACCACTGAAGGTAAAGAGCCTGAGAGTCGATCTGGAAGCTGCCTTTCAGCAAACCAACTCCCCACTGGCTAAGGAGTTCCTGGCTGCGCAGTTGGGGAGGGAGAGTTCCTTTAGCCGTGACCTGGTTCCCTACAAGCAAAAACTGGTAGCAAGTGTCAAATCGACCACTTCAACTCAGGAATTGTTCCGAAAAAAGCGTTACGAGTCCGCCGTCTCGCGGCTGGAAGGTCGTCAGAAACTCAGTGTTTCCGAGCAACTTTGGCTGGCCCAGGCCTATTTTGAGATCGGTCATTTTGAGTCTGCTGCAAGAATCGCCTTGGGCCTCGCCCGCCTACCTGAGGCCGGTGATCCGGTTCATTACCTACTTTGCCGAAGCTATCAGAAACTGGCTGTTCTGTCGCTGGAGGAACTCGAGCAGGTTGCGCCGCCGGATTCATACCGCGCACATCAACTCACAGGCGAAACCATGTTGGCCAAGGAGGACTATCCGGGCGCAGTTTCAGCTTTCCAGGCAGCGCTGGAACTGAAGCCAGATGACGCGGAGCTCACTTTCCAGTTGGGGCAAAGCTATTACCGCCTGATGGATTTTCCAAAGGCAATTGAGTCCTTACACAAATGCCTTGAATTGGATCCTCTCAACGCCGATGCCCAATACCTGATAGGAGAGGGTTTGGTATACACCAAAGAGGGAGGGAAAGCTATTCCGTTTCTCCAAAGAGCGCTGGAACTAAATCCTTCCATGCTGGAAGCGCACGCGGAACTGGGCAAAGCCTTTCTGCAGCGTGATCAATTTGAGAAGGCCGTCAAGGAACTCGAATTGGCCTCCACAATGGATAAGAGTGGCGATTTGCACTACCTTCTCTATCGGGCTTACAGCAAGTTAAATCAAAAAGAAAAGGCCGCGACTGCTTTGGCCCAATCCAACAAACTGCGGGAACGGAAAAGAACACATGAACGCCATGGACTTGACGCAAGCGAGCAGTCCGCGAACTGAAAAAGGGAAGGGCGAGTGGATCGCTGCCCGTGCTTTCAGCTCCCAGCCGGGCTGCTGACAGTCACCTGGACTAGGTAGACAGCCCCGTGCTTCAGCACGGGGCTCTGGAGTTTGGACGTTTGGAGGGCTCGCCTTTGGAGTGCGCTGGCTTGACAGCGCTTTGTCTGCCTGCGGCTTCGACGCAGACCCCGACTGCCGACGCGAGCAAAAACTCGCAACAATCGTTTCAGGTGCGTTTCGAAGATAAATCATTACGAAACGTGCGTTTCAAGAACGTAGCAAACTTTTCGGTCGTCGTTTGGGGGTGCCGTCAAGCCGCCGCCAATGAAAGCGCCGTCAAGCCGGCGCACTCCAAAGAAGTTGCAACCGCTGGTTGTGGCTACCAAAAATGTCCAAACTCCCCAGCCCCGTGCTTCAGCGCGGGGCTAATGAAAATGTGGCGCGTTGTTTTGTGAACGGCATGTGGACGTATCAGTCTTGCTTTCTTGCTGCCAGACCGCAGATTGGTGAGTTCATCAAGCTTCCCTTCCGCCTTGTGGCAATACTTTACCTGTTGCCTTTCCCGTTGGCCGCGCAGTTTGACACAGTCATTATCGAACGAAAGCCTGCGCAGGCCCAATCTCGTCACGAGCTGGACGCTTACCTGGACATGATTGAGTCTCACGAACCGGAGAAAACTGTTTCTTTGGCTGCCCGGTTTGCAAAACAGTTCCCCGATTCAGAATTCCTAGGCTATGTTCATAGCCTTGAAATGGATGCTTACCTGGCGCTCAATGACTATCAGAATTCGGTGGCTGCAGGCGAGAAAGCACTGGAGTGGAATCCGAAAGACGCAAACGCACTCCTAAAGTTGGCGAAAGTGCTTCCCAACGGCGTCAAGGAGACTGATTCAAGTGCCATCTTGGACAAGGCGGAGAATTATGCGCGAAAGGCCATTGAGGAGGTCTCTGCTCTGAAAGCGCCTCGAACTCTACCTCTCGCAGAATTTCGCAGGGTAACTGCTCAAATGAGGGCCACCGCACATGAAGCCCTGGGTATTATCGCCTTTAAGCGCGGGCGATATCCCGAAAGCGTAGCCGAGTTCGAAAGGAGCACCGGTGAAAACCCTATGGCTGACGGAGCCTTGTTTTACCGGTTAGGAATGGCCTACCTGTTTAGTGGCAATCTCGATCAGGCAAAAACTGCTTTGAAGCGCGCTTTGGAACTGGGCCCCGAGGCTGTGCGGACCAAAGCAGAGGAGCAACTCGCCAGGCTAAGAAATCTGAGCTCAAAGAATCCCTGAGCGAAAACCGATTTCCCAGAAATTCCTCAAAAATTCCTGTTATTCCTCAAGAATTCTCAAAAATTCCTTGACATTACGTTGACAATCGACTTAACGTGCAGCTCGTCATTCACGTATACACAAGCGACCTGTCAACGTATTCTAGCGAATAATTCGTTCTCGGCCAAAGAATGCCAAAAGATTCTTCGACAATCCCAAAAGTTAAGGCCCCCGCTCGGGAAAGACCTGCCTTGGTAGTGCAGGAAATCTGCGAAATTGCGCTGTTTGAAAGCAATCAAGGGGTGCGGTCACCGAGAAGCGGAGCAGGCCGTGGTCCAACATCTCAGAATGTCGTTTGCACGGGCGAAGGTATTTTCCATGGATGCGTTGCGCGATGAGGATTTCTCATCATAACCCTCCTCCTCGCGGAAATTGCAGGAAGGTGAAATGCTCTCGTTTCTCTGTAATGAGAAGTGTATGGTTCAAGGAGGAATTGTATGAAAGGAAGAGAAGTAGTCAGGGGTCTAGTACTGATGTTGTTCGTGGTCACGCCACTTCTGATCTCAAGTACGGTGGCTTGGGCACAAACCACTGGGACGATTCGAGGGAATGTCACTGACCCGACCGGAGCTCTCGTCCCCGAGGTTGAAATCGAGGCCACACATGTGAGTACCAATCGGAAGTACGCGGCTTCGACCACGGAGGCCGGAGTTTACACCCTTGTCAGCTTGCCCATTGGAGAATATAAGGTCACGGCCAAGCGAAGCGGTTTCAAAGAATCCGCAGTCTCCCAGGTGATTGTTTCGGTGGGTTCCACCACGACGTTGAACCTCACTCTAGAAGTAGGCGAGGTCACTCAGACGGTCACGGTGGCAGAGAGCGCAACCCCACTGCTAACGCCCGACAATGCCGATGTGGGAACCGTCGTAGAAAGAGCCGCCATCATGGACTTGCCGCTGAGTCTCAGCGGGACGTTTCGAAACGCTGAGAACTTCATTCGTTTGACTCCCGGCGTCACAGGTGACTCCTTCTCCAAGAACTATAACGGCAGCGCCTGGATGTCGAGTCAAATCCTGGTTGAGGGCCTTCCTACTTCTAACGGGGACATCCCTGGGTTAGCCGATCTCTACGGCGGCCTTCCACCCATCGACTCCATCGCAGAGTTCAAGGTGAATACGACCCTTTTCCCTGCGGAGCAAGGTCGTGGTTTCGGGTTCAGCAGCTACACAATCAAATCCGGCACCAACAGTTTCCATGGAAATGCCTGGGAGTTTCTCCGCAACGACGCATTGGATGCCCGTGGCTTTTTCAATCCGAACAAGCCAATCGTTCGTCAAAACGAGTTTGGGGGGACCATAGGCGGGCCGATTATCAAGGACAAGACCTTTTTCTTTGGGACCTACAGTGGCTTTCGCCTGCGCGGTGGCTCTCCCGTGCGCGGAACGGTGACGGTTCCAACACCAGCCTTCCGCCAGGGGGATTTTTCTCAACTGAAGGATTCGCAAGGGAATTTAATT
>QHZQ01000302.1 GCA_003224725.1 Acidobacteriota bacterium | reverse complement strand
ATCTCACTTTGATGCCGCGAGAGGCATAGGCGGAAGCCAGAAACGCTTTGGACCAGGGAGTATCATCGCCGTCGCGAAAAGCCTGCTCCGTCCCATAAACCGAAAGTGTTTCCGCGTAAGTCGTCAACCCCAGCCAGGCCAGCTTGAGACTAAGAGCCTCTTCGACAGCACATTGCGTCAGGGCAGTCCCCCGTCCTGTCTGAGACCCGATCAAGAGAGCCATGGCATTGAACGGAGCATAGCGAGCCACTCCTACGGTGGTTTCTAATTCAGAAAATCCCCTTTCTACGGCTTCAGCGGCATCCGCCGCCAATAACGACGGATTCTCCTTTTTGTTGGTCACATGCGCCTGGTTCGAGGGAGTCTTGCGGGCGCGCATCTTCTGGAGTGCCATCATCATTTCAACCACGTTGAGGCAGTTGACGACCTCCATGATTTTGGCAGGAGTTAAACCACTGACGATTCTTACCACTCTTTGGCGGGAGGCCTGGAAATCCGCCAGCATACGCGCCAGGGAGTGGGAATCCATCGCCATGCTTTCCGCGGCTACCGACAAGTCAACGGCATAACGGGCGATGAAGCGGTCAATGAGATCAAATTCCGCCTCAGACTTGCCGTCCAATTCGGTAATTCGCCCTTGATCGATCTTGATCTGAGGTTTGGGATCACCGGGACTATTGAAGAGGATCAAACCAGTTTCTGGCCATTCCCAAATGAAACTGTCCTGGTTGATTTCTCGGCCCGCGCGAGATTGGAAACGTTTTGAGAGACTCATAAATTGTAAAACTTTAAATCAATTCCGCGACGTAGCTTTGTGATATAAATAATCTGGCCCGTGTGAAAAGAGAAATGCTCCACCACATGAAAGATGGCTTGGAGGACGGTTCTCCGAAATCCCTGGATAGTCCGTTGTTCCAGCAAGTGACGCGGAGATAGCGAAGACAGAACTTGATCCGCCTGGGCAACAGTTTCTTCCAATTTCAAAAGCAAGTCTTTTTTTGGAATGGCATTTCGCTCGGAGAATTCCTTAGATCGTTCCCGCAGGTCCGGCGCCCCACCAATCCCCGAGACAATCCACTGTCGTACATTGCCGTTAAGGTGTAGGATCAAGTTTCCCACGCTATTATTATTCTCGTGGGCCCTCCACCAAAGATCCCCTTCCTCCAGCACTTCGACGCATCGGCGAATCTTCGGCAAAAAATCCTCCTTCAAATGATCCCTGGCTTGCTGGATGAATGCTTTTCCCATGTCATGAAGCTCTTCCATACAGGTCCTCTCTGAAAATCCCCTATCAAGGGGGCGTAGGGGGGTGTCCTTCGCCTTTCCAGTGCCATGTTCCACAGGACATCCCCCTGCACCCCCGCAGGTGTGAAAAAATCTGAGCAGCCCCCTCACCCCCAGCCCCTCTCCCAATGGGAGAGGGTGGCTGAAGGCCGGGTGAGGGTCCGTGGCCGATAGAACCGTACTCCTCGGCGGTGAGGTTGCTCGCTAGCTCAAGGTTCGTCAACACACATAACGGAGAACGATCCCTTCTTCATCTCCCAGAGCCAATGCCGAACTTGACCTGACAACCTTTCAGCATTACCTTTGAGCTCGTATGGCGAACTCAATAATAATATCAAAAACGTCAACTCTATTCATCCCACTTACGCCGGAGGAACATTATGAACTCTTTTAATGTCTTGACTGTTAGGTTCGCAGGGATGTTACTGCTATTAGAATTAGGGCTCTTGCCTGGTTGGGCCGCAGAGCAGAAGCAGGAAATCTCCAAAACGAGCCAGACCACACGGTCGGAGGACACCGTGGCGAGCTCACCACAGGAAGGAAAACCAGACTTAGCTGTTCTCCAGGCTCTGAAAGCGCAAATCGACGCATTAAAAGCCGACTATGAAAAGCGCATCAAAGATCTGGAAGCCCAGGTAGAACAACTCCAGACCCAAATGCTGCAAGTGACCCCAGAGCCGGAAGCTGCGATCCCCTCAGCTCAGCCAGCCACCGGAAGGACCGTTCAATCTATACCCGGAGCATTGAATCCGGCTATCTCTGTGATAGGCAATTTTCTGGGACGCGCCGACAGCATGAAAGTCTTTAACGAAGACCTCGATCGAGTCGACAACAAACTCAGTTTGCGCGAGGCCGAGATCGACATGAGGGTGCCGATTGACCCCTATGCCGACGGAGTCGTGATCACCTCACTGGAAGCAGAAACACCTGGCAGGTTTTCTGTGGATGTAGAAGAAGGCTATGTAAACATCAAAAAGCTGCCCTTCCTGGATCGTCCTCCCCTGGGGCTTAAAATCAAGGTGGGACGATTTCGACCTTCGTTTGGAAAAATCAATATTCTCCATCGACACGATCTTCCCCAGAGTTTTCGGTCATTACCTATTCAGGAATTCCTGGGTGATGACGGCTTCATTCAAAACGGTATCTCCGGCAATTTTTTTATTCCCACGCCCTGGGACCCCAACTCCAGTCTGGATGCCACCGTGGAGGTCCTAAATGGGGGAGACATTGCGATATCACCCGTGGCGCGAACCCGGGTTTCCTATTTGGGGCATCTGCGATGGTTCCGGACATTGAAGGAGGCACATAATCTCGAGCTAGGATGGTCGAGTTACTATCATACCTCAGGAAACCAGGTGGCATCGGCTAATTTTCATGGCGTGGATTTCATGTATCGTTGGAAGCCCTTGCGCCTGGGAGAATGGAAGTCTTATATCCTCGGCGGCGAGTTGATGTTTGCTCGACGCGCTTTCCCGGAGGCCTCGGAACCCGTGGAAGTGGCCCGCGCCCTCGAAGGACTGCAACCTGGCACTGGTAAGCCTAAAGGCTATTCCATTTTTAACCAGTGGCAGTTTGACCGCAGAAAATACGCAGGGGTTCGCTGGGATCAGACGGATACTTTGTTTAATCCGGGGCTGAAACGGCACAGTCTCACAACCTACCTTTCCTACTACTTCAGCGAATTCCTCCGTTTCCGCATCAACTACGAGCACCGCTGGAGCGATTTGTTCACCGAAGACAAACGCAATTCGGTCTTCCTGGAACTCAACTGGGTATTTGGATCCCACCCGCCGGAACCGTTCTGGGTAAATAAATAAAGGAGGCCACCCATTCTGTGTCAACGGCCATCCAATCTATGGTGGAAGCCAAGACGAATTGGCTATTCGAATTCGTCCTGGGCTTGAGCTGCTAGTGGCGGCAACCAGAAAAATGCCACGGAGACACGGAGAGAAAATCTTTAGAACGCAGACCCACGCAGAGTGCATGCAGATGTTAGTCATACTACCGCAATACCGGTGGTGCATAATTTCGGTATTACAAGGAGTCTGTAATGAGATCGCATAAGGCATGGCTTATTCTGATGCAGACGGGGTTCATCCTGACGCTCGGGTCCCTGGTGCTGGTCTCCCCAGCAACGGGAGCAGAAAAGAAAGTGCGCGTGGTCTGCACTCTTCCCACGTTCAAGGCGCTAACTGAAGAAGTGGGAGGCAATCGGGTTGAAGTGATTGCTCTCGCCAAGGGAGACCAGGACCCTCACTTTGTCACGCCCACACCCGTCCTGATGAAGAAGACCCGGGAAGCGGATCTTTTTATCGAAAATGGTTTTTCATTGGAACTCTGGGCCGACGAGGTGGCTAACGGATCCGGAAATTCCAGGATATTTCGCGGCACCCCGGGACGCATCGTAGCAGGCAACGGGATCTCTGCCCTGGAAATCCCCTCGGTCATTTCTCGTGAATTGGGAGACATCCACCCACAAGGCAATCCGCACGTTTGGCTGGATCCTCTGCTGGCCAAAGTGGAAGCAGGCAATATCTGTGAGGCCCTGAAATCGGCGGATCCGGGAGGAGCTGCTTATTATGAATCCCGCAAGACTGATTTTTTCAACCGAATTGACAATGCCTTGTTCGGACCTGAATTGCTAAAACTGGTGGGAATTCAAAAATTGACGCGCTTGGCCTGGAGTGGCCAGTTGCACAGTTTTCTGGATAACAACAAGCTGGCCGGCCAGCCCTTGTCTGCCAAAGCCGGTGGCTGGCTAAAAGCGGCTGAGCCTCTGCGGGGCAAGAAAGCTTTTGAATTTCATAAAGTCTGGGTATACTTCTCCCGCGTATTCGGAATTCAGTTGATGGGAACCATCGAAGAACGGCCCGGCATTCCACCAGGCCCGCAACATGTCAGACAAGTCACGGAAAGGATCAAGGCTGAAGGGATTCCTCTGATATTGGTGGATAATTTCTACGATCCTTCCCTGCCCAATAATATTGCCCGACAAACAGGTTCAACCGTGGTGTTGCTCCCTAACCAGGTAGAAGGCGAGCCTGATGTCAAAACCTAT
>QHZQ01000301.1 GCA_003224725.1 Acidobacteriota bacterium | reverse complement strand
CGGGAGCGCAGTTCCATCGTGGGCCGCGTGAGTGACGCCTCGGGGGCCGTTATCCCTGGCGTGGCTATCACAATCACTAATACCAACACGGGAGTCGGTTCCCAGACGGAGACCAATGGCGAGGGCATCTACACGGTGTCTGCTTTACCGGTTGGACTCTACCGAGTCGAGGCTAAGAAAGAAGGTTTCAAGACTGCCGTCGCCGATCACATCGACCTGGGAGTGGCGCAGCAGGTCACCATTGACCTGACTCTTCAAATAGGAGAAATCGCCGAGAAAGTGACGGTAACATCGGAAACGCCTTTGCTGGAGACCACGGCAGAGATCGGCAGCGCCATGACCGACCGGGTTTTCCACGAGCTGCCTATAACCATTGATGAATTCAATGGGCGGCAACCGCAGACGTTCATTTTTTCCAGTCTGCCCGGGAGCACGGGTAATTCCTTCTCCGGCTCCATCAATGGCGGCCAGCTCTTCAGTCACGAGGTCCTCGTAGACGGCATTGCGATTGCCCGTTATGACATTTCGGGAGGAAGTATTTCCGGGTTCAATCCTTCAGTGGAAGCGATTGGTGAATTCAAGCTTCAGGCTAATAACTACTCGGCGCAATATGGCGAGAGCCAGAGCGGCATTGTCAGTTTCCAGATGAAGTCAGGCACCAACGAACTTCATGGAAACCTCTACGAGTACCATCGCGACCGCCTCTTTAACGCAGCGGGATGGCGTGTCAACACGTCTGCTCCAAATGGCGTGGACGCTGCAGGAAAAGCCATCAGAGCTCAGAATGTGCAAAACAACTTTGGTGGGACGGTTGGCGGACCCGTTTTTCTTCCCAAGGTGTACGACGGCCGCAACAAGACTTTCTTCTTCTTTTCCTATGACAGCATGCGAGTCGTGACCAAACCGCGCGGATCACTGATGACTTTTCCAACCTCGGACCAGTTAGAGGGCAACTTCTCGCGGCTCCTTGACCTCAGCAATCAAATTGGGGTGGATGCTTTGGGACGGCCCATCTTTCAGGGCGCGATCTATGATCCCGCCACCACGCGCCCCATCAAGAATGGGGCAATTGATCCAGGTACGGGGTTGGTCGCTACTCAGGACGGTTTCATCCGAGATGCCTTTGGCTTCAATCCAGTCACCGGTGCGGCTTTTCCCGGGCAAGCCAACATCATCCCGCAAAGCCGCTGGAGCAAGGTCTCCGGTAACATCGTTCCCTTTTACAAAGCGGTACCGCGCATCAACGACAACCTCTTCCGTAATCTGGCGCGGTCCGGAACTAACGGACCTTACTTGCACATCAACACCGTCAGCATCAAGGTGGACCATGCCTTCAACGACAAACACAAATTCTCCTCGATGTTTAACTACAATGACAACCCGGGATCAAACGGTGTTGTTTTTTTCGGCGGTGGGCCCATCGGCTTGGATCAGTCCCAGCACATTACTGGCCGCATGGCTCGAGTCTCAGAAGACTGGACGATTAATAACCATTGGTTAAACCATTTCGGCCTTGGCTACAACCGGTTTGCCAACCCAAATGTGTCAAAAGTATTTGAAGAGGACTGGGCGGGCCAGATTGGCCTGACGGGAGCTAGCTCGGCTCATTTCCCGCAGTCTAACTTTGGCACCTTTTGCTTTAGCCCGAGCGAGCTGCGGCTGGGTTGCATCGGTTCCACATCGGGGACCTTCGACGCCAGCGAGAGCTGGATCTTCCTGGATGACATGAGCTATACGTTTGGTAAACATCAGTTGAAATGGGGTGGTGAGTTGCGGCGTTACCGCGACAACCATCGGGAAAAAGGGAGTACTTCAGGTGTTTTCAACTGGTCTAACAACCAGACTTCACTTCCTAGCTTTCAAGGAACCTATGGTGCCGGTCTATTTGAGACTGGCTGGCCTTTTGCCAGTTTTCTGCTAGGTACTGCAGATATGGCATTCCGCACTGTCATTCCGACACAGGTGGGTGTCCGGCAGGGCCTCTACGTCCTCTACTTTCAGGATGACTGGAGAGCTACCCCCAAGTTGACCCTCAGTTACGGCCTTCGCTGGGATATCCCTACTCCGCGCGGAGAGGTCTTCGACCGCATGTCGAGCTTCGATCCTGATGTGCCCAACCCTGGAGCGGAGAATCGTCCTGGTGCCCTGGTCTTTCTGAATGGTTTAGGACGAGGCTCGTTTCAGGATAGATACTATCGGGAGTTTGGCCCACGTTTCGGTGTGGCATACCAATTGACCTCCAAGACCGTGTTGCGCGGCGGCTATGGCATCACTTACGCGCCGCCGATTGCCAACGCCTGGTGCTGTAACAACACCCAGGGATTCAATAGTAGCATCGTTGTGAGCCACAGCACGCCTGATCCACGGTTTGGGTCAGCTCCCAATCCCTGGGATCCCGTCCTGCAGTGGGACAATGGTATTCCGCCGTACTCAGGGAACCTGCCCAACACGGACTCGGCCTCGGAAAACTTCGATCGCTCGGGCAACTTCGTTGATTGGTTGAGAAGAGACTCGCTGCGGCAGCCGTATGTCCAGATTTGGAGCCTGGGTGTTCAGCGCGAACTACCACTAGATTCGGTACTGGAAGTCAATTATGTGGGAAGCAAGGGAACTCGCCTGATCGCCTCGATTTTCAGCTCAGCAGTGAATGCGGCACCCACCAAATTCATGAGCATGGTGGATTCCAACGGAAATGCCCTGGTTAACAAGACGTTCGGCGATCTCACTCCCAGCGATTGGACCGTGCTGAATTCTTTCGGGGTCAAAGACAAACCCTATCCCAGCTTTCCTAATGATGTACCCATTGCCCAGGCTCTCAAGACCTATCCGCAATACGCTGGGATAAACGATGTGTATCCAAACTTCGGGTCTTCCAATTACCACTCGGCCCAGGTGAGCTGGCGGAAGAGGCCAACTCACGGGCTGACATTTATTGCCTCTTACACGTTCTCGAAGACCTTGACAAACTCAGAATCGGGCCACACCTACCACAAATATGGCTCACCTTATTCGGGCTACTACAACATCACCCAGTGGCCCGAAAGCCGGCACCTGGAGAAGTCAGTGGCCGATTTCGACATACCCCAGGCTTTGAAACTGACCTGGGTATATGAGCTCCCGGTAGGTCGGGGCAAAAAGTTCCTAAATCAAGGCGGTGCAGTGGACAAAATATTTGGAGGATGGAAGATTACAGCGGTGCAAAACTATTTGTCGGGTTCTCCTTTGGTCTTTTCTTCCTACATTCCGGCGGCCATTTCTACCGGCCCGTACGGCAGAGGACACTGGGCCACACGCCCCGACATGATAGGAGATTGGTCAGGCGTCAAAGGCAGCGTGGGCGGGCCTCTTGATCCGGGAGGGACACCCTACTTGAACGTACCACTGGAGCCCGATGCTCAAGGTTGCAAAGGACCGTTCTGTCCAGTGCCAACCACAGCTGATGGATACGCTTTGCATCCTGGTAACGCGCCCCGCGTGTTTGGCAACATCCGGGGACCTGGAAAAATGTTTGAGGATTTTGGAATCATCAAGGGTACTCGAATCAATGAGCGGATCAATCTCGAATTCATGACCAACTTTTTCAATGTTTTTAATCGGCATGGATTCGGCAATCCCGATCCGGTGGTGGATTCGCCAACCTTTGGGCGAATCTTGAATCCCGCACAAGGACCCCGGACGATTCAATTCGTCTTGCGATTAAATTTCTGAAAATTGAGTGGGACTGAAGGGGTAAAATTGCGGATGTTCTCCAATGGCCCCTCACCGGTCCGCCGTCCTGCGGACCAGTGGAGTTCGGACATTTGTGGCACCGAAAAACACGGTTGACCCTCACCCGTCGCTTCGCGCCACCCTCTCCCACAAGGAGAGGGAGAACAATGAGTGAGGGGGTGTGGCAACAGATGTTTCGTGCAATGCCGTTGCCACTGTGAAACGTCTACTTGTTGCCTTGAAGTCAGCGCTCTAATGCGTGGATCTCTCCCTCGCCCCGTCTCCCCCTCTCCCGCGTCACGGCCGGTTTCAACCGCATGTAACTAGGCGCGGAGGAGAGGGAAGATATGGACGTCCCCCCTTTGGACAAGGGGGGACTTGAGGGGGGTCTCAAAGAGCCGCGACCCGTGCGGCGTTCCAACACTGCTGTGTCCAGCAAAAAGATGTGGGTCTGCACCTTTTGGCCGGAATCGAGTTTCAACCAGCCGGCCGTGTAAACGTCGGTGGACAACAGCAGGTAGCTCAGTGCACCCCTCTCCTTCTCCGACGAGCCTCTGCTCAGGCTCTTGCGTGCCGGAACCAAAGGATTCTACCGTCCAGCCCGTTTTCCAAAGCAATAGAGCGTGCTTCGAGTACGGACATAAATCCGGCCGTCCGCAATGGCTGGTGTTGCGAAACACTCATCTTCCATGTCATTCACCGCCAACACTTCCCAACTGGGACCGGCCTTGAGTACACTCAGCCTGCCTCCCTGGCTCAACATGAAAACTTTGCCATCGGCTGCCACCGGGGAGGCGTAATACTGCTCCAGCGCCCCTCTGAGGCGCTGCTGCTTGAAAACAGTGCCTGTCAAAGGATCAAGGCTGGTCGCAATGCCCCCGTCGCGCACCAGGTAAAGCACGCCTCGATAGAGCAGTGGCGAGGGGACGTTAGGCAAAGATTTGCTATAACGCCACACCACATTAGTGGCTGTCAGGTCTCCCCGGCCGCCATGACGGATGGCGAGGAGATTGTTCCTGGACAACTTGCGGGCGCGGTGATACTCCCACTCCCGAGAACTCAGATAGTTGTCCTTGTCGAGATCACGGTCCTCCCACTCCTCATCATCGACTGCTGGCAACTCTTGTCGCGAGAGCTTGCCGTCTTTGTTCTTGTCGTGCTCGGCAAGCAGACGCTCAAATGAAGGGAGCGAATCGGGTCTGGGCTGAGCCTGATCCCCTTCCGTTTCCCAGGAATTCACATAGATCATCTCGCCGGCAATCAGCGGGACGGACTTTGACTGCCATGAGAGACCATTCACCCACCACAGCTTCTCGCCGCTGTCCGCAGAATAAGCAATCAGCTCATAGGCGCCGGGGACAATGAGCTCGGCCGGACCCATCTTCGGTCGAAAAATTCCCGGCGTGGCGTAACCGCGAGTCACTTCAGGGCGCTCAGCTTTCCAGCGA
>QHZQ01000300.1 GCA_003224725.1 Acidobacteriota bacterium | reverse complement strand
TTGTAGCACCATTTGCACACCGATTGTTTGAGGTTGCCATTGATCTTTCCAGAAGCTTGACGCTCTTGTCCCAATGTCAGGCTGGCAGCAACCGGCCCCCCGATCACACCTCCAGCAACCGTTTGCAAGACAGAACGACGGCTGTATTGTTTTTCCTTGCTCATACGCTTTTCCGCCTTTCAAGCAAGACTCATCCCTAACATGAGCCAGCCGAGTGGTTGGCATGACCAAAACCTAAACTATTCGCCCACTGCCACATTTGACAATCACAGATCGCGATTGAAGATGTCCCTTAAGAACCGCTGAACTTATCAGCAAGCACGAAACTGATATTTATGTCGCGATTTCAAAATATATCATTCGGAGCGCCTATTCAAAAGGGATTTTACTCGCGAGGCGAGCTGGTATCCCGCCTCATCCAATACAGGGTTCTTTCAGTTTGCCTGATCCTAACTGCGCTGAGTATTCTGAAATACTTACAAAATTCCGTTTCAAAAACCTCTTGAGTGTAATTGGGAAAGATGTCTTCTCTGTTCAAGAGTAGCCTTTTCACTTGAGAGTCGTTTTTAGGCACGAATTCGATAATCAGCCATTTACAAATTTGGTGAAAAAACTCAGCAATTTTCTGGAGACATAGATTGTTGGAGAGGGCCAAATGATGGACTAAAGCCAGGGCCAGCACTACGTCCGCAGGGCTGCGCTTTAGGAAAGAGATTCGTTCCCGATTTTCCCATCCCACACTGGGGCTGGGATTGGTTAAGTCAAGCAACAGAGGAAGAAGATGCGTTTCTCGGTTTTTAACACATTCAAGATAATTTTTTTCAACGCAGGCAGGATCCATATCACAGGAAATGGTTAATATCCCTTTATCGCTGGCAATTCGACTAAACAGTCCTATATTTGCGCCAAGATCCCAGACGCATTGGGGCCTCGGGTTCATCTTGTCCAGAAACTCTGTCACAAGCTGTTTCTTGTGGAGGAATGCTTCAGAAGCGTAATTGCTGTCCACATAATAATTGGACCATTCTGTGTCTTGGGGTTTCCACATTAGCTTGCTGATTGAAGATTTCAAATTGTCTATAAGACCGAGAAAGGCGAGACGAGTCATGGTCCTGGAATTCGTATTCACAGACTTACGGCCAAAGTGTCTTTGACTCTTAGCATGAAGATGAATATGAGTGAGCAATGAAAACCTCATATAGGTTGGGAAAGGTAAAAGCGAGCTCGCCAAATCCAGAGGGATTCCATCTAGGTAAACTCGCAATAACTGCCCTAATCGCACATCCGCGTAACTCATCAACGCCAACGGGGCAAGAAAATGTTGACAGAACTGCCGGTAGGCAACCCACGGTTGCCCTTCACGATATTTCTCAAAGGAGAGTGTGTCGATGAGATTAGGTTTGCCTTTCCGAAATTGGATATTGTAAGCGCTGCCATCTTTAAGCGCCATCCCAAAGTTAAGTGCCTTTTCCTGAATTTCAAGCGTGATCAAAGCCGCGTCTTTAAGCTGGCTAAAACTCCATTCGTATGGAAAGGAGACAAATGGAATAAGCTCAGGTTTAATTACCTTGTAGGCTTCGCTGGAGGCTGCATATTCAATGAGAACTTCTTCGTGTGGGACCAGGAGTTCAGACTGCACCAGAGTGCGATACAGTCCAGAATCCATTAGGTGGTCGTAATTGTCTTTGTATCGGATATTGACCTGGCGATATATCAAGTCATCGTGAAAATAAAGGAATCCGCTCGGATCTCGAAAGGAAGAAGGGATGCCCCTGTTTGCTCCTGGCGTTTCCTCCGAATTCATGGCTCGAAGAGTTTGCCTGAAAATTTCAACAAAGAGATCATCACTGCAGAAGCGGGCACAAATGATCGAATTTGGGCTGCGCGAGACTTCAGTCAGGCCATTTTAGGATTTTCGCGAGTTTGGAGGGAAGCGCCCGTTTGACAAGGAAACTCCGAATTCTGGTCCAGTAGACTTTAATCGAATATAATGCTGCAAGTAATCCCGCGATGAAAAGTTGCAGAAAGTAACTCCCACTCCCTGGATCTATGTAGGCATAGACCCTTTGAGGAAATGCGAAATTAAGAAAAGCCAGCAAGAGGCCCCATTTTACCAGGCGCTTGACGTTTATCATTCAGAGTAGTTCCCACATTTGAGGGTTGGAAAAACCAAAAGAAACGTACCGTAGGAGGATAGCACTAAATTGCGAGCTGCGACACTCTCAAATCGCATGCTGTTCCGTCTTGAGACATTTGTATAATACTGGGTGTGCGACAAACTTGTGGGGTAATGACAGAACCACTGAGCCTCATCGAGGCGAAATATTTATAGATCACAGACTTAAGAAATGGCCGGAGCTCCGTAGGAGGGTCATGACGCGCCGCCGGGGCTCGGAGCTTCAGGAGGGTGGGCCTCCTTCTATAGCGATG
Organism: Acidobacteriota bacterium; assembly: GCA_003224725.1. Lineage (GTDB taxonomy): Bacteria > Acidobacteriota > Terriglobia > Versatilivoradales > Versatilivoraceae > QHZQ01. Next base: position 9,161 of record QHZQ01000300.1, on the reverse strand, counting down.
GTGCCTCTACGAGGCTCCATCCGCGTCAGGCGGCACAGGCCGGGGTCTCACAGAGTAACCCGCAAATTTGTTGTACACCCTATAATGCTTTTTTTCTTGACAAGTTCTGCTCCAAAGCACTGAATTGTGCAATCGAAGCAAGTTCACCGCTAGTCAAGAACAGGTGGGAAACCTCCTCTGCTCCTTGGAGGGCCACCAACAATCCGGATTTGGCCGAGAGCTTGGCCCCTGGGGTATCGAGGAATACTTGGAGACCAAACAGGTCCACATTAATCTGAACCAGTAGCCCATCGGGTGGTACTGAAATGCCGACCATTCAATTGCGAACTCCCATCCCAGGCCCACGTTCTCGGGAATTAATGAGACGTCGTGCGGAGGCGGTTCCCAGAGGCGCCTATCAGGTAACACCGGTATTTGTCGCGCATGCCGAGGGTGCGGTCCTGGAAGATGTCGATGGCAACCGGCTGCTCGATTTCGCCGGCGGACTCGGGTGTCTTAATGTGGGTCACCGCGCCAGTCGAGTGGTGTGGGCGGTTCGCGCTCAACTGGATCGATTCCTGCATGCCTGCTTTCATGTGACTCCTTACGAAAGCTACGTCCGTGTGGCAGAACGGCTCAACCAACTGGCGCCGGGTAACTTCCCCAAAAAGACACTGCTAGTCAATAGCGGCGCCGAGGCAGTGGAGAATGCCATCAAGATCGCGCGGGCCTACACGCGCCGCCCAGCCGTCATCTGTTTTGAAGATGCTTTTCATGGCCGAACCTTGCTGGCACTGTCGCTGACCAGTAAAACTCACCCCTACAAGAGCGGCTTTGAGCCGTTTGTCGGAGATGTCTATCGCATCCCTTTTGCTTATTGTTACCGTTGTGCCTATTCGCTGAAGTATCCATCCTGCAACCTTTTCTGTGCATACCATCTGGAAGACACTTTTAGGCGTGTCGTCGCGGCTGAATCAGTCGCAGCGATCATCGTAGAGCCGGTGACAGGCGAAGGGGGCTTCATAGCGCCTCCCCCGGAGTTTTTTCCAATCCTGCAGGAGATTTGCCACCATCACGGGATTCTCCTTATCGCCGACGAAGTACAGACTGGCTTTGGGCGGACCGGGAGTTTATTTGCCTGCCAACGCTATGGTCTCAAACCTGACCTTGTGGTGACCGCAAAATCACTGGGTGGAGGACTGCCGCTGGCCGCCGTTACCGGCCGGGACGAAATCATGGATGCCCCCGGCGTGGGAGCGCTAGGTGGGACCTTTGGAGGCAATCCTCTGGCGTGCGAAGCAGCCCTTGCGGTTCTAGAAACCCTGGAACAGGACAAGCTGGCGAAGCGCGCCAATGATCTGGGTGAACGTTTCGCTGCACGGGCTCGGACCTGGCAACAACAGTGGCCACTGGTAGGCGACGTCCGGGGACTGGGCGCGATGCAAGCCATCGAACTGGTTCGCTCACCTCAAACCCGTGAACCGGCTGAGGAGGAGACAAAGGAAATTCTGCGTTACTGTTATGAGCGAGGTCTCATCGTGCTCCCTGCCGGCTCTTACAATAATGTGGTTCGCCTGCTGGCGCCATTGGTCATCACCGACGAACAATTTGATGAGGCTCTGCAAGTTCTGGAGATGGCGCTAGAGACTATCCAAAAGGCGAGAATGCTTACAACCCCCGAACCCGCAAAGAACGCGAAGGACTCACCATAATAAGCCGAATGGGAACCGATCCCCCGCTTCACAATTATTCGCGAAGAAATCGGGTGGGACAGGAAGCTCATGTTGGACGCCAACCAGTGCTGGGATGTGGGCCAAGCCATAAATCACGTGAAGCGCCTGGCAAAGTTTGATCCCTGGTGGATCGAAGAACCCACCAGCCCGGATGATGTGCTGGGTCATGCTGCCATTGCCAAAGCTTTGAGGCCGATCAGTGTGGCCACCGGAGAACATTGTCAAAATCGAGTGATCTTCAAACAACTCATGCAGGCTGAGGCCATCAAATTTTGCCAGATCGATAGTTGCCGACTGGGGGGTGTGAACGAAATCCTGTCAGTCCTACTGATGGCTGCCAAGTTCGGCATCCCAGTCTGCCCTCACGCCGGAGGAGTGGGCCTCTGCGAATATACCCAGCACTTGTCGCTATTCGACTACATCTGTGTGGCTGCCTCGCTCGAAAATCGTATCCTGGAGTAGGTCGATCATCTCCACGAGCACTTCTTCGAGCCTGTCACCATGAAGCACGGCCGCTACATGCCCCCCACCAGGCCTGGCTACAGCATTGCCATGCGTTCGGAATCACTCGATGAGTTTGAGTTCCCCACGGGCAAAGCGTGGCGAGATAAATAGAGCCAGGTAGCAAGAGACTGCAGAACACCAGCCTCCGTTCCCCTAATTGTCAAGAACGGCATTGTGCGCTACACTGGCCTCAGTAAAGGAGACTGTATGCAGAATGATGAACGGCGGATCGCAGTATTCATCGCGATTTTGAAAATGTGGCTATGGGCGTGCGGGAGAGCAACTACGGGAACTTCGACATCGAGCTGGTCCTGAAGCGACTGGTAGAAAAGGGGAAGATCATGGTCAAACGGGCCTACTCTGATTGGCATCGCTATTCTGAATTCAAGCGAGCCTTCCATCAGGCGGCTATCGAGCTCATTGACGTCCCTCAAACGCGCTACAGCGGCAAGAACAGCGCTGACATTCGCATCGTGGTAGATGCACTCGACCTGTCCCATCAAAAGGATCATATCGATACCTTTGTGTTGGTCTCAGGCGATAGCGACTTCTCTCCACTGGTTTCTAAGTTGCGGGAGAACGGCCGCTATGTCATCGGCATGGGGGTGAAGCAATCCTCCTCAGACCTACTCGTCAACAATTGCGACGAATTTATCTATTACGAAGACCTGGTCAGACCCGCTGCACCTGGTCCTGCGTTGGATCCTAAACTTCGCAACCTGCCGCACAGGAAGGCAGAGGCGCTCCGACTGGTCCTGGAAACTTTCGAAGCGCTACAGCGAGAAGGCAAGGAGTCCATCTATGGCTCAATGATCAAGCAAACCTTGGTCCGTAAGCTCCCTTCCTTTAACGAGAGCTACTTCGGTTATCCCACATTTTCGCGCTTACTCGAGGATGCAGCGGAAAACAAGCTCTTGAAATTGACAAAGGATCAAAAAAGCGGCGGCTACATTGTTACAGCTACTACCGAGACCAGTGCTCAAAGCGCTGCTTTGACCACCGCCTTGGGAGAAGCTAGTCGGGAAACGGCCACAGCTGAAGAAACGGTCCCTGCCGACACCGCCAGCGCGGCAGGCCTGGGATCCGGTGAAGCGCGTGATTATCGGCGTTCACGCTGGGGACGGGGCCGATGGAGTCATGGCCCTCAGCGCATTGGCAATTTTCAAGCTCCACGACAGTTCCCAGTGCAGCAGGATTCGACTCTCCCTCAGGTGACTCCCCCAGCGACTGCCACATCTGAACCCCAAGAACCGGCGGTCTCGGCGACTCCTCCAGAGGAAGTGGTATCGCCAATCACCAAAGAGGAAGTGGCCACGAACCAGCCAGTGGCGCAAGCTACCGTAGCGGTTGGTTCCACACCCCTCGCCCAGGCAGTGCCAGGCCCGGCGGAATCAAGGGAGCCTGAGCGCCGTTCTCATCGACGCGGGCGCCGAGGCAGAGCATCGCAACGCCCGGCCCAGCAGCCTGCGAAGCAGGCTCAGGAGTCGTCCACCACGCCCGGCCTCTCGGTTGCGAATCCTGAGACCAGCATCGTGGCTGAGGACAGGGAACCGAATCTCAATATGCTCGTCAGGAGTGAACGCGAAGCTCAGGTTACGTCACTTCCACCTGCACAGAAGGAACGAAGAGAGGAAGCCGTCCTGGCCACACAAGCTTTGGCGACTGAACGTCCTGGCTCTCGCCGAGCCAGCAAAAGAAAAGGTCGTGGTGGTAGAACCGCGGCCAACAAGCCTCGCAAGAAGCAATGATTGCTTGACTTAAAACTCACGGTAGTGGCCTGCCCGCCGTATTCAAGGAAATTATATTGAGCGGGTTGCCGATCCTATCCGGCACATAATTACGAACTGCCTGCGACTGTCAATCTTCCGGTCTCACATTCGCTAATCTCCGATCAACCGTTACGGACCGGATAGCTTCCAGCCAACAAACCTAGGGGTTGATTGAGGCCTTTGATAATGAGAACCTAACTGTTCCCAGCGAGCCCAACCCGTAATGGTATTCTTCGGTTGAGTCATTGACGAGCAGGATTCCCCTTTTTTAACTCCGTAATTTGACCACTGACGATGTTGGCTTTTGACCCGGTGTTATTGCTGATGGTGGACTCTACGCTTAGGAATTGACTATTGAGGTTTATTAATTCGCAAAATAAGCGGCCCTTCGTTGTACCAGAAGTCCCACATTACGGAGCAATTTAGGCACTCATCTCCGCGACTGAGAAACCATTGAAGGACCTCAAAACGGTCAATCGAGTTAACGGCATCGCTGTCGGGTCCCCAGTACTTCGAAAAATTCGGCTTGAGCAACTTGTATCGCAGTTGAGTTGGTTTTCGGGAAAAGGATGCTGACAGCAGGCGAAGAAAACGAATCGGATAACGGTAGGACAATATAAAGAAGGGCTGTGCTCTTATGACCAGACTTGCTTTAATCATCTTACCCCATAGATCGAAATCACAGAACGGCCTTACCTCGTAACCATCAGCCGCCCATGAGGTGCAATTCCAAAACGGCATTAAGAAGATTAGGCCGCCACTTCGGAGAATGCGTCGGGATTCTGCAAATCCTTGCTCTGGATTGGTGACGTGCTCGTAGACATAAATCGACCAGATTGCATCGAACTCATTGTCTGGGAAGGGCAGAGCAGTCGCCGATCCTGCAACAAACCGTTTATGGAAGAAGCGTCGTGCCGTCGGAGCAATATCAAGACCAGTATAGTCGTCCACGACGTCCTGTAAAAAGCCTGTTCCGGCACCGATTTCCAACACGTGCCTCTGTTTCACTCCATAGCGTTCCACGAAATCGGACACTCGGCGCTTGATGTGTTCGTGCATTGCCTCTTCTTGCAAGGCGAAAGCAAGGTAGCCTTTGGATTTCGTCCCCTCCGGTTCCCCCGCGAACTCCTGGGTGTAATATTGTTCAACCTCAGAGGTTTGTGCCTTTCGCGCCGGGGTGTCAGAGTCGTACGGAAAGTGGATCACAACCAATGGGATTATCAAGATGATCAGAATTACAGTCAACCGGCGAATGGCGATTCGTACCTCGCGAAACCTCCACGCCGCGAATATCAGAAGAACAGCGCTGAGGGTAAAAGAGAGAACGCCGATTAGATTGTCCATGCTCAGATTCTTCATCCTTCGCTCATTATGTTTCAGGGTCAAGCGATAGCTGATCTTCGAGAAATCGAGAGCGGGCAAACGTAGACGGGAAGATTAAATCGTTATTCTTGTTGAAAAAGGCAAACCAAGTTTCTGCCCAATGGAGCCTAACAGGCCTGCTCTGAGGCTCCACGAAGCATGGATGGGAGAGTTCCGAAAGCACAAAACGCGGGCATAATCAGCTGGTAGCGGGGGGGAGACTCGAACTCCCGACCTAAGGATTATGAGACCTTCGCTCTAACCACCTGAGCTACCCCGCCATCTAGCAAGGCCTCCACGTCGCGTGAAAAATATTAGAAGAGGGGGTGAAAAAAGTCAACTCGCGGGACACCAGCTCGAATTAAGGAAAATCCTAACCAATGACCCTTTGAGAAGTGTTAGCTGATTCCCAATGACTCGACGCTCGCCGGTCTCGGCATCGTCATCGGCCCTGCCAGCGCACTTGCTCTGTCGCACCCTTCCACAGCCCTACTTTTCGGTGTCGATCCGAAGGATCCTGTTACGTTCGCCGCATTGGCGGAGTACTCGAGCTGCTCGCCACTGCCGGCTCGTTAAGATTCCAGCCCTACGCATCCAGGGCACTCGTGTTTCCCTCACCCAGCCACCAAGGGCAACGTCTACGTCGACAAAAGCGCCACCGCAATCAATGCACACGCCACCCCAGCGCCTTGCTGTAGGGTAATGGATTCATGTAATAGGAAGGGGGCCAGGCACACCGTAACCAAGGGATAGAGCGCCGTAAAAGGCACTACGATTGAGGCCTTGCCCCCGTGTTTCATCGCCGCCAGCAACGCCCATCCGCCCAGTGCATTCAGAAGCGAGCTTAGCAAGGCAAAGATCAGACTGCGGCTTGAGTACGTTAGGATCGACTCCTGGGGATAAAGCCAAGGGTCCAGCAGGAAGAACCCTACCATCAGCCACACGAGCGCCGTCTCCGCCGAAAGATGGTTGGTCGAAAGCTTCTGGAGAAGCCCAGCGATCCCCCAGCATACCAGGACTACGATGGCTGGCGCGAACCAGGCCGGAATATTCATAGGCTAAAACGAGAACAGCACGAAGGCGGCCCCTGCAAAGACCAACCCCAGGATATGCAGCCTGGTCAGTTTCTCCCGCAGGATCAGCACAGCCAAAACCACTGTAATGAGCGGGTACATACCTGTGGCGGCTGCTATGGCTGAAGTACTTCCACCGGTGCGGCAAGCCGCAAAAAAAGCCAAGCCTCCGATGCCCCCCAGTACTCCGATCGCGACGCCATAAAGGATCCCCCGGACGCTTTTCTCCAGCCTGAATCGCCTGACCCAGAGACACGTCAGCGCCACCGGTACCCACCCGAAAGGATAGAGGAATTGCATCGTCTGAGCAGAGATTTCGGCAGTGCCCAGTTTCGCCAATAGCGTCCATCCGCCCATACCGAATACAGAGAGCACCGAATACCAGAACCATTTTGTTTTGAGTACAACAGGCAACCGCATGTCTTCAATCAGATATTTGAATGGGGCTGTTCCAGAGCGCTGCTGAACGACCGGCGACAACTGCAGAAGAGGGCTTCAATTAGTAGGAGAAGGACAGTCAGCCGGGCAGGCCAATCCTTCTCAGGATGCTTCAAAACTCACCACCTCATGGATGGGCACTCGAGGAACGAGGACCTCCACACCGCCACCCGGAGCACGGCGCACTGGCAAATCTGCCCCGGCAGCGACCGCTCTCGCCGAGGAGACTACGAGCGGCAGATTGACGCGCACCGTTAGGTTCGTGATGGGAATGGGGTCCTCATAGAAATCCGGATGCCGAGGTGTCCGGCGCACCGGTGAGAAGTTCACGATGTGCACCAGGTAACGCATCTTTCGCCCAATGTCGGGCCGCGCCGCCTGATGAGTCAACGTGAGTTCGGTGCTCAGTGGCGCGTCGCTCTGAATGAGGCGTGCGGGAAGCAGGTCACGGAGAACCTTCTGAAAGGCCTGCCGATAAATCCAGTATCCTTGGTTGTAGTAACTCTGGCCCAGCGGAAAAGCGAACAGGCCCACTCGATTGCTACGCGCCAAGGCCGCATAAGAGGTCGTATGGTCAAATGGTGTCTGCTCATGGCTGGTGTAGTGTTCTGGGCTGCGCTGAAAGAGCGGTTCACCCAGCAGAGCCAATGTGACTGCCGGTGATTCGGCACGCCACTGGGAAGCGCCTTCGTACAAGGCGTACTCGTAAGTCGGGATCTCTCCGGCGAGCTTGTCTTGGGGCACGAAGTAGGCAGGCTTGAAGGGCGACATCTGGGCAAAATGCAGCCCGTGAGGTTCGAGCCAAGTACGGTCTGTTCCGGCCAGCAAGCCTGCTTTGTGCGTTACCACCACCGCCCCGCCGCGGGCGACAAAGGCACTCAGCCGGGAAGCCGTTGCCTCATCCACCGCCAGTTCATCCGGTAATATGAGCAATGCATAACGCTCCCATTCAGCCGTAGGCTCAACGATATCGAACTGCACTCGCGACTCGGTCAGCAGCTTGACCCAGCCAAAGTTGGTTTCCGTGCAGGGGGACTCGAGCGGCAACCCACTCGTGAGCAGCGCCGCCTCGGTGACGGGCACGGCGTGCTCCAGATAGGGCTCAAGCTGTTCAATGCGACGGTAGACTTCTCCGATGACATGGTACACCGCTGGGTCAAGGCGACCGTTCGGATGCATCTGATCACCAATATCGCATCGAGCACCGTTCGCCACAATGGTAGCAAGTTCTGCGTGCAGTTGCGCCGGCAACTTCAGACCGCCAAAGTCCCCCCAAAAGCCCTTAAAGCGAGTCGTCAAGCCATACGTGGGCAGCCCGAAACCGCGTGCGTAACGAATCACCGTGGGGCAATAATAGTAGCCATACCAGGTCATATCCGTGAAGAGCCCCTCGAGGTCGGTCCAATCCATGAATGGGGTCCGGTCGCCAAAACCATACGAGCCTTCATTTTGGGGCCCCACCAGGCAACCCGGGCGGGCTTCTTTCACCACTTGGTGGATGCGTTGAAGAAAGGAGCTGTGAAGCGCCACCTTGTGATCGTACTGCACGCGCCTATCGAGTGGGTCGAGGCCCTTCTCACGCAATAGCCGCAGGCACTCGGAACAATAGCACTCCATCGGGGGGCCGCTCCCGTCAATCCACACGCCGTCGAGGTCATAACGGGACACAAGCTCCTTGAGGTGAGCAAGTTCCCCTTTCACGAAATCTTCGTGGGCAAGGCACAACGAAGCAGTGATGCAAGATCCTCTTTTTTGGGAGCAACCAAAGGTCTCATCGAACTTGGGAAGGGAGCTGGTCCGCTGGCGGTCCAAGACCAACCATTCTGGACGCTGTTCAGCAAGTTCGGGATTCCATGTAGTCATATAGTAGGCGAAGACCGTGATTTTCCGCTTCCGCAACGCTGCCACCTGTGCTCCCAGGAGGTCAAAGGACAGTGCAGGATGAATCGGCCCGCAGGCACTTGGATAGTAGGAATAACCGAACATGTCCTTGGCGAACACGGAAGCACAAGTAGTGTGCGCTTCCAGCAGCCGGTCCCCGAACTCGTCGGCATTGAACCGCTCGCCGATCCGCGGAACGTACCGAGAGTTGTGGAACTCGACATGAACCTTCCTCCAGGGCCAGGCAGGTAATGCTGCCAAGCGACGATCGATCCAGAATCTTGTAGCGATCTCAGCAGGGCCAAGATCTGGGAGAGAACTCGGGGCATGTTTCGAGGCTTTTCCTCCCGGAGTCTTTCCGCCCTCTCCACTCTTCTGCTTAATAGTGTCTGCGTGCAGGGCGGTTGTCACACTTCCAGTTA
>QHZQ01000299.1:11801-16615 GCA_003224725.1 Acidobacteriota bacterium | reverse complement strand
GTCTTTCTCCAGCCGGCCCCAGGACTTTTTCTTGCATAATCTTCTGAATAGCCAATTCCGCCTCTTCCAGGTTCCGGGCAACGACGACGCCTTTGCCGGCGGCCAAACCATCGGCTTTAAGGACCAGCGGAAAGCCTAAACTACCTCCTCGCACCAGAGCAGCCGCTTCGACAGGGGAGGAGGTCTTGAAGTAAGGACTCGTCGGAATGCGATGTCTCTGCATGAATTCTTTAGCAAAGATCTTGCTTCCCTCAAGCTGGGCCGCGGCCGCACTGGGTCCAATGATCCGAAGCCCCTCCTTCTCAAACTGGTCTGCAATCCCCAGCGTCAGCGGCAGCTCAGGCCCTACGATGGTGAGGTCAATTTCTCGCTGCTTGACCAATTGAATCAGTTCGTCAATCCGGCTGACTCCCACGGCAGAGCACCGTGTCTCCAGGGTCGTGCCACCATTACCGGGCTCACAATAGACCGCTGTCACCTTTTTGGACTGTCGAATCTTCCAGACCAAAGCGTGTTCACGCCCGCCTGATCCCACTACCAGGACTTTCATAGCTCTCGTTTACTCGATTCTCTTCGGGTAAAGAATGCCCATCAAGGCCAAAGAGACAAGGGTAAAGCGGATTAAATGACTCAATGCTCCAACAAGCAGGAATAATACGAGTCCCAGGAGGCTGATAAATTCGCTGAGAACAAAGACCAGGATATTTCCCGTTCGATATTGTGATATCAAGCCTGACATTTCTGCCTGGCCAGCAACAAAGCTGGCGCTGGAAGGAATCAGCCATTTGCGCACACAAAAAATGATCACGATAATAACCGCGGCCAGAACGTAAAAAATTCCTGAAACCATTTCGTAAGTTCCCGGATTCCCGGAAGGGGAGAGAGTTCTACCAATAAAGTAACCTATTCCCGGATAAAGCAAAATCGAAGTCAGTAGAGCGACATAGATCATCAGGACAACCCGGTAGTGTCGATCAAATTCGGCCCTGGCAGAGGGATCTAGCAATCCTGTCCTCGTTTGGGTTTCAATTTTAAGAGTCGATCAAATCAGGAATGCTTGTGGTAAAGCGGCAAGACTTCATTGAGGGACCCGGAGCGATAGCCCTCCAGATCAATGGTCACATATTTAAAGCCGAGCGCTTTGAACTCTTTTCTTAGAATTTCGACCATGGTCATGTTCAGCGCCTTGGGAAGTTCTTCCGGAGAAAATTCCAGCCGCACCAATTCTTCATGGAAACGAACTCTGAAAACTCGAAATCCAAACTGGCGCAGAACATTCTCGCCTTGGTCCACGACAGAAAGCTTCTCGGCCGAAATGGAAGTCCCATACGGAAAACGGGACGAGAGGCAAGGCAAGGCCGGCTTATCCCAGGTGGGGAGACCCGCCCGGCGAGAGAGTTCCCGAATATCCAACTTGGTCATTTGGGCTTCGAGAAGCGGACTGCGCACTGAATATTCCTGGGCCGCTCGCCGCCCGGGTCGAAAATCATCCAGATCGTCAAAGTTGGTTCCATCGATGACGGCCCCGTAGCCCCTTTCCTGCGCCATCGCCTGCAACTTTGCAAACAATTCCGCTTTGCAGAAATAGCAGCGATTGGGTGAATTCTCACGATATTCGGGATTGTCCAGCTCTTCCGATTCAATGACAAGATGATTGAGCTGATAGCGATCTACAAAATCAGCCGTCTCTTTTTTTTGAAAAGTAGGATAGGAAGGACTGATGGCTGTGACGCAAAGAGCCTTCTTCCCCAGGATGCGATTCGCCATGTAACCCAGATAGGCGCTGTCTACTCCTCCACTAAAACCGACAACCACAGAGGCCAATTCTCTTAGAATTTCGGCCACACGCTCTTCTTTCTGGCTGACATCGACTAGTGAGGCGGTTTGGACTTTCGGCATCTTCGCTCTCAACCTTCAAGGCGCGCTTCTAGACATACCTCAGCACCGATTCTAGCACGTTAATTGCTCTAGTGTATTCAGTTATTTCGATATGTTCTTCAGGAGTGTGATCCAGTGAAGAATCTCCAGGCCCATAAGCCACCATGGGGCACTTCCAAAATGGGGCCACCACGTTCATGTCTGCCGTTCCCGTCTTCAGCTTGAATCTGGGTTGGCCTTGATTTTCCCGAATGGCGCGCAGGAAAGCTTTTACCAGCCCATTCGACTTATCCGCGCGAACGGCAGCTTCTCCTCCGGAAAACGCCAGTTGGGCGGTTCCGGCCGTGTGGAGCAACAAGTCTTTGAAGTCATCCGCCCCAAAACCAACCGGGAGGCGAAATCCCATTATCAAGTGGGCCACCTCAGTTATCCCGTTATGTTCCGAATTGAAAGAACGCATGGATGGATCGATGGTTTCGAAAGTACTCTGACCGTGATTAAATTTGTCGCACCAAACTTTTACTTCATTCCAAAAATCGATCGCCTGCTCGCAAACCAGCTTACCTGGTGCCGCCGAGTGCTTGAGAGGTATTTCCAGGCGATAGTCCAGCAAGAGCCTGCCTTTATAACCCAACGTTACCGCACTCCAACTGCTGGGTTCACCGATGATGCAGAAATCGGGAGGACGGAAATCGATCACGGCCTGTTGAGCTCCGCGGGAGGTGGCCGCTTCTTCTTCGACGGCGCCAATAACGACGATCCGCTTCCCCAGCGAATTGCGCTCGCCCATCAGTCGATGGGCGGCACAAATAAAGCTAGCCATGGGCCCTTTGGCATCTACTGCCCCTCTCCCGTAAAGCTTGCCGTCCCTCGTCTCGACAGGAATCTGGCCGGTCACGGTATCAATGTGCCCCAGAAGAATGACGGTTTTTTCCCCGCTGCCTAGAATGCCTATGGCGTTCTTCACTGCATCTTGATAGGCCTGGAAGCCCAGTGACTTCATCTCTTCAACCAAAAAGGCAGACACTTGGGCTTCCTGACGTGAGGGGCTGTAAATCTGCAACATCCGCTCCAGCAGGCGAACTTCCCTGTCTTGAAGATGGCTGGGCGATTCTTTTCCTGGAACCGGCGAATCAGAGCTTGTGACCACTCTCAACCTCAGGTTTCCTCGTACCAAGTCCTGCCTTTCGCGGCGTAGTTATCTGAGTCCTACTTCGCCTGGTCCGTTTGCCGGCATGCTTGTTTTGACTAAGTAGACAAAACACATCAATGCAAAATCCCTTCTCTGTATTTTCATTAGCCCCGTGCTTTTAGCGCGGGGACTCCTTCAAGGCTCTGTTCTCCCTTCCACTTTCCAGCCAGCGGCGCTGCACCCAGCGCCGCTGGCTGGAAAGTGGTGAGAATGGGACCTCTTCGAACCCCGCGCTGAAGCACGGGGCTACGGAAAAACTAACAAATCTTCGGAAGCCACCTGACACACACCGAAATGCATGATTTTTGAAACGGAGCACCAAGAAGAGGGTGAGCATGATTTAATTCTTGCGAGGTTATTACCTCAACCACTCGGGCAAGGCTTGAGCTTTGCGCGCCTCCTCTTCCACTTCTTGAATGGACTTCGCCACCTCGGCGCGCTTCTGCTTCAAGTTTTCGATCTTGCGTGCACTCGAAGAGCCCGAGTCTTGAGACGGGGCTCGCCATCGGCCTTTCCTGGATACTTTAATTCCACGGAGACGAGCATTGGCCCCTTGTTGGTCTTGCAAAGACTGAATTTGGGAATCCAACCTATCCAGCTTGATTTTTAAAGGCCTGATCCTTTTTTGCCAATACTCACGGTTATGACCATTCAAATCTCGATAGCGGGTTAAAGCCGTACCCGACTCAGAGCCCTTTGGAGCGGATCTAGTTCCTTTTGCTCCCTTGGACTCTTCATGGGGAGGGGTAGACTCAACGTCATTGCGATGACTTTTCACCTCGGACCGATCCAGATCCTCGTTGGTATAAACCTTTCTTTCCTGGTTCTGTTTTTCGGTGTCTTGTTCGGGAATTCCAACCGAATCCACTTCATGGGCCGATGAGTATTGGGCTCGCCCGAAGGCGAAGCTCAAAGAAAAGCACATCAAGCACGACCCGGTGATTCTTTTTGCTTTTGATAATGTCATAAGAATCCTAAACAAAAATTTAAAGCTTTTCAGGAGAGTTTCCCATGCCCCTCGGCAGCACCTATGAGCATGAAAATGATCGTTCTCCGCATCGTTCTCGTCGTCGTCCTCGGTTTTTGAAGGTTTTTGAAGATGATGATGAGTACCAGAGAATGACGACGAGGACGATTTTCATGGGAGGCAGCCATGCCGGCTTGGCTGGCGCCACAGAGCATGAAAATGGCACTGCGAAGGACGAAAATGATTCCCCTCCGCTGGAGGGGTGTAGGGGTGGGTTGTTCCAGATGGGAAGACCCACCCCTGAAGGCTGAAGCCTTCTTTCCCCTCCCGAGAGGGGACTTCAAAGAGCCACTCATGATCCTGCGGATGACACCGCCGACTTCAACTCTTTAACACCTCAGCCGTCAAGACAGCCACACGATTCAGATCCTCCTGCTCTATTACCAAAGGAGGTAGATAGCGAATGACAGTGGGCGCGGCGGCGAGAGCCAGGACCCCTTTTTCCATGAGCCTTTGAAGATAGGGTCCACTCTTCTCCTTCAGTTCGATGCCTACCATCAGACCCAGGCCACGGACTTCGCGAATCCGATTCGATTCGATACCTCGCAGCTTGGCCATGAATTCCCGGCCCAGGTCCTGCGCCCGCTCTGCCAGACGGAAGTCTTCGATATATTGAATGGCCGCGTTGGCGGCTGCGCAGGCCAGGGGGTTGCCTCCGAAAGTGGACGTGTGTGCCAGCTTAAACAATTTCGAAGCGACAAAATCGCTGATCCCGAT
>QHZQ01000299.1:7807-11754 GCA_003224725.1 Acidobacteriota bacterium | reverse complement strand
CCCGTGCGGGCAAAGCCGGTCTGGACCTCGTCCAAAATGAAAAGAGTTCCCATTTTGTGGCAGTGATCCTGCACTCCTTGAAAATATTGGCGCGAACCCGGCCGGACACCGCTCTCGCCCTGGATGGGCTCGACCAGGAAGGCTGCCGTCGTGTTGGTGATGGCTTCACAGGCTTTGGGCAAGTTATCAAGAGGAACGTGGGAGAATCCTGGAACCAAAGGTTCAAAAGGTTCTCGATATTCTTTGTTCCAGGTCGCACTCAGTGCCCCCAGTGTCTTGCCATGATATCCACGCATGGTCGCCACAATTTCGGACCTGCCAGTTGCCAACCGAGCAAATTTAATGGCCCCTTCGACGGACTCGGTTCCCGAATTACAAAGGAAAAACCGAGTAATGCCGGGAGGAGTGATTCGAGCCAGCTTCTCTAATAACAGCGCTCTCTGGTCGTTATAAAAAAGCTCGGTGCAGTTGATGAGGTTCTGAGCTTGGTCCCGGACAGCCCGAACCACATAGGGGTTCTGGTGTCCGAGATTGGCTGCTCCCTGACCTCCGACGCAGTCTATGTACTCTCTGTCGGCTTCGTCCCACAGCTTGGCCCCCTGGCCTCGGACTATGACCACTTTGCGCTTGAAATAAGTCCCGGCACTATATTGATCTTCAACGTCCTGAACGGAATTTTGAATCTGCCTGGGCACGGAAGCTCCTCTCCACGAGCCAAAGCCTGTATTATACTGAAACCGGCGCGGTTTTGCAGGGGATCTTTCAACCTCGCCCGGGCCCCGTCAAAGTCCGGTAACTCAATTGTGTTGAGGCCAGCCCTTGCTGACGCGCGGGCTACTGACTTGCGCCTCGACCTGTTCAGTAGCCCGATCGTAAGGGAGGGCAGGGACTTTGACGGCCCCTGTCAATCCCACAATGCTGGAGGAAAAAATGAAAAGACCGCAAATTCGACCGGTGGTCTTCGCTTTGTTTCTTGTGCTGGCTTTACGACTGTCGCTGCTCATGGCCCAAGATCGGCCGGGATTGTTTTTCAGAGAGGATTGGAAGGAGATTCCGGCAGCAAAACCGGTGACGCAGCAGCATGTCAATAATCCCGGCCTTACCCTGGCTCGCTATGGACCGGGAGAGGCGGGAATCAAGAAAAGTCACCATGACAGCCCACCCGATGATCCATGGTATGTCTGGTCTGGCGAGGCTGAGGGAAATTGGGCGGTTAGTTTGCGTCACAAACATGCCTGGGTGGATTTGAGAGGGATGTCCAAGGTCAGGTGGCGCTCCAAACAGGCCGGATTCCGGCAACTGCGTATCCTGCTGAAGTTGGACAACGGGGTGTGGCTGGTCAGCGACCAATATGACGATCAATCGAGCGATTGGAGAACCAAAGAGTTCAATCTGTCCGACATTCATTGGCGCCAGTTGGACATAAAGAAAGTGGCAGAAGGGCCGTGGAAACAGAACGCGGATTTGAGCCGAATCGATGAAATCGGATGGACGGACTTGATGCCGGGTGGAGGGAGTGGCGCCTGTTCTCGGCTGGATTGGATTGAAGTCTACGGCACAGCCGTTCCCAGGAAGAACTAAGGCCAGCATTCCACAAATACGGTGACATCATTCCATTCGTGCTCGTACTCCTGCTCCTGCTCGGGTCCTGCCGACTAATCGAGTAAGAGCCTAGTATTACTACTTAACAGAGTAATCCTAGGCATGAGCACAAGGATGTCTTTGCAACCCACCGGCCCGGAAACGGAAGCCATTCGTAAATGCAGTCATGAAATCGAGGACTAAGCCAACAAGCTCTTTGTCTAGATTAAAGGCCAAGTATTCTGCAGAACCATCTTTCAAGGACCAGAAAACTAAGAGTCGCGTGGTGGTTTTGTTTTTAGTTGATTTTCGCTTTTTGTTCGCCTATGCTTGTAGCTGTGCCGGGAGGGATCGATTAGCAGAAGAAGCAGGAGGCGACAATGGGTCTTGTCAAAGAGCTTAAGCAGGAGATCAGTTTCTGGGAAACCCGTCAACAGGAAGCTTGCCCCTTGTGTGGTGGGACTGGCTTTCGGTTGCTGGAACGAAACGGCCAGATTAGAGCCCGCAAGTGCCGCTGCATTTCGCTGGGACGGATTAAAACGTTGCACCTGAAATCTGGCATCTCGCCCATTTATTGGAAGGAAAGCCTGAAGCGGATTCAGCCGAAGTCACTGCAGGAAATCTGCCTGGTTGATTTCTTGAAAGATTTCCTGTACCAGCAGGATTTGCAGGCGCTCCATTTGTGGATAGTCTTCAGCGAAAGGAGTCAGCGTAGAATCCTGTGTGCCTTCGCCAATGACCTTATCCAGATGCATGGATATTCATGTCTCTGGATCAATTGCCCAAGTCTGGGAAAGAGTGCCGCAAGTGTCAAACTTGAGAAGAAAGGTCCAGGGACGAATCCCCGCGGCCTGGAAGACTTCGTCTTCATTGAAAACTACCAGCCTGGATTGCTGCGGTCGAAACACAAGCAATGGTTGGAAGCAACTTTGTGGGAAAGGATTCGCTCGGACAAGTCCATTCTTCTGGTGGGGCCGCGACCCAGCGGTCTTGACCGGGAACTGTTTTCTGATAGAGAACTGATGGCCGCTGTTCTGAAGAGTTTCAAAATGATAGAGCCCACAAAAAGCCCTGCCTCTTGTCAGAGCAGCCGATGGCTATTTTGAAATAACCTGGTATGCGGCGGCAGACTTGTGTTTCTGCCCCGACCGATCACTGGGCAGACACGCAGATTTTTGCTCCTAGGTCTTCAATTCACAATCGGCCAACGGAAGGCTGTTTTCAAAGAACTGATCGATCTTTGCCATGACCTCGCTTTCCTCGGTCGATTCGTAGATAGACTTCCGCAGTGAGGCGCCAAACGGGATGGCATGAGTGAACCAGGAAGCGAATTGCTTCATCTTCCCAATGGGGCCAGGAATTTCTTCTTCAAACAGCAACTGAAAATAATCCTTAATCAACTGGTACTTGTCAGAAACGCTAGGCTGGGTCAGTGGCAGTCCATTGTCCATTTCAAAAATCTGGCGGAAGATCCAGGGATTACTCAAGGCCCCCCGGCCGATCATAATGCCATCGCAGCCGGTTTCGGCCCGCATTCGAAACGCATCTTCGGGGCTCACGATGTCTCCGTTGCCGATGACTGGAATTTTGACATGAGCCTTTAGCTCCGCAATGATGCTCCAGTCGGCTCTTCCGCTAAAACCTTGCACGCGGGTTCGCGGGTGCAAAGTGATGGCCTCCACCCCATTGTCTTCTGCCATTTTCCCGACCTGCAAAGCCACAATCTCGGTTTCACTCCAACCGGCGCGAATTTTAACCGTGAAGGGGATGGAGGCAGCTGCTCGAATGGCCTTTAATATCTCTTCAAGAAGTTGGGTCTCGCGCAACAGTGCGGATCCGCCACAGCCCTTTACGACCTTTTTGGCGGGGCAGCCCAGATTCAGATCAATCGCGTCAAAACCAAGGTCCTCGACCATCCGGGTGGCTTCGGCTAAACGGTGTGGATCTGCTCCAAAAAGCTGGGCGGTGACAGGCCTTTCCTCCTCATGATAGAAGAGCATCCGCTGGCTCTTGAAAGAATTGCGGGTCAACCCTTCGGCGCTGGTGAACTCAGTCATCACCAGACCACAACCACCCAGCCGTTTAATAAGCCGGCGGAACACGCTATCCGTCAGGCCGGCCATCGGAGAAAGAAAAGTAGCGGGGTCTATAAAAATATTCCTGATTTGCAGCACACCTCACACTCCCAATCTATTGACAAGCTCAGACATTGTAACCTGATTTGACCTCCTGGCCAACCCTCCACAACCCAGGAGGCCTGCCGCAAAGGGCATCTCACGTCAAATCGCAAGGCGAGTCGAGCGCCGCGGGATTTTTTTCCACGCCTGCGGCGAGTTTTTTCGACTGGGGTCATCCGTTAGTTACGG
>QHZQ01000299.1:7133-7772 GCA_003224725.1 Acidobacteriota bacterium | reverse complement strand
GTGAAAAAAGCCCCCGGCGAGCGACGGCGGTCGCGCAGAAAGGCGCTCGCCGTGGCTACCAAGACTACACCCCTCAACGGCCCCCAGTAATTCATGCATTACACACCGGAACACATGGGAAGCTTTTTGCTTGACATGAGCTTCGGCCCTAGTTATACGCTTACGCAGCGATTTGCTTAAAACGATGGGCCGGGGATGAAAATCATCGATGTTGCCAAGATGGCAAGGATTCGAGAGGACTGCAGCTTTGCCAATCAAGCCTATTGCGCTTCAACTCTTAGCTTTGGTTTTTGGTTTGGCGGTGACGGCTCACAGCCACTCGCTTAAAGAGTCTTGGAAATTTGCGCCCGATCCGAGCGGCAAGCTAACTATCGGGGATCTAGCGCAGATCCAAAACTGGCGACAGGTTCGAATAGGTCTCTCCTGGCAAGCCCAGTTCGAGGACCTGCGAGACTATCAGGGGGCGGCGTGGTATCGTACGACCATGGAGCCGAAAAACTTCGGCTGGGCCCGAGGGCAGCGAATGTTACTTCGCTTTGGTGCCGTTGATTACTATGCTGAAGCCTACGTCAACGGCAAGCTGGCCGGAACTCATGAAGGCGGATATACGCCCTTTGCCTTGGACATTACCCGGCTGGC
>QHZQ01000299.1:0-7115 GCA_003224725.1 Acidobacteriota bacterium | reverse complement strand
GATCCGCCTCAATCCCATAACACCCAGTTTCCGCAATTCGACTACAAAGAGATTCCTCACGGCAAACAGAGCTGGTATGTGCAGCCTAGCGGCATCTGGCAAGCTGTGGAACTCGAGGTGAGGCCCTTGACCTACATCGAAAGTCTTCACCTCTCGCCAGAAATCGATGGCCGCATCACGATACAAATCCGCCTGGCGGGCACTCGTGAAGGTGGAGCCCAGTTCACATTTGAGCTGATAGATCCCCAAGGTAAACCTGCAGAATTACACCCTCTGCTGGTGAGTCGCCCCAACAATCTGTTTACATTTTCCACTACCCTGGCTTCTCCACAACTCTGGAGTCCAGTCACACCCAATCTCTACACTCTGAAGGTAACTCTCAATAACGGTGACACCGTGCAAGACCGGTTCGGCTTTCGTCGTTTTGAAACCCGAGCTGGTAAGTTTTATTTGAACGGCGAGCCGTTTTACATGATCGCCGCACTGGACCAGGATTTCTATCCTGAGGGAATCTACTCGCCGCCATCTGAAGATTATATCCGCGAGCAGTTTATCAGGGCCAAAAAACTTGGACTCAACCTGCTACGTTGCCACATCAAAGTTCCCGATCCGCGCTACCTCAAGAGCGCCGATGAGGTGGGGCTTCTCGTGTGGTATGAGATCCCCAGTTGGGATGAGCGCACCTGGACACTCCGAACCGCCAGGCGAGCGGAAGAGACACTCAAGGCCATGATTGAGCGTGACTGGAACCACCCCTGCATCGTCATTCAAAGTTTGATCAATGAATCCTGGGGCCTCAATCAGAAAGAAGCCGAGCAGCGCCTATGGCTGCGCAATCTGTTTGATCGGGCAAAAAGGGAGACGGCTGGCTTGGGTCGGCTCATTGTGGACAACAGCCCCTGCTGTGATAATTTTCATGTCAAGACGGATATCAATGATTTTCACCAGTATTACTCTATTCCGGACAACCACAGCTCATTCGATGACTGGGTGGCGGATTTTGCCTCCCGGCCGCAATGGGCATTCAGCAAATACGGAGATGCGCAACCTACGGGTCAAGAGCCGCTGGTGGTTTCTGAGTTTGGAAACTGGGGATTGCCAAAACTTCCCGAGAAGCTTCCCTGGTGGTTTCCCCTCGACTTTAACGGGCAGGAAGTCACGCGACCCGCAGGCGTTTTGGATCGCTTAAAGAACTATGGGCTGGACAGCCTGTTTCGTGACTTCAACGACCTGGCCGAAGAAACCCAGCGACACCAGTTCCTCTCACTCAAGCATGAAATCGAAGAGATCCGCTTGCAGCCCACGATTGAGGGTTATGTGATTACAGAGTTCACTGACCTTAACTGGGAATGTAATGGACTCCTCGATATGTGGCGCCACTTTAAAGTCTATGCAGAAGAGTTAGCAGAAATTCAACAGCCGGATATCCTTATTGCCCGGCCCTGGCAACCGAACTACAAAGCCGGAGAGCAAGTGCGCATTCAGTTGGCTATTTCGCATTACAGCGGAGCCAACCTGGCAGCCGCGTCGGTGGAGTGGTCGCTGGGTAAGGGCAATGTCGCAGGTAAAGCCACCTTGGGATCCGTTGAGCGGGCTAGCGTAGAGAAGTTAGAGGAAATTTCCTTCATTACGCCGCAGGTGTCCTCACCCCAAGCTCTGGAAGTGCGCCTGGAGATAAAGTCTGGCGATGGGGCCTGGCTGGCACGCACGCGTTGCACGGTCTTTGTGTATCCCAATCGAAGCGTGTCTCCGGTTGTTGTTACAGTTCATGATCCCGGAGATTCACTCCAGAGCCTGGCTACAGCCCTCACAGCCAGTGGGTTTCAAGTGGGGAGTGACGACAAGCCGGCTGGCTTGATCCTCACTCAAGCCCTGGATGCTCATATGCAAGAGCAATTGGCTGCTGGAGCCCGGGTGTTGCTGTTGGCCAAAGATGAGACCTCGTTGCCTGAGCACCTGAAGCTAAAGATCATCCCTCGATCTGGTTCCGACTTTGATGGCAACTGGATCACAAATTTTAATTGGGCGCGAACCGATCGGCTTCCCTTTTCTACTGTCAATCTTGGAAGAATCCTGGGCTTTGAGGCTGTCAAGACGGTTCCGCGATTTATCCTCGGGGGTGTTCCTGCGGAGAGCTTTGGGAAGGATGTTCTCTCTGGTGTATTCTATGGCTGGCTCAATCACAATGCCGCCTATGCAGTGCAGGTGAAGGCAGGAGAAGGCAAAGCGCTGATCACTACTTTCCGTTTCGACGCTTACGGCCAAGACCCGTATGTAACTCATTTGCTGGATGGGATGATCCGTTATGCCAGTAGCGCTTTGTTTTCACCGGGACTGGAACTGAATTGAAGTATCACAGACCTCGTTCTGTTCCCGTTATCCAAGCAGATCAAGTCCATGCTGCGATCCCCTCTTGAAGCAGACACAGTACGTCCATTGATGATTCTCTTTTCCAGATTTCTGGAGACGCGTCATGACAAGCATTCAACTCGGGCTGATCGACTACGTGATACTGGCCATCTACTTTGTATTTGTGCTGGGCATTGGATGGGCACTTAAGCGTTACATGAAGACGAGCACTGACTTTTTCCTCTCGGGCCGCTCCATCCCGGCCTGGATCACAGGACTGGCTTTCATTTCAGCCAACTTAGGCGCCCAGGAAGTGATTGGCATGGGGGCCTCGGGCGCGAAGTACGGCATTGCCACCAGCCATTTTTACTGGGTGGGGGCTATTCCCGCCATGGTGTTTGTCGGCATCTTCATGATGCCGTTTTATTATGGTTCGCGGGCGCGCTCGGTGCCGGAGTACCTGAAGCTGCGATTCGATGAGAAGACGCGAGGCTTTAATGCCATCTCCTTTGCGACCATGACTGTCTTTTCTTCCGGCGTATCGATGTATGCAATGGGCTTGCTGCTGGGAACGTTGTTGGGATGGGGCTTCAACTTCAGTGTGATGGTTTCGGCCTTCATCGTCTTGATTTACATCTTCCTGGGCGGGCTGACCTCAGCCATCTATAACGAGGTTCTCCAGTTCTTTCTTATTGTGTTGGGATTCTTGCCGCTGGTATTTCTGGGTCTGAAGGATGCTGGTGGTTGGGCGGGTCTCCAGCAGCGGCTTGCCATGATGGCCACGGCACAAGGCTATGCCCCTGGAACATGGACGGAATCCTGGCGATTCATGACAACCCCAGCCGCCAACCCGATGGGAGTGGAATGGTTTGGTATGGTCATGGGTTTAGGATTTGTGCTCTCTTTTGGCTATTGGTGCACGGATTTTCTTGTCGTACAGCGAGCCATGGCGGCCAATTCCATGTCGGCGGCTCGTCGCACGCCACTGATTGCAGCTCTGCCTAAGATGTTCTTCCCTTTCTTAGTAATTCTCCCAGGCATGATCGCCATCGCCCTGACCTATCACTCGGGTGTGAGCGGATTCGCTCTGCCAAAAAAGATGGATGGAACCTTCAACTATGATCTGGCCATACCGATGATGCTGGGGCACTATTTTCCGTCCGGGATGCTCGGATTGGGGTTGACTGCCTTGATGGCCTCGTTCATGTCCGGGATGGCTGGCAATGTCACTGCCTTTAATACGGTCTGGACCTACGACATTTATCAGAGTTACATCCGCCCCGGCCGCTCTGACCAGCACTATCTCTGGATGGGAAGGATGGCCACGATCTTCGGCATCGCCATTAGTCTGGCTGCTGCCTATGTTGCAGCCAAGTTCAACAACATTATGGACCTCCTCCAACTGGTCTTTGCCTTTGTTAATGCGCCGCTGTTTGCTACCTTTCTGCTGGGAATGTTCTGGCGTCGCGCCACTGGCCATGGCGCGTTTTCCGGGCTGCTCCTGGGGACCGGAGCGGCCGCATTACATCATGGGCTGACCACGCCACTGGGCTCGGCGACGTTGATCAAAGGCGGATGGCTTGGGACCGTACTGCATAGCTATCCGAGCGAGATGGCCCAGAACTTCTGGACGGCGATCTTCGCCTGGACCATTTGCTTTCTCGTGACCATTCTTATCTCTTTGGCCACGCGGCAGAACCGTCCGGACGAAGAGCTGAAAGGATTGGTGTATTCACTGACGCCACGGTCGAAGGAAGGTAATTTGCCCTGGCACAAGAGACCCGCGATGCTGGGTCTGTTGGTACTGGGAATGACGCTGCTGCTGAATATCATTTTCTGGTAACTGGCGACCTGATGGGACTTGATATAAGACTTCCAATAGGATTGATGTTTGCCATTGCCGGCGCGCTGCTGGCCGCTTACGGCCTGGTTTCCGATCCGGCCATATACCAGCGCTCTCTCGGCCTCAATATTAACCTGTGGTGGGGTGCTGTAATGCTCATTTTTGGGCTCACTATGTTGATGCTTGCCCGGCGTGCCCACCGCGCAGGGCGCCGGTGATGGTTGGCTGGGGGCAGGCCATGTCTGTGACAGCCTCCACCGTCTGGTGATCCACCCCAGCCGCCCCTCCGTTGGCTTTCACTTCTTCGAAAGCGGCCCGCAGGTTCGCCAGGGCGTCCACCTTGTCCATCAAGCTAAACCACTTGCCTCCTTTGCATCGCCTGGGCGCGAGGGGAGAGGTTTCATCAGTTTAATATCCCGGAAATGTCCTGTCTCCACACTCCAAAGGAGGAGAAGCTATGCACGTTAGGAATGCCCTTCCAATTATGTTCCTGGCCCTTTTGGGGTCTTCCACACTCTTAAAACCCGCTCACGGAGAGGTCAAAATGGAGAAGGTCGCTTATTTCAACCAACCCAATTGCTACCGGTTGTCCAACGGTACGGTTGAGGTCATAGTTACCACCGATATCGGCCCGCGCCTTATTCGTTACGGCTTTGTAGGCGACGATAATATCTTGGCTGAGCTGCCGCAACTCAAAGTTTCGACTGAGCTGGGGGAATGGAGACCCTGGGGCGGGCATCGTCTCTGGGCGGCTCCCGAGGCCATGCCGCGTAGTTACTCGCCGGATAACACTCCGATTGAGTTTAAGGTCGAGGGAAAGGATACGATCCGCTTAATTCAGCCAGTCGAGCCCAAGACCGGTATCCAGAAAGAGATAACTGTAACTCTGGCGGAGAAAGGAACTTTGGTCACGGTTCACCACAAGCTAACCAATCGGACGCTTTGGGCTATCGACGTGGCTCCCTGGGCGTTAACTATCATGAAGGGAGGAGGAACGACTATCCTTCCGCAGGAGCCTTACCGATCTCACGATGATTATCTGCTTCCGGCCCGACCTTTGGTTTTCTGGCATTATACAGATCTGAGTGATCCGCGTTGGACCATCGGCAAGAAGTTCATCAGGTTAAAAACCGATGCGGCGCGGAAAGAGCCACAAAAGATTGGCATCGCCAACAAGCAGGGCTGGTCGGCCTATATGCTGAATCAAACTCTGTTCGTGAAACGCTTTTCCTACCAGGAAGGCGCTCCTTATCCGGATTACGGCAGCAACAACGAAACCTACACTTCCGAATTGTTCATGGAGATCGAAACGCTGGCTCCCATGCGTCACCTCGAACCTGGCCATTCAGCAGAACACCTGGAGCGCTGGTCTCTGTTCAAGAATGTGGATATTGGGGCCACCGAGGTCAGCCTGGAACAGGTCCTCAGTCCATTGATTAAGCAGACAGCTCAGCCATGAGTTTGGCCGGGACGGGCCAGATGCAAGGCTCGTCCGCTCCCTTGGATGGAACAAACAACCAGGAGAGCCACATCACTGCGGCTATCTGCAGTTCCCCTGGCCTGGGATCCAAATAGAATAATGCGTTGAGGCCGAAAGCCCTCGAGTAGACGGCGAACAGCGTCAAGGATTAATCTGTCCTCAATCATCTCTTTATCCAGAGCACGCTGAAATTCTCAAGTTGTGCTACCCTCGCGTATCTTCATTATGCCGTAGTCACTCCTACTATTAGTAGCGAGTGACCTCGTACCTCCGAGGAGTGCAGCTCTGTCGGCCACTGACCCCTCACCCGTCCTGCGGCCACCCTCTCCCAATGGGAGAGGCATGAGAGCTTTGAGAAAGCTCCCTGGGTGAGGGGACGGCAGGTTAACAAACTTGACCAAAGTTTGAACTGCTTCGCCACCAAGTGACCTTAGGTAGAGCCTGTCATAATGTCCCTAACCCCACCCCCATTTTCAACCGAAGACTTTTAAGGTGGTATACTGTTGAACTCCTTATGAAGAAGATCAAAGTCGCCGTGGTATTTGGGACTCGACCCGAAGCCATCAAGTTGGTCCCCGTTATAAAGAGGCTCTCGAATGATAGACATTTCGAGTTATGCAATATTGTCACAGCCCAGCACCGAGAGATGCTGGACCAGGTCTTGGAATTGTTTGGCATTCGGCCCGATCATGACCTGGCTATCATGATCAATAATCAAAGCCTGGCCCAGATTGTAGCCAACTCTGTCGATCGGCTCGATGGACTGTTCAAGCAACTGAGACCGGATGTAATCCTGGTGCAGGGTGACACTTCCACCACCTTTGTGGCCTCACTAGCCGCTTTTTACAATCGCATTCCGGTAGGTCATGTCGAAGCCGGGCTCAGGACCCGAGACCGATTTCAGCCTTTTCCAGAGGAGATGAATCGACGGTTGACCTCCACCTTAACCGATTTTCATTTTGCGCCCACCGAAGCCGCCAAAAACAATTTGCTGGCAGAGGGCGCAGACCCAAGAACTGTTTTTGTAACCGGCAATACGGTGATTGATGCATTTCGGTTAGCCCTTCAAAGCCCAAATAGTTCTCGAGGTTTGCAATTTCCGGACTGGCTTTCCAGCAAGCGACTCATCTTTGTGACAGCCCATCGAAGAGAAAATCACGGCCGGCCCATGAACTCTATTTGCCACGCCCTCCAAGAAATCGTTGCCCGCTATGCTGATACCGCCGTGGTCTTTCCCGTGCATTACAATCCCAAAGTCCGCGAAGTCGTCTTTCCCCTGCTTTCAGGAATTGATCGAATCTGGCTCACCGATCCAATGGATTACGTCGATACCGCCAGGATGATACAGCGCTCCACTCTGGTACTGACCGACTCCGGGGGGATTCAAGAGGAGGCTCCCTCCGAGGGAAAACCTGTATTGGTCATGCGTAATAAGACCGAACG
>QHZQ01000298.1 GCA_003224725.1 Acidobacteriota bacterium | reverse complement strand
TCCACAACGCCACTTGGCCACCGGATGGTGAGGCGATCGACTTTATGGCTGGCTCCCAATCCAAAGTGCAGCCGTAGGTCGCTTTGAGAAAGGTAACTTCCACCGCTGCGAACTTCATCCATCTGCTTTAGCTGACCGGCTTGAACCTCAATCCGCGCGCCAATACCGTCGCGATTCGATTTTGTTCCCACGGTCCTGATTCCGATCCAATGATTGACCATTGAGCCTTCCAAAGCCAAAAGCGATGGGGGTTCGTTCATTTCGTTGACAGCGATGGCGAGCCGCCCATCATTCTTTATATCTCCAGAGGCAGCGCCACGGCTGGAATGTGGCTCTAGCAGTGAAGGTCCAGCCCCCCTCGAGATATCTTCAAAGTGTCCGTTGCTAAGGTTGCGGTAGAGCAATTTCCGTTGTCGATAACTGGTGTCGATCCTGGCTACATCGATTTCGGGGGAGAGATGACCATTGACGATAAGAATGTCACTCCATCCGTCGTTATCAAAGTCGAAAAACAAGACGCCCCAGCCTAAATAGCTCCGCAGGCGTTCCAGACCGGACTGAAACACTTGATCCGAGAAAGTACTGTTGCCATTGTTGTGGTAAAGGTTCGGGCTATCATCTGAGAAGTTGGTCTTGACCAGATCAAGATGCCCATCCTGGTCGTAATCAGCCGCTGCCACCCCCATGCCCGCCTGCGGTTCGCCGTCGTCGTTGTAGGCGGTGCCCGAAGCGAATCCGACATCTTTGAAGGTGCCATCGTGATTATTGCGATACAAAATACTGGCAGCTGAATCGCAAGCCACATAGATGTCGGTCCAACCATCGTTGTCGTAGTCGAGAGTCAACACTCCCAGCGCATAATGACCCTCGGTGCGGCGCATGCCTGCGGACTGGCTCGCGTCAGTAAACGTGCCGTCCCCGTTGTTGTGGTAGAGATAATTGACTGCCGGCTTCAAGCCGCGTGGCCCACAGGCTAGAGGAATGCCTTTGTACTGGCAAAACTGTCCTGTGCCAGGAAGCGGAACGCCGGAGAGATCCAGTCCCAAATCGACGTAATTGGCGACAAACAAATCGAGCTTTCCATCGTGATCATAGTCGATGAAAGCACAGCCTGTGTTCCAGCGCCCCTCCGATCCGGCCACACCAGCCTTCTCGGCAAGCTCGGCAAATGTCCCGTTGCGATTGTTGTGATAGAGCTTGTTTTTGCCGTAATAGCTCACGAAAAAGTCATCGTAACCATCGTTGTCATAGTCACCGGCGCAGACCCCCTGTCCCCAGCCAGAGTAGCCCACTCCCGCCTGGCGGGTGACGTCCGTAAAGGTACCGTGGCCGTTGTTTCTGTAGAGATGACTGACGGGTGCAGAGGAGTTTTGGGGGGTCTCAAAGCGTTTCCCGTTGACGAAAAACAGAGCCAGATAAACATCGCGGTCGTAATCGATAACAGCGACGCCGCAGCCGGTGGTCTCCAACAAATAGCTCTTCCGATCGAGGCCACCAAACACATTAGACGCAGTCAGACCGGCCTGGGGAGCGATGTCGATGAAGCGAACGGAAACCTCTTGGTTGTGCGACAGGCCGGTGAAGCCGATGATGCAAGTCAACCAAAGGAGGACAAGGGCGGGAATTCGTAGTTTCATAAGGGAAAGCAGGATGCGAATGAACGTGGGAAAAGCAGATCAATCAAACCGGGAAGACACGAAGGGCGCAAACAAGTTTTAACAGTCTAAGGCATTTTTCACTCCTGTCCCCCGTGGTCGTACGCTAGTAAAAGGTTTCCAAAGTTGTCAACCGGAAAGTAGGGCGTCAGGTACTGCGCTAACCTGGGCAATACGACGGAAACACTTTTTGCAGTTGAATCAACCGTTGAATTGTGTATCATTAGGGTTTGCCTAAATGGCTGAGAGCCGCGTCTTATGGCCATTAGACTGATTCATACCTGGTTACTCTATCATCCCACTTCAACGAGGAGGCATCATGAATGTTCCCTGGAAGAAGTACATGAAAGTTGGCCTCGTCCAGTTTATGGCTTTCCCGCAAGTGCTCAAAGGCGAAGGCCCGGTCCTTGAGACTCTGGAGAAAGTTTTGACAGATGATTTTTTTGATGTGGTTGAGATTACCACTATTAAGGATTCAGGAGTTCGCGCCCAGGCTAAAAAAATGTTGGCCAGCAGCAAAATGACTGTAACCTATGGCAGTCAACCGGTTCAATTAGTGAATAAGCTGAACCTCAACAGTTTCGAGGGTGTCGAGCGTCACAGGGCTTTGGAAATGTGCAAGGCCTGTGTCGATGAGGCTTACGAGATGGGCGCAATCGGGGTGGCTTTCCTGAGTGGCGCCGATCCGGGACCCGATCGAAGGAAAGAAGCCACTGATGTTTTGGTCGATTCCCTCAGTCAAATTTGCGCTTATGCCAGTTCCAAAGGCGCTATCAAAGTGGTGCTGGAGACCTTCGACCAGGACATCGATAAGAAAGCCTTGATTGGGCCCAACGCAGACGCCGTGGCGCTTTCGGAGAAGATTCGACAAAAGCACTCGAACTTTGGACTGATGCTGGATTTAAGCCACATACCGCTGCAGCATGAATCTACGGAGCGAGCGCTGAAGGTGGCCAGACAACATCTGGTTCATGCCCACATGGGTAACTGCATCATGCGCGATAAGAGTCATCCAGCCTACGGGGATAACCATCCGCGCTTCGGAATTCCCGGAGGCGAGAATGATGTGTCCCAGGTGGTCGAATACATCCGGGTGCTGATGCAGATTGGCTATTTGAATGACAAGAATCCTCCTATTCTCAGTTTTGAAGTGAAACCGATGGCGGATGAATCCAGCGAGATCGTTATCGCCAATGCCAAGCGAACCCTGCGGGAGGCATGGGAACAAGTGTGAAACGTGATGCGTGACACGTGAAACGTGGTACGTGAAGCGGGATATGATGTTGACGTTTTATTTTTCACGCATCACGTTTCACGTATCATGCTTCACGTTTCTCGCCACCAGTGTCTGGCGTTCAGCCCAGGCCAAACGTTCATAATCGAAAGGAGGGAAGACCTTGAGTAAGAAAAAAGTCTTTGTGACCCGGCGGATTCCTCAGCCAGGCTTGGATCTGCTGAAGGATTTCGACATGACGCTAAATCCTGAGGACCGCGTCCTCACCAGGCAAGAGCTCATTGCCGGTAGCAAGGGAAAAGATGCTGTCCTCTGTTTGTTGACGGATCCCATCGATGGTGAGATTATGGATGCGCTGCCCACAGTAAAAATCTTCGCCAACTATGCCGTGGGTTTTAACAATATTGATGTTGAGGCCGCTACCAAACGCAAAGTTGCGATTACCAACACCCCCGGCGTTTTGACCGACACCACGGCTGATTTTGCCTGGACCTTGTTGATGGCCGCCGGAAGGCGCCTGGTGGAAGCAGATAAATACTGCCGAGCCGGAAGATACGAAGGCTGGGGCCCGATGCTTTTCCTGGGTCATGACATTCACCACAAGACGCTGGGGATCGTTGGCATGGGTCGAATTGGGCAGGCGGTGGCGCGTCGCGCCCACGGGTTTGAAATGAAGATCCTGTATACCGATGAGTTTCGGCTCCCGCCGGAAAAAGAACAGGAGCTCAGAGCCACTTTTGTAAGCTTGGAGCAGTTGCTGAAGGAATCGGACTTTGTCTCCTTGCATGTGCCTCTTATGGCCTCGACCAAGCATTTAGTTGGAAAGAAGCAGTTAGAGATGATGAAGAAAACCGCGGTCCTGGTAAATACCTCACGGGGACCGGTGGTGGATGAGAGAGCACTGGTAGAGGCTCTTAAGCACCAGACGATCTTTGCTGCGGGCCTGGACGTGTATGAAGAGGAGCCAAGGCTGGCTCCGGGTTTGGCAGATCTCGACAATGTGACTATTCCGCCACATATCGCTAGCGCGAGCATTGACACTCGTGCCAAGATGGCCACGATGGCGGCAAGTAACATCATTGCTTTTTTCAAAGGTGAAAAGCCGCCGAATATCGTCAATCCGGAGGTTCTTTCTTAGCGACGGCGTCTCCGCTGAGAATCCTCCCCGTTCCGGCTCAACCCATTCCTGAAGGTGCGAAAGAATTCAAAACCGGCCGAGATCGGGAGGGCGAGGCTCCCGCCGAGCCTCATGGGGCACAGGCTTGCTGGGGCGATGGCTTACCAGGAGGTTCGCCGTCCCAATTTTTTCACAGTATCCTTCCCCAGAGGGGAATAGGAGTTTCCGACCGAGGGGCACCATGGCAGACAAACTCACAGGGAACTTACTGGTAGGGCAGTCAGGCGGGCCAACGGCCGTCATCAACAGCAGCCTCTGTGGAGTGGTCCAGGAGGCCATGAAACACGAGCAGATCCAGGGAATTTATGGAGCAGTACATGGCGTAGAAGGCATCCTGAAAGAACAGATGATTGACCTGCGCCAGGAAAGTGCGGAGACCATTGACCTCTTGCGGCAGACTCCCTCGGCTGCTTTGGGCTCTTGCCGGCGGAAACTGAAGGAATCGGATTACGGCAGGATCCTGGGAATCTTTCAAAAATACAACATTCGTTATTTCCATTACATCGGTGGCAACGACTCTCAGGACAGCTCCTATCAAATTAGCAAACTGGCCACAGACCGGGGTTACGAGCTGCGCGTCATAGGCGTTCCCAAGACTGTGGATAACGACCTCGATGTGACTGATCATTCCCCGGGTTACGGCAGTGTGGCGCGCTTCATTGCCATCGCGACACGTGATGCCGGCCTGGATACCGAAGCAATCGGAGTTGTAGACACTGTCAAAATCATCGAGACCATGGGCCGCAATGCCGGTTGGATCACCGCCGGCGCTGCCTTGGCCAAAGAGGAGCCCGATGACGCTCCGCATCTGGTCTACGTTCCCGAGCGCACTCTGGATCTGGATCAATTCTTGTCAGATGTGCAGCGGGTCTATGATCGGCTGGGCTATGCCGTGGTCGCGGTTTGCGAAGGCCTGAAGAATAAAAAGGGGGAATCCATTGTGGCTTCAGGCAGCGCCATCGACACGGATTCCTTTGGCCACAAACAACACGGCGGAGTGGGGGACTTTCTTTGCGACGTTATCAAAAACAAGATTCAGTTGAAAGCTCGCTGCGATAAGCCGGCCACCATTCAGAGGGTTTCGATGATTGCCGCTTCGTCTGTGGATCTGGCAGAGGCCTATCAAGTCGGCGTTGTGGCAGTACGAGAAGCGGTTGCCGGCAAAACAGATTTCATGGTCACCCTGGTGCGGCAACCTGGCAAGACTTATTCATGCACGACTGGCCTGGCCACCTTAGTGGACGCGGCCAACAAAGAAAAAAAGTTACCCGACCATTTTATTAATCCCGAAGGTAACGGACTCACGGAGGCGTTTCTGGATTACGCCAGGCCCTTAATCGGCGGGCCGCTACCTCGATACGCACGGTTGAAGAAACGGCTCGTGAAACGTGAAGGGTGAAACGTGAAACGTAAAACGTGAAGCGTGAAGCGTGAAACGTGAAATGATGCCCCTTATCCTCACGTATCACGTTTTACGTTTCACGCATCAGCGCGCTTCACCTGCTTCTAATTCTTACGGAGGTGCTATGGCTTATTCCATCGAAAATTACAAATTTAATCTGGAAGAGTTTTTCCCGGTCGTGATCAAGGATATGATTACCGAAATGCGGGTCACTGATCCTCACATTGTTCACAGTGAAGCCCAGGAACGAAAACGTCGAGCCACTCTGGCCCCCCAGGGGAAATTGACTATCTTAGCGGCGGATCACCCGGCTCGTCGGGTCACCAGTTCGGGAGACGATTCCATCATTATGGGCGATCGGGTCGAGTATCTGGGTCGCATTCTACGAGTATTGACGGCTCGGGAAGTAGACGGGGTTATGGGGACCACGGACATCATCGAAGAACTGTTCATGGTGAACCACCTGGTAAGAAAGAAAGGCGGTCCGAGTTTTTTGGACGAGAAAGTAATCCTGGGCTGCATGAATCGCGGCGGGTTGGCGGGCGCCAGTTTTGAAATGGATGACCGCTTCACCTCCTTCACCGCCGAACGCATTCATAAGATGCGTTTAGATGGAGCCAAGACTATGTTTCGGATTGAGGATGGCGAGGAGTCTTCTCTGCGCACTCTGGATTACAATGTCCAGGCCATCAATCAACTTAACCGTTACGAAATTCCGGCCTTCGTTGAACCTTTGCCCATCAAGAAGGAGAACGGCAAATACAAAGTCCAGAAGAAAGCTGAGGCGTTGATCAAGATCGTGGGGATTGCCTCTGCTCTGGGCGATTCTTCCATGAGGCTTTGGTTGAAGATTCCGTATTGCGACAATTACGAGAAAGTGGCGCGGGCTTCTACGCTTCCGTTATTGATGCTGGGTGGCGAATCACGCGGTGATCCCACGGGCGTGATCGAGGAATTTGCCAATGGCATGAAGGCGGGTAAGAACGTTCGTGGCGCCCTGGTCGGCAGAAACGTGACCTTTCCCGGCCAGGACGATCCCAGGGCCGTCGCCAGCGCTATCAACGGCATTGTGCATCAGGGTTTCAGCGCTTCCAAAGCCGTTGAACACTTAATGAAGGTTCGCGGCCAGGAGATGGATGCCCTGACCAAGTATCTGCTCAAGTGAGAAAGATTAGCAGAAAAGAATTTAACCGCGAAGGCGCGAAGGACACAAAGAAAAGGACAAAGGCAATAGCCACAAACAACGAAGTAAAGCTTCGGCTCAAGGCCTCAGCCAATCTCTTTCTCCGTGGTTGATTCCCATTCTTTCAGGATGATCTGATGCTCTGAGGCGTCCAAAACAACTCTTCTTTTTTTTCATTTTTCCCTTCTTTGCGTCCTTGGCGCCTTCGCGGTTAATCCCTTGGGAGCGTGACGA
>QHZQ01000297.1 GCA_003224725.1 Acidobacteriota bacterium | reverse complement strand
CTCGGGCTCAAAGAATCGCTGAGGGGTTAGCAAACCGGGCAAGGCTATGTGTCGACGCGGGCCAGCAAGTGTTTTGCCAGGCCTTTTGGTCTCCGGCAGATGCCAATCTGGCCGAGACTAGAGTTTGCGGCTCCTTTGGTCTCCCAGAGACTTAACGCATTAGACAACAATGCTACTATCATTATGGACAGTTTTTGTCTGCTCTGCTAAGCTAGCCAAGGTTAGTGCCATTCACGGATGGACTGCAATGAAGCACTCTTCAAAGACAAGGGAGCGAGACAAGTTTGTCATCATGGCAGTGGTCCGCCAGTTCGGTCCGCTGTCGCGGGTTAATATCCATGAGCTAACTGGAATTCGGCCAACAACCATATCCTTTCTGGTGCGCGAGCTCCTGGATGAGGGCAAGCTTCTGGAGACAGGCCTCTCCAATAACCCCACGGGCCGCAAGCAAATTCTGTTGCGCATCAACCCCCAGCAGGGTTTTCTGGTAGGAATTGACTATGATGCCGAATCGGTCATCGTGTCCACCATGGATCTGACCCCGAGCGTGAAGAACACCATTCAAAAGGCTGCAAAGCTCGATGGCGGGATCAAGGGACTGACCCAGCAGCTGGTTTCCCTAACCCGTAAGGCCATTGGACAACAAGACCGAGAAAGCGGACCCTTGTTGGGCATCGGTATTGCCGACCCGGGGCTGATCGATAGCCACGAAGGAGTATCGCTTCTTTCTTCTCAGATCGAATTCTGGAGGGACGTTCCACTCAAGAAGATTTTTGAGCCGGAATTTGGAGCGCCTTTCTTGCTGGAAAATGGCACTCGGGCTCGGGTTGTGGCTGAACGGGCGCTTCAGTCCCATGAAACGGCCCAGGAAATGGTTTACCTGGAGTACGGCACAGGAATCGGATTGGGCGTCATTTCCGGGGGTAGGCTTCTACGGGGCCATTCAGAGGGAGCTGGAGAGTTTGGCCATACGCACCTTATCGAGAATGGTCCTCCTTGCAAGTGCGGCAGCTTCGGTTGCCTTGAAGCGATCGTGGCGGCCCCTGCCCTTGCCGCCCGAGCTAAGAAGGCCATCACGGAGGGTAGCGGTTCTCAGATCCTGGAGCTTTCCGACGGTGACCCTGAGCAGATCACGGGATGGACCGTGCTAAAGGCGGCCAAACTGGGAGATAAACTTGCAGCGACTCTGATGGAAGACCTAGGAAAATATCTAGGCATGGCCTTGGCCAACGCCGTCAACCTCTTCAATCCCTCGCTGGTGGTGCTGGACCAGAGGCTGCAGCTGGCAGGACAGGGCATTTTGGATCAAATCCAACGAGCCGTAAGGAGGCTGGCGCTTCGCCATTTAACAGAAAATCTCTCTTTTCGATTCTCAGCTCTGGGAGGCCAGGCCGGTGTGCTGGGAGTCGGACTGCTTCTCTTGGATCGACACTTTGAGATTCCCTCTCTCAAAGCACCCAAGTTTCTCATTCAATCCCCGCCAAGCCACTTTTCAAAAAGAAGCTTCATCCAGCAAGATTTGCTTTCGAGCTCGGGAGACACGCAATCGACCCGTTTGGACTCTTGAGATGGAGAAGGCTAAATGGTTTCCGGAGTTAATAACAATGGGATCGGCCAGGCTAGGGGCTCAACGGGCGCTCGGGGCACGCCGAAAAGCGCACGATGGGTCGCGTTCCAGCATGCGACGCGGCGTCGCTGACGTCTTGGCACCGTAGACCTTGAGCCATGGCTAGGTCTCCTGCTCTTGGAATTCTGCCACCAGCTCATGGGCTAGCACGTTGTTGCCGGCCAGCAGACCGCCATCTACGCGAAGCACTGTCCCTGTAATCCAGGAAGCCTCGTCTGACGCGAGGAAGAGGGCTGCATGGGCAACGTCTTCAGGCTCGCCGATACGACCTAACGGATACCATTTTGCCAAGCGCTTAAATAACTCGGGCGCCTTCCTGAGTTGCTTTTCCCAAATCGGAGTGCGGATGGTGCCGGGGGCAATGGCATTGGCGCGAATGCCCTGTTGTCCATAGCGTACCGCTAGGCTCTGAGTGAGATTGATGACTCCTGCCTTAGCGGCACTGTAGGCTTCCTCTCCAAAATAGGAAAGGCCATTGGCCGAGGCGATGTTAAGGATGACGCCCCGTCGCTGGCCGATCATGCCCGGCAAGACCCGCTTAGAGCAAAGGAACACACTTTTCAACGTAGCGTCCACATCCAGGTCCCACGTAGCTTCTTCCATGAGGACTAGATTGTCTCCCTCGCACAAGGCGGCATTGTTGACCAGCACGTCCACGCCGCCAAACACCTCCTCAGCGGCGGTCACCATGGCATCCACTTCCGAAGAGACACTGACATCGGTTTGCGTAAACATGGCCTTGCCGCCGGCCGCGTTGATCCCCTCTGCGACTTGCTCGGCACGCGCTCCGATTCGATCGGCAACCACGATGGAAGCACCCTCTGCCGCGAAACGCAGACTGATGACACGTCCAATCCCCGATCCGCCTCCCGTCACAATGATCCTTCGATCTGCAAACCGCATATCGCCCTCGCAATGAAGTTCGAACTTCGCCAGGGTAAGCTTCCAATTGGCGAACTGGGCAAATATAGCACTCGAGAGAGATACTGTCCAAATATATATTTACTATGAGCACTTTCCTCATGTTTAGAATAATATAATATCTATTTTGTTATTTTTCTTCTTGACAGTGTAATTCTGCTCTGTATCATGAAGGAAATCTTCGGTGCAGGAGGGGCTATGCCTAACCAGAATCATTTTGCTCTTACGGGTGCAACAAGTACTTTGTTAGTTGCCGTGCTGGCAACTGTTCTGTCGGTGGCCATGCCGCTTCGGGCCGACGTGTTCGGCGTGATTCTTGGAACCGTCGTGGACACGAGCGGCGCGGTGGCGCCCGGGGCCAAGGTGGTCCTGCGGAACGCGGACACGGGACTCTTACGCGAGGCGGTAACGAATGCAAGTGGAAACTACGAATTCCTCGCGGTCCCCGTGGGCGAGAACTACGTAGTGGAAGTGTCGGTCGAGGGGTTCAAGAAAACTGCACAATCCGGCATCAAGCTCTTGGTCAACCAAAGGTTTCGAGCGGACTTCAGGCTGGAAGTGGGCGAGTTCAAGCAGGAAGTCAACATCTCCGCGAATGTCGCCCAGGTGGAAACCGTCAGCACGCAGCTCGGCGACGTTATTGAAGACAAGAAAATGCAGGACCTTCCGTTGAA
Organism: Acidobacteriota bacterium; assembly: GCA_003224725.1. Classification (GTDB taxonomy): domain Bacteria; phylum Acidobacteriota; class Terriglobia; order Versatilivoradales; family Versatilivoraceae; genus QHZQ01. The sequence continues at coordinate 1,622 of QHZQ01000297.1, read as the reverse complement.
CGGGCGCAGCTATCTTGACCTGCTGGGTTTGCAGGCCGGGGTCGTGCCCACCAGTACGACGGTATCGGGACAACCGGTCTCTGGCAACCTCTCGGCCGGCCTATTGTCAGTGAACGGGCAGAGGGAGAATACCAACGCGTTTATGCTGAACGGCGGGTACGTCCAGGAGGTATTCTTTAACGGCGCGGCCGTGGTGCCCACGCTGGACTCCATCCAGGAGTTCAGGATTTTGACCAACTCCTTCGACGCCGAATACGGCGACTTTTCGGGGGGTGTTGTTAATGTGGTGACGAAGTCGGGGACCAATGCATTCCATGGAACGGCCTTTGAGTTCTTGCGCAACGAGAAGCTGAATACTCGCAACTTCTTTGACCTTAATCAGACTGATCCGGTCACCGGACAAGAGATTCCCGGCAGCGCCATCGGCGTATTCCGCCGCAACCAGTTTGGCGGGGCGGTGGGGGGACCTATCTTGAAAAACCGCCTCTTTTTCTTCTTCGACTATCAGGGGATGCGCGAATCGCGCGGGGCCACTACAGGTGTTGTCTCCGTGCCCTCACTGCTGGAGCGACAAGGTGATTTCTCGGATGTGGGCACAACCGGCTATGCAGCGCTTACTGGGGTCGTGCGCGGAGATAACAACCCCAGTGACAGGGCGATGCCCACGGTCCTCAGCCAGGCGCTCGGCTATCCGGTGGTCTCCGGCGAACCCTATTGGGTAGCCGGCTGCAACACCCTGGCGGATGCCCAGGCGGGAATGTGCGTGTTCCCGAACCAAGTGATTCCCCAAGCGGCTTGGTCTCCGGTGGCTAAGGCAGGGCTAAAGTTCATCCCGACACCTACAGCTACGCTGGCGAGCGGCCAACCCTTTTTCTCCACGAGTGCCTTCAAAAACACAACGAACGACGACAAACTTGGCACACGAATCGACTTGGTCAACAAGCGGACGGGAAATTGGAGTTTCTACTACAACTACGATAAAGCCACGGTCGTGGACCCCTATTTCCAAAGCAATATTCCAGGGTTCGCGGGTAAAAACCCATCCAAAGCTCAGCACGTTAACGTGAGCAACATCCATACCTTCGGTCCTTCGGCTGTCAACGAGGCGCGCGTCACCTTTACGCGTGTTTTTTACCTCAGTGGCCAGCCCGTCCAGGGGCTCGGCAGGCCCAGCGCGTTCGGCTTTCAAGAAGGTGGTCTGGGCTTAAATCTCCAGGTGGATCCGAGTCTGATGGGAGTTCCATATATGGAGATGGACCAGTTGGGTCTGTATTATGGAGCAGCCGTCCCTCAAAAGTACGCTCAAAACAACTTTAACATTTTCGACGCCTTCTCGAAGGTCACGGGGAAACACACGCTGAAGTTCGGTGGGCGAGCGGGGTACTCGCAATGGAACGTTCGCGGGAATTGCTGCGACAACGGGGGTTTCTATTTCTACGGCAGCGAGACTGGGAATGATTTCGCTGATCTTCTGATTGGTGCGCCAGACCTTTTTGATCAGAGTGGGCCTACTGCTGATGATGCCAGGCTAAAATCCATTGGAGTTTATGGCCAGGACAGTTACAGGATCCAATCTAACCTAACGCTGAACTATGGGCTCCGTTGGGAGCTCGGCCAGCCTT
>QHZQ01000296.1 GCA_003224725.1 Acidobacteriota bacterium | reverse complement strand
TGAATTAGCCGACCCGATATACGAAAAGTATTCTTTGGACGACCGTGATCCGGAGTTCAAAAAACTGTACCAGTATCTTTTTGGGATTTGGGGGTTTTCTGACATTGTTCGGGATGCGTTCAACGAATTTCTCTCGCTCAAAGAGAGAATCGGGATCGTGTTAGTGAAAGGCGTCCTCAAGGAGGATCAGGAAGGGGTCGATATCCTTCGCAAATGGGGATCAGTGGAACGAGACCTGGCGAAGGAGTTCGAGGAAAAGGGGCTCAAGGGAGTGGGAATCAAATTGATCCCGCGACGCTTTTACGATCCCGCGCTCACTCGGTACTGCCGCCACGAACTCACGCATATCTCCGACATGCTGGACCCGGTCTTCAATTATGACCCGGACACCAAGGTTGGGCAGAATCCCGGGGAGGAAACGCTGATTCTGCACCGGTATCGGGTGTTGTGGTGCCTGAACATCGACAGTCGGTTGATGCGGACCGGCAGGGAATCGATGCTGAGCAAGGAGGACCGGTTCAAGGAATTCCGTTCCTGGTATCGAAAGATTCCACCGACCCAGCTCAAATCGGTCTTCGAAGGATTGTGGCAAGCCGAGTCGCTGACTCACTCCGAGCTGGTCGAGATGGCGTCCGATACCTTGCGTGTCATGGACCGGGCCGTCGAGGTCGAAGGGGGGGAGGTTCCGGAAACCCAGAACAAGGTGATGCTCATGCCTGGGTTCCCCTGTCCCCTGTGCCGCTTCCCGACCTATTCATGGGTTGAAGATTTGGACAACAAACTTGAGAAATACGTGCTCGACTTTATTCGGGAAAACCACCCAGGCTGGGATACGGAATTCGGCGCCTGTGACCGGTGCGTCGAAGTCTACAAGCTGCGGGCGGATGGAGTAATGTAGGTCAGGACAAGCGGATGGCAGCGGACCCAGAATACGGCAGGCGACGCTTTTTCAAGGAATCCGTCCTTTCGCTGGCCAAGACTGCGCAGGAGTTCGTCAAACATCGCAATGCACCGCCGGAGAAGGCCCAACCGGCGTCCCGAAGCGATTGGTTACGGCCACCCGGGGCGGTGTCTGAGTCCCTCTTTCTGGACCGGTGCACGCGTTGTGGTGATTGTGTCAAAGCCTGCCCGTTTGGCAGCATTGCGCTTGACCGGCGGGATGGCACCCCTGTGATCTTTCCTGACCGGATCCCTTGTCACCTGTGCGACGACTTTCCCTGCATTGCCTCTTGCGGGACCGAAGCGTTGCTTCCCGTTGCTGGCCGAGAACAGGTCAAGATGGGAAGTGCCGTCGTATCTCATCGCGACTGTACGGCAGAGCAAGGGTGCAATGCCTGCGTGTCCCAGTGTCCGGTCAACGCGTTGGCGATGAATTTCGAGGCATTCCGTGTCGTGGTGGAGGCAGACCGCTGCGTGGGATGCGGGATTTGTGAGCAAGTTTGCAAGACCGTCAATGATACCATCGCAATCAAAGTGACCCCGGCTCGGCTCCTTCAATCCGGGAACTCGGATGCACGGTTCTAGCCTTTGTCCGGAGAGGGAACGCACCCCTATTTCAGATGTCGAAATTGCCCAGGAAGACTCGAAAATCAGCCATTTGTGATGGGCTGAGTTCTGACTTGACATACTCTGATGCTTTGCCTATGATACGCCAGCCTGTGCCAAAGGTGCGAAATTTGGAAGGGAGAGCGGGGTGTATTCCCGACTGCTTTCAAGTATCGGCCGGAGGAGGGTGTGACCAATGAGCACGCAGATGAGTGCAAAGAGAAGTGAGGCTCGGGTCATCGGGACTGCTGGTGTCACCCAAGCTCTAAAAGATTCTCCTGCCGTCGAACGAGCGTTAGGACGAAGCAAGCTCTATCTCCTCATATCCTGGAGTCTCTTATACCCCGAAGACGACGAATTTCTGGATTACCTCCAGAGCGGTGAATTTGTTGAAGATAGTCGTTCTGCGCTGGAGAGTCTCAGGTGCGCTCTCGAGGGGATTGGCGGAGAACGGGCCAAGCTGGAGCTGACCGCTCTCGCCAAGCCGTTTGATCAGATCGAAAATTGGATTGCAGCAGAGTGCGTGAACTGGCAATTGAGTGATCTACAGGCTGAGCATCGGCGCGTCTTCAGCAACGTGATCACGTTAGACTGTCCTCCGTACGAGACTCTCTTCGGCAACGATCACGTGTTTGCGCAAGCTCATGTCATGGGAGATATTGCCGGTTTCTACAAGGCGTTTGGCGTGGAGCTGTCCCGGGATATCCACGAGCGCATGGACCATCTGAGCGTGGAACTAGAGTTTATGCATTTCCTCGCCTACAAGGAGTCGTACGCCCGTTGTCATGATGGAGCAGAGAAGACTCAGATTGTGGTCGATGCGCAGAAAAAATTCGTGAAAGACCATATTGGGCGATGGGTACCGCTCTTCTCGAGGATGTTGGCGAAAAAAGCTGAGTTCGGCATTTTCCGGTACATGGCCGACTTTTTGTCCGAGTGGATCGACTTTGACCAGGTTTATTTGGGGGTGACTCCTCAGCCTTATTCAGAGACCGATTATCGCCCTGCGACTTTCAACGCTCCAGAGGGGCAGAGCTACGAATGTGGGGCGCAGGACCAGGGCAATGAATTGAACATGCTGCTGAACGAAGTCGGCGCTCAATCGTTCATGGATAAAGAGAAGGAGAAGGATAAGGAGGACTCTGGGCCGGTGGGGACCGCGTAATGGACTAAGGGTCTTGGACCGGTGTTTGAGTTGAGTGGGCGTCATGCGGAGCAGTCATTAATAATAATCTTTAATTCAGAGGAGGGTATAATCCAATGAGATTGGTGCAGACACGCAACAGAAGACTCGTGTTTGGCATTCTTCTCTCTGCGCTGGTTGTCGGCGTCATGCTGACGATCGGGCAGGTGCCTCTGGCGGTCAGCCAGCCGGTCGCTATTCCGGTGAAGGCGATCAAGGGGCCGATCCCGATGGATGGTGCGAATCCCGTCTGGGAAGGGGTGCCTGGCATCGTGGTGCCGCTGAGCGGTCAAACGATTACCACGCCGATGCACCCGAACATTTCTGTGAAGTCTGTCTTTGTTAAGGCGGTTTCGAATGGGAAGGAAATTGGATTCCGCCTGGACTGGTCCGATCAGACCTTGAACAATACCACCATTGGGCCACAGGACTTCCGCGATCAGGCCGCGCTCCAGTTCCCGGTGAATATCTCCGGGGCGCCCCCATTCCAGTGCATGGGCCAGTCTGGCGGCACAGTCAACATCTGGCGTTGGAACGCGGAGTGGCAGAAGGACCTGGGGAAAGATAGCGCCGGGATTTGGGATGTTGACGACCAGTACCCGGGCATTTTCTGGGATTATTACTTCGAAGAGCCGGCGGGCGGCGTCACGTATCCTGACCGGATCGGCCGGAGTCTCGGTCCCTTCAATCCCGGAATTTGGTCAGGCAACATTTTGTCTGATCCGACCTTGCGGGTGAGCTCTGTCGAAGATCTCAATGCGAACGGATTCAGCACACTGACCACGCAAGCCCATCAGGATGTGATTGGCAACGGTCTGTGGGAACCGGCAGGCTCGATCAAAGGTGGGTGCTGCGTTGGGCCGACCTGGCGCATCGTGGTGAAGCGCGCGTTGACCACCAGTGATGCGAACGATGTGCAGTTTAAGGCAGGCGCGTCCGTTCCAGTGGCATTTGCGGTATGGGACGGAAGCAATGTCGAGCGGAATGGGATGAAGGGGATTTCGACCTGGTTTACGTTGAAGCTGCCCTGAGAAGTCTGCCCACCCGAGTGGGGCAAATGAGTTAACCGGAAGGGCCCTGCCCTTTTAGCGGCTGGCCTTTCACAGAGAAGCCCCGAGTCAGAAGGCGAACAGCGTGACTCGGGGCTTTTTTGTGCCCGGCGCCTTTGCAGGAGCTCCAAACAAGCCCAACGCCGTTGGGCTGCAAGAGAACTTCCGGTTAGGGCACGGTTGCATTGGGCGGATGGGCGGGTGTATAAAAGTGCGGATACCGCGTTCAGGTCGAAAGGTGCAGGGCATGAGCCTGAGCCGCCTTCAGTCATCAGGGTGACCATGAAAATATCCCTTGTGTTCCCGCCAACCTGGCATCCCTCCCAACCCTATCTGAGCCTCCCTTCTCTGACCGGTTTTCTTGCTCAGGCCGGCGTCAAGAACGTCACTCAGCGTGATCTTGGCATCGAACTCCTTGACGCGATTCTCACTCACAAATTCGGACAGGAGGTATACACGCGTTTGATGGATAAAGTGAGGCGGCTCGAGCGCGAACGGCACGGTGAGACCGGCACAGGGAGCGCCGAACACTATGCCCGAGTGGTCGAGTCGTTAGAGCGGTTTCCGTATCTGATCGATCGGATTGAGCCTGCGAAGGACACTCTGCGTGGGGAAGAGTTCTATGGCATCGATCAATACAGGGAAAGCCTCTTTCTGATCGACAAATGGCTGGAACTGATTTCGACGCTGTATTTTCCGACCCGAATCACCGTCGTTGACAATCAGTTCAGTAGCTATTCGATTTACTCGTCCAGGGATATTCTCAAGGCCATACGCGATGAGGAACAGAATCCGTACATTGAATTATTCCGGGATTGGTTTCTTCCCTCGATTCTGGCGGACAAGCCCGACCTGGTTGGCATCTCCATCACGGCGACGTCTCAAATCATTCCAGGCCTGACGCTCTGTCGGCTGATCAAGGAGTCGAACGCGGATCTTCATCTGACAATCGGGGGGAGTATTTTTACTCGGTTGGTCGATAATTTGCGCAGGTGCGCGAGCGTGTTTGAACTGACCGATGACTTTATCGTGTTCGAGGGAGAGACCGCGCTGCTTGAACTGATCACTCAATTGGAGGGCAAGCGCGATTTCAGCAAGGTACCCAATCTGATCTACCGCCA
>QHZQ01000295.1 GCA_003224725.1 Acidobacteriota bacterium | reverse complement strand
GGTGTTGTCTGGAGCTTCACCGGAAAGATCACCAGTGGGCCTGCCTTTTCGGAGGTCCTTCAAATGCATCAGGGAGAACCTGTGGGAATATCGCTCCAGATACTTCACAGGATCGGCGCCCCCATGGGCGAACCAAAACACATCCATTTCAAACTCCACAGAATCCGGCCTGGTGAGTTCAATTAAGGTATTGAACAGAGTCCCGTGATCGGTAGGCACAAATTCGAAGCCGTGAGCGTGATAGCCGAACTGAAGTCTTTGAGCTTTGAGTTTTTCTCCCCATCGATTGAAATCGGCCGCAGCTTTCTGGCAGTCTTCTAAGGTGAACCTGCCTGTGCGGGGAATGTCGGCTGTGAGAACGTACTTCGCACCCAAAGCCTTAGCTTCGCTGACAACTGCGTCGAGTTCCTTGGTCAGTCGCTCGTAGCTGGTAATGTAGCTGCTGCAAGTCAATTCTGCTTTGTCCAGCTCTCGGCGAAATTCAATGACCGACCGTCCATAAAAACTTGCCGTTTCTATATCGGTGAAGCCTAGTTTCCGAATGGTGGCGAGTGTACCTGGTAAGTCATCGGCCAGTTGTTTCCGATAGGTCCAGAGCTCCATGCTGAGGGGCCCCTTGAAAGACTGACTTCCTTTTGTGGGGGTACCGGAGTAGGTCTGTTTGTGAGGGCCGGTGCCGTTGTTCAACCAGACATCGACTCTCGGAGTCATCCAGGTGTAAGGTTTATTCAGGATGTCCAGGTCGCCGTCCCCGTCCAGGTCGGTCAATTTGCCCTCGTGCCATCCGTTGCCCTTGACCAGCTCAGTCTTCTTGAAGTTTCCCTTGCCGTCACCATACAGAATCCACGCCGTAGCGCCCGGATGATCGGCCTCGTTGGGTCCGTCGGTCCATTTCGCCATCTCCGCCGCAAAGATATCCAGATAGCCGTCGCCATTGATGTCACCGAGATCCAGAGTGTGACCATGGACCATGTCACGCCCCAACAAATCGCGGCCCATCCAGGAGGCCGGATCTGTAGGATCGCCGCGGCAATCGTAAAATTTGAGAGGGCCGCTGCCGTCACCCGGTGCGATGACGATTTGCCCGTACTTGCCCGGTTTAAACTTCCCAGCCTTAATCCTCCCGCCGATGCTGCCGACTTTGATCGGTTTGAACTTCGTTCCCCCCTCATGTTTGAACCAATAATTCCCGGCGAGGAGATCCACCTTACCGTCGCCATCCACGTCAAAAGCAGCCAATCCTTCAGCATACTTAGCGGCATTCTCAAGGCCTTCACCTGCACTGCCAGAAAAAATTTCCTGATAAGGCCAGGGTTCAGTATTTTTTGGATCGGCGGGAATGTCGGCTAGGAAGAGGGTCTTGGCGCCTTGGTTCCAAAAGACCAATTGCGGCTTTCCGGTCCCTTTAAAGTCGCCGAAGATCTGGTCGTGATGTTGGGTAGCTCCATCCTTCTTGATCAGGCGACGCTTCCAGGAAACATTGGCATCGAAATTCGGATACGGATTCTCCCACCACCACACTTCATGGTTCTGCGCATCGGCTCCAACGACCACGTCCAGATCACCATCACCATCAATGTCGAACGCCGCGCCGCCCGCCTCGACCGTTAAGAAGTCCTTCTCGATCTCGTATCGATCCCACCCGTTGTCTTTACGTCGATACCAGACCAGGGCCGGCGGCCTCTGGCGAAAGCTGATGACAATGTCGCTGATGCCATCTTCATCGAGGTCTGCGATCAATGAGCCGGTCTGCTGCTTGGACTCGGGATGAGGCACAGGCAGGTCGCCCTTCGCACTGGACAGCAGTGTCCATCGAATCTCCGATTTCTTCTCCAATGTCAAAGCAGACCGAGCGCCCAGCCACGCCGCGGACGCCAGGATTGTTAGAAGGATGAACCATCGACAATAGCGACTAACGTGATGTTTCATTTTTATCTCGCTGGTTTGGCTCTGCTTGGTGTTAAACAAGCAGTAGCGAGCAACCTCGGACCGCCGAGGAGTGCGGTTCTATCGGCCACGGACCCCTCACCCGGCCTCCGCGACCGCCGTCGCTTCGGCCACCCTCTCCCATGGGGCTGGGGGTGAGGGGACGGCAGCTTAACAAATTTGACCGAAGTTTGAACTTCTTCGCCACCAAGTAACCCTAGACGAATCTTTCGCCCTTCGTCTTTTGCTTCGGATCGGCGATATCGACTAGCTCTCTTTTAACAATCGCAAGGCTTCTTGGTAGATATTGATTGCTCGCAAGCCATACTTGTCCAAGAGCTCCGATGCCATGCCGGACTCTCCGAACACATCTTTCACTCCAACCCGTCTCACTGGCGTCGGAATCGTTTCGCTTAGCAGGCCAGCCACAGCTTCACCCAGTCCACCGATGATGGAATGCTCTTCGGCGGTAACGACGCGTCGTGTCTCTCTGGCAGCCTGCAGTACAGCTTCTGAGTCAAGTGGCTTCAGCGTGGGCATGTGGATGACACGGGCCGAGTAGTTCTTCTCTTTAAGCATTTCAGCTGCCTTCAAACCTTCGCTGACCATGATGCCTGTAGTGATCAGGGTGATGTCTCTACCCTCCCGGAGCAACTTAGCCTTGCCAATTTCAAATCCATGATGAATTTCTGCTATGACAGGATAGGCGTCCCGCCCCAATCTCAGGTAAACCGGGCCGTTGAACGCCGCAGCCGCTTTCGTAGCCAGTTTGGCTTCTTCGTAATCGCCTGGTACGAGAATCGTCATGTTCGGAAAGGAACGCATGATGGCAATGTCTTCGTTTGCCTGATGGGAGGCTCCGTCACCCCCCGTGGAAATCCCACAATGCGTGGCAGCAATCTTCACATTGACTTTAGGGTACGCGATGGAATTGCGCACCTGGTCTCCGGCGCGGCAGCTAGCAAACACGCCAAAGGTGGTTGCAAACGGAATAAAACCTTCCAACGCCAAGCCTGCCGCCACCCACATCATATTGGCCTCCTGCACGCCACAGTTGAAAAATCGTTGCGGAAAGAGTCTTTGAAAGTCGCACGTCTGGGTGGCTTTGGACACATCACAGTCAAGAACCACCACCCGCTGGTTTTCCCGGGCGAGTTCCATCAGTCCGTCGGCATATCCTTGTCGGGTACGTTTAGTCTGCAAGTGTCAACTCCTTCATAGCACGTTCAAACTGTTCCTGGTTGGGAGGAGTCCCATGCCAGCTGACTTCGTTTTCCATGAAGGACACTCCTTTCCCCTTGATGGTGCGGGCAATGATCATCGTGGGCTTGCCCTTCAGCTGCTTGGCCTGCTCCACTGTTGAGACGATCTGGTCAAAATTGTGCCCGTCAATTTCATAAGTCCGCCAACCGAAGGCTTCCCACTTCGAGGCCAGCGGGTCCAAGGGCATGACCTGTTCGGAATTCCCATCCGTCTGCAGATAGTTTCTGTCCACAAACGCGATCACATTATCCAAATGATACTTGTTACCAAATAGCGCCGCTTCCCAGACCTGACCTTCCTGGATTTCTCCGTCCCCGCAGAGGATGTAAACATAGTGGGATCTACTTTGAAGTTTGGCCGCCAGCGCCATTCCGACGCCAGTGGAAATTCCCAGCCCGAGGGCTCCTGTGGAGGCATCGATGCCCGGAGTCCCGGGCTCATAGGGATGGCCCTGCAGATGCGAACCTGGGCGGCGGAAGTGATTCAAGTCTTCTCTTGGGAAATAACCGCAATCGGCCAGTACGGCGTAGATGACCGGTGTGCAATGCCCTTTGGACAGGATGAACCTGTCACGATCTGGCCACTCTGGCTCGCTGGGATTATGACGCATGAGGTAGTAGTACAAGGCCACCACCAGGTCGGCTGAACCCAAGCTGCCGCCCACATGCCCGGATCTGGCTTTGTAGACCATCTCCAGAATGCTCTTGCGAATTTCAAAGGCTTTCTGTCTGAGGAATCGATGTTCTTCTCTGTCTAACATTGGTAGCGTTTTCACAGCGTGAGTTGGTATGCTATGAATTATGCCTGCGAGCAACAGCGGTCTCAGGGCCTCCTTAACATTCTGACTATCCCGCCCGAAGCAAAAGCAACAGAAACACCTATCTATGCTGTAAGTCCGGCCGCCCGCCGGGCTTTGGCGCCAGATTTTCGAACTGGCTCGCCAGGCCAAGGCCATAGATTAAACGATTTATCATTATCCTGATTCTGAAAAGGGCGACTCCTCCTTCGACCTCTGTTCCAAGCCATTTAACCTCGCATTTTTCGGAGGGCTAAATTTTGTTTGTCGAGCAGACGATGGACCGGGGACCGCTAATGGTCCCAGGTGCTAACACTGGATTCCCGTACCCACAATTCCGTCGTCAAGGTCTCGCGCTCGGGTGGGCCAGTTTGCTCCTCTGAAATTCTCCGCAACAATCTCTCCGCTGCCCTGGCACCTAACTCATAGGTGGGCTGGGCGACAGCACTGACGCGAGGCTGAATATAGTTGAACCATTCCAGGTCATCAAAGCTGACCAGAGCAATCTCTCCCGGGCAACGTATTCCAAGATCAAAAATGGCGCGCAAGGCTCCCATCGTCATCAAGGCATTGCACACGAACAGGGCTGTGGGGCGTGCAGTTAAGCTCAAGAGCACCCTGGTTTCCTCATATCCAGAGGGAGCATCCATGCGGGCATCCCGCATTAGTTCCTTCTCGATCTGCAAACCACGTTCCCGCAAAGCACGCTCATAGCCCAGATGCCGTTGACGGAACATCACATGGTCCGCGGCACCACCCACCAGTCCAATTCGCCGGTGGCCCTTATCGAGCAGGTGGCAGACCGCCCGGTAACTCCCATCCAGGTTGTCGACAACCACCGAATCAGCCTGAAAGCCCGGATAGACTCGATTAATGAAGACGACGGGTGTGGCTTCCCAATTGTGGCGAAAGAGGTAGGGAGGAGGATCCACACTGGCCCGCGTAATCAGAAGCAGTCCATCGACACGTTTGGCACAGAGCGTGCGATAGTAGGCTTCCTCCTT
>QHZQ01000294.1:5111-9611 GCA_003224725.1 Acidobacteriota bacterium | reverse complement strand
ACGCCCATCCCTGGGAAGGAAGCACCTTAGAGGGAAGAAGGAAGCCATGATCAGCGTTTCTTCCATCGGACACCTTCTTTCGTGTCCTCGATACTATAACCCATTTCATACAATCGATCCCGAATTTGATCTGCCAGAGCAAAATTCCGTGCCTTCCGTGCCCGATTTCGCTGTTCTATGAGGTCGTGCACTCGGTCATCCAAATGCAAATCAGGAGCTTTCCAAAGTTGCAGGACCTCATTGAATTTCTCCATCGTTTGCAATGCAGCCGCACGGTCTTCCTCGTGAAGATTATTTTCTGCCAGAGCCGTGTTAACCTCCCGAACCCAATCAAATATGGCGGCCAACGCTTGCGCGGTATTTAAGTCATCATCCATTGCCTGCTCAAATTTTTGCAGCGCCCCCGCTGTGAGCGTCTGAATCTTATCACTCCTACCAGGCTTCAATTCTTCGGTGCTCAAGCGAAGCATGAGATCCTGCAAGCGCTTTAAGGAGCTGCCGGCTTGCCGGATGGCATCAAACGTAAAGTTCAACTGGCGCTTGTAGGGGACACTCAGCAGACTGTAGCGAACCGCTAAGGGATCTATGCTCCTTTGCGCGACCAGATCGCGGAGCGTGAAATAATTGCCCTTGGACTTAGCCATCCTCTCTCCCTCGACGATCAGATGTTCTCCATGCATCCAGTAACGGACAAACGGTTTTCCACTGTAAGCTTCACTTTGAGCAATTTCGTTTTCATGATGGGGGAAAATAAGATCGACCGCTCCGCAGTGTAGATCAAAGGTCTCTCCCAAATATTTCATGCTCATGGCCGAACATTCAATGTGCCAGCCGGGTCGACCTGGTCCAAGTGCTGACTCCCAATAGGGCTCTCCATTCTTGGAGGCTTTCCAGAGTACAAAATCGCGAGCGTCCTGTTTTTCATACTCATCCACATCCACCCGGGCACCCGCTTTGATTCCTTCTAAATTCAGCCTCGAAAGTTTCCCGTAATCCTTAAAATTTGCGATCTTGAAATAAACTGAACCTTCTTTCTCGTAGGTATATCCTTTGGCTTGCAAACGCTGGATCATGCCAACCATGTCTTCAATGTGATCGGTGGCGTGAACTATCAGATCCGGCTTATCAATGCGCAGGTTTTCGCAATCTTCGAGAAAGGCCCAAGTGAAACGGTCCGTATACTCCCTGAGTGTCTTGGGCTCAGTGGCCCCCGAGTTACGAATCGTTTTGTCATCCACGTCGGTAATGTTCATAACGTGCTTCACACGCAGTCCCTTGAACCTCAGATAACGCTTCAAAATGTCTTCAAAAACAAAAGTCCGAAAGTTGCCAATATGGGCAAAATCGTACACGGTGGGGCCACAGGTGTACATGTGAACTCGATTTTCACTCAAGGGACGAAACTCTTCGAGTTGGCCACTCAGAGTATTGTAAATTTTCAACACGCCGCTTGGTCCTTTCCTCGCAATTGGCTCAAGGATAGGCCGGCGTGGTTGAAAAGTCAAGACAGGCGGGCATTTTGCCATGTTTCTTTACACTTTTTTTAGTTCTGTGTTACACTCCCATGACTTTTTGGAAAACGATTTCGAGCGATAAGATTTTCAGAAAACTTCGATTCGGAAGTGACCTATCTGCAAAACCTATCTCACTTGTCATAATTTTTCGCCTCACAGGGTGTCTGCCTCTTGCTGAAGCTGCAAAAAATTCTCATTCAAGGTTTTAAATCTTTTGCGGACAAAACGGAATTAGCTTTTGATGGCACAGGTGTCGCGGCTATCGTTGGGCCCAATGGTTGTGGTAAGAGCAACATTTCTGATGCCATCGCCTGGGTGTTAGGGGAACAGAGTGCTAAATCTCTCCGTGGTGGAAGGATGGAAGATGTGATTTTCAACGGCACGCGTGCCCGTTTGCCCTTAGGATTGGCGGAGGTGACTCTGACTTTGGTCGACCCCGAGATCGTTAGGGAAGCGAGTGTGCCTGTGCCTGGTCTCCCTCCACACAAGGAGCCTGAAAGCGAAAAGGCTAATGAAGAGGCCAGCGCTTCTGAAGCTCCAGAAGCAATGGAGGCAAGCATTCAAGCGCAGGATGCCCTTGTTCCGGGTCCCGTTGTGGCGGCGACCGCTCGGAAGAAAAGACGGCCCAAGTTTCAGCCTAAGCCCGGCGAGTTGGTCGTTTCTCGCCGTCTTTTTCGCTCCGGCGAAAGCGAATATCTCATCAATGGACGGCAAGTTCGCCTCCGGGACGTGCAAGACATTTTCATGGGAACTGGTCTGGGACCGGACTCTTACGCCATCATCGAACAGGGCCGGGTGGGGCTGATCTTGAGCTCCAAACCCTCAGATCGGCGTTCCATTATTGAAGAGGCGGCAGGCATCACCAGGTTCAAATCGAAACGAAAGCTTGCCGAATCCAAGCTGGAACAAGCCAAACAAAATCTGCTCCGAGTTAACGACATCACCGAAGAGGTTTCCAAACAGCTGGGTTCTTTGAAGCGTCAGGCCGCCAAAGCCCGTCGCTACCGCGAGCTACGGGAACGCATGCGTGAACTCACAAAAGATCTGTTCAATGCCCGCGCCCGGGCTTTGACTGCCGTACTGGAGCAAAGTGAGCACGAGTTGAAGGTGATTAGCCAGAATCGTCAGCAAAAGCATCAACAGATCGAGGAGCAAGAAAGTGTTTATCACCAGAACAATTCCTCCATCTTTGATCTCGAGGATCAGCTTAAAAAGCTGCGCGAACAGCTTTCTCAGCTCACCCTTGAAATGGAGCGTGGCCAACAACGTATTCAATTCCAAAAGGAGCAGCTTCGAGAACTGGAAGCTCGCTCCTTGGAAAATACCCAGGAAGTCGAGAGGCTGACCCAGCAAGAAGATCTATGCCGTAACGAGGCTGAACAGAAAGAGAATTCTCTGCGAGAAACGGCTGAGTGCTTTGATCGGATTAACGCGAATTACGAAGCTCAGGATTCTCATCACCAGGCACTCCAAGCAAAGGTCTTGGAACTGGAATCCTCCAATGACTGCTTACGTTCTCAACTTCTGGATTGTGTGGGCAAGGTCGCGGCTCTTCGCAATCAATCATGGCAGCTTGACGAATTGGATAAGCAGATGGGACAGCAAATTGCGCGGTTGATCACGGAGCGTGAGGAAGCGACTGTTCGCCAGCAGCAGCTTTCCCAGGCCCAACAGGGCGTCCAGCAACAGCACCAGGAAGAGGAACGACAGCTCTTGGAATTTAGGGAAAGAATTTCATCGCTCGCTCAGACTCTGGCCGACCTTAAAGAGAAAGAGGCTCTCGCTCAGGAGCAACTGTTGCAAAGCAAAGAAAGATACAGCTCTAATATCCACCGGTTAAAATCGTTGGAGGAGTTGGCGGCCCACCACGCTTATAGCACTGAAGCGGTTCGGCTGCTCCTTTCTGTTGGTGCCGAGTCCGGAGCCAGTGGCTTCCAGACTCCGGGAATACTGGCGGACCTGGTTGAGGTCGAGCCTTGTTATGAGTTGGCGGTGGAAGAGTTTCTCAAGCAAGAACTGGAGTACCTCCTGGTGGAGTCGCCTTCAACCGTTCAAGAGGGGATTGCGCTCCTGCGTAAGAGCGGTGCCGGCCGGTCTACCTTCTTGTTGTGCGCCAATGGCCAATCAGATTCTCCCAGCGAGCCAGATAGAGCAGCCAGTGAATTGGCCAATCAGGATCCGTCTCTCATTCCAGTCAAAAATATCCTCAAGATTCCCGATGCATTCGAAACAGCCACACGGGAAGCCCTTCCCCAGTTGTATCGGGCTTTCATTGTCTCCGGCTACCAACATGCCCTGGAACTGGCTCAACGATTTCCCCAACTGGTCTTCCTTACGCCCGAAGGCGAAGTTCTGCGCGGCCGCTTGATTTCGGGGGGCGGCAAAGCCGCAGGAGGACATCTCTCCTTAAAGCGGGAAATTCGCGAATTGGAACGGAATGTAGCAGTTTTGCAAAAGGAAATCGCTTCCCAGGAACAAAGCGTTCAGATCTTGCGTCAATCCCTGCAAGCCCAGGAGTCAGAGTTGAACGAAACTCGGCAAAAAGCCCAGGAACTGGAAAAATCATTAATCGGATCTGACCTGCGGTTGAAACAGATAGACGGCGATTTGAGCCGGATCGCAGAAAGTCAAAGCCTGGCCAATCTGGAACTGCAGAAAACTGAAGAAGAGAAGGCACAGCTTCAAACGAAGCGCTTCCAATTCGAACAGGAAATAACTTCCACTGAGGCTCGCAAAACGGAGGTTGAAAATGAAGTCTCAGCGCAACAGACCAATCTGAAGCAGCTGAAAGATCAATCCTCGGCAAACTTGCAACTCTTGAGCGAACTGCGATCAGAACTGGCCACTTTTCGGGAACGCAAACTGGCTGCAGAAGTGGAACTGAACCGATTGACTGCCAACCTTCAGGAATGTCAGGAGCGAATTTCCAGGCTCAACTTGCAAAAGGCGGCTTGGTCTGAACAATCCAAAGCCATCGGTGAATCAA
>QHZQ01000294.1:0-5097 GCA_003224725.1 Acidobacteriota bacterium | reverse complement strand
TTCAGCCAGGCAGTCCATAAAGCCACCCTGGAAGCTGAAATCCGCTCAAAAGAAAATGAGCTTGCCGAAACACGAGCTGCCCTCACAAGCTTGGAGCAAGATCTGAAAATGCAACGGGCCGAACTGGAAGAGGTTCAAGGCCAGAAAACACGTCTAGAAATCGAGCAGGCCAGGCTTAGTTCTGATTTTTATCATCTGCAGGAAACGTGCTCCAAAGAATTAGGAGTGAGCTTGGACGAGATTCGCCCCGCCAGTTCACAGCAATTAACAGAGGTAGAACTTGCTCAGCTTGACAGCGACTACCAGGAACTCAAACACAAGATTGAAGACATGGGCCCGGTCAACATGATGGCCTTGGAAGAATATCAGGAGTGTGAACAGCGCTTCCAGTTTCTATCCACTCAGCGCCAAGATCTGCTGGATTCGATTGAAGACACGAGTGCCGCCATTAAGGAAATTGATCAGGTCTGCCGTGAGCAATTTAGCGAGGCTTTCATCGCCATCAATGCCAATTTCCAGGAAAGCTTTAAAAGCTTGTTTGGCGGCGGTTATGGAGAAATGAAACTGTTGGACGAGCAAGATGAACTGGATAGTGGAATCGAAATCATCGCCCAACCACCTGGCAAACGTTTGCAAAACGTACTATTGCTCTCAGGCGGAGAAAAGGCCTTGACAGCCATAGCCTTACTTTTAGCCATTTTTAGATTTCAACCCAGTCCGTTTTGTGTGCTCGACGAGGTAGATGCTCCTCTCGACGAAATTAATAATGGCCGTTACTCACAGAAGATCAAATCCATGAGTTCCGGGACTCAGTTTATTTTGATTACTCACAGCAAGAAGACGATGGAAATTGCCGACACTCTTTATGGAGTAACCATGCAAGAAGCCGGGGTCTCCAAGCTGGTCTCTGTCCAGTTTCAGTAGCCGACTGATTAAAACTCTCACACCCGTCACGCCGATCTTAAGAGCTAATTGAGCTACTGGGTTGATCCTTGACAAAGGCTTTTTTTGTACTACAATGTCCACTCACTTTAAGTGAAAAAACCCGGATGACATTTCTCATCAGAAAGTAACGAACCTTTACGCGATTCCGGTAATCCCTTAACTTTTCCTTTTCATAATCTGGCCATCGCGATCATATGGATCACTCAGCTATCCAATCCGAGGTTCTTTTGCCGAATTTCGAGCTCTTGGGGCGTGGTAAGGTTCGCGATATTTACTCTGTTAAAGACCATTTGTTGATTATTGCCACGGATCGCATTTCTGCTTTCGATTTTATCCTGGGAAATGGAATTCCTGGCAAAGGTAAGGTATTAACCCAGATGTCTCTCTTCTGGTTTGAATTCACGGACGACATTGTCTCAAATCATCTGGTGACTGCCGAAGTGGAGGAATTGCCCGTTGAACTCAGAGAATATATGGAATTGCTCAGAGGGCGATCGATGTTGGTGAAAAAAGCACAGCCTTTTCCGGTAGAGTGCGTAGTGAGAGGATACCTGGCTGGTTCGGGTTGGAAGGAATATCAATCTTGCCAGTCAGTATGTGGTATCAGGTTACCTCCCGGATTGGAGGAATCTTCTAAGTTGCGCGAGCCGATATTCACTCCAGCCACCAAATCCTCTTCTGGGCATGATGAGAATATCCCTTTCGAGAAAGTAGTCGACCTTGTAGGAAGAGAAAGAGCTGAGCGTTTGAAAGAATGCACCTTGGCTATTTACCGCAGAGCAGCCGATTATGCCCTGACAAAAGGCATCATCATAGCCGACACGAAGCTGGAGTTTGGAATCTACCAGGATCAAATTATTCTGATCGATGAAGTCCTGACACCAGATTCGTCCCGTTTCTGGCCGGTGGCAGATTATCTGGCTGGCCGAGCTCAAAAATCATTTGATAAGCAATTTGTGCGCGATTACTTGGAGCAAATTGGGTGGAACAAGCAACCTCCTGCCCCCAGCTTACCTGAATGGGTAGTGGAAGCCACCGGTAGGAAATATCAAGAGGCTTTTCAGCGGCTCACGGGACGAAAACTTCAGGCGTAGATTCGAGTCTTTCCCACGCCAAATGGCTGCGCTCTTGGGAGTCTTATCTAAAGGTGAGGAAGTGTCCTTTATCCTTGAGTTAACCTTGCTGGATTGGATCGTACTAGTTCTGTTAACCATATCGATTGTGAGTAGCATTCTGAAGGGCTTTGCGCGTGAGACGATTTCTCTGGCTTCTGTCATTGTAGGACTCTTCTTCGCTTCCTGGTTTTATCCGCTATTCGGGCGCTTTTACAGCAATTACGTTAAAACCCAGGATATTGCTTCCTTACTGGGATTCACCACAATTTTTCTGGGCTGCATATTACTGGGAGTCGTCATATCCCTTCTGGTGAATAAGATTTTGCAGGCAGCTAGTTTGCAATGGTTCGATCGAATGCTAGGCGCGGCCTTTGGATTGATCCGAGGCTGGTTGATAGGCGCAGTTTTATTTTTGATGCTGACGGCTTTCCCAGTGCGGCTGGAGAGTGTCAAAGAGGCCAAACTGTCGCCTTATTTACTTGCTGGAGCCCGAGCTTTAGCTCTGGTCACTCCCACAGCGCTCAAGGCTAAGTTTCTGGAAGGGTACCGCAAGGTTGAAAACTTTTGGAAATAGACATCTCAAATTTCTGTGGCGCAGGGTGTGATTGCGCAAGTACCTAAAATAATTTTCAAGGTTTAGTTTTTCTCTTAGATTTAATCAACTATTTGAATACGTGATCTAACATCTC
Source organism: Acidobacteriota bacterium (assembly GCA_003224725.1). Lineage (GTDB taxonomy): Bacteria > Acidobacteriota > Terriglobia > Versatilivoradales > Versatilivoraceae > QHZQ01. The sequence goes on along the minus strand of QHZQ01000294.1, from coordinate 2,348 downwards.
AATCGATGACCCTTAACAGTAGGAGTTTGACGTGAAAGAGCAGTTAGAAGCACTTGTGACTCAAATGATTGATCGTGGGCTGCTTTTCGAGGAAGCCACCACAGAGTTTGAGAAGAAATTCATCCTAAAGGTACTGGAAAAAAACCGCGGCAATCAAACGAAAACTGCCAATGCCATGGGAATCCATCGCAACACTTTGAACAAGAAACTGGCTTCCTATAATCACAAGAAAAGATGAAATGTAACTCTTGAAGAAAGGCGTCCTTTTGAGTCTCCACTTTCCGCCACTCGTCCTGTTACGTACCGCCGAAGGGGTGTAATCAGTTTTCTTACTTCCAGCCATGGTATCTTAGGAATTGTCATAGTCATTGCAGGTCAATTCTGGAGATTGATTCAACACTAAACCCGAACGAAGCCCCGTAATAGAAATCATCTTTGCCCGCTACATCACTGAATGTGTCTCGCATTCTGTCGGGATGCCGTCGAGTCATGTAATGAGTGGCGAAGACAACACACTTGTTAGAGTTGAAGTGGCGCTTAACCAAGGCTCAAAGACGAACAGTTTCTTCTCGATTCTGGCGCCGCTTAAAGATTTTTTTTCCAATAAAAAAGGCCGAAAGCAAAGTTCACTTTCAACCCCTCTCCAGACTTGTAAATGTCCAGGAACTGAATCGGCTTTACTGGATGGCGTTTGGATGGTGCCCAGGGACGGAGTTGAACCGCCGACGCCAGCCTTTTCAGGGCTGCGCTCTACCGCCTGAGCTACCTGGGCATCAATCCGGCTTCCTTTGATGCAGAAATCTCCGAAAGCTGTGGCAGTATAGTGAAACTCTGTTTTCAATTCAAGGAATTTTTGGACATGATAGCGGCGGGCCAAAGTTGCATGGGTCACTGTCCCTGAGCAAGTCTTGATGCAGTTTCCTTCCCATTTTTTTCCTTCTCGTGACGTCTCAGCTTTGAGCGGAAAAACCAGAGATGGAAACCGCTTGGTGCTAGACCGGACTCTAAGAGCAACCACTACAACGATTCATAACTGAGGATTTACTCCTCCGGTTTTTCTTCAGTTTTTCTTCTTGACAATGACGTCTCCCGGACCTAGGGTAAATGGATGTAAGACCGGGGACACGCACTTATAAGAACCAGAAAGAAAGGAGAAATATACCATTATGGAACAGACGAAAACTAAGTCAGTCGAACCGCAACAGCGGTTCGCACTTCCGGAAGTTACCTGGGATGACCTGAACGAGCCTGGCGCGTATGTGGAACGCGGATCAGGGGATCTTTACCGCGTCCCCCAAGAGGCGCTAATACCCGGCGGTTCTCCTATCATTCACAAGGAGAGTGTCGGGGCTTCGCGTCTCGTGTTGGTCAGCAGAAACCCGTTTGTGACCACCTTGGAAGCACGGCTTCGTTGTGCTCAACACAACATAGAGCCTAACTTCTAAATAGCCGGTGCGTGTTTCCCCGGGCTTGCTCCGGCCTGACAGCTTTTCTCCACGCTTTCTCTATATCTCGTTTCACTCCAAACCTTGATGACATCCTCTAACAGTTGAGGCCTTCCAATCTTAAGGTGGGAATGCCGACCTTACTAAGATCACAAGCAAATTGACAATATCGTCGGAGGATGAGACCGACTGCAAGGTGAGCAGATCCAAATGTCCTTAAGTCAAATTTTCTCCCTTCTTTTGTTTTGGCTTACGCTCTCCTGCCCGATCTTGAAAGCCGATGCCGAGTTCTTGGACCTTAGGCATTCGAGCAAAGTTTTTGGCGAGGAACGTAACTTTCGCATTTTCCTGCCGCCGGATTATGATCAAAAGCCAGAAAAGCACTATCCCGTCATTTACTTTTTTCACGGCTACGGCGAACGGCACAATGTGCCAACGAGGGAAGGAGCAGGAGGATATGATCGTGGGGACCAATACCAGGGAGATAACATAGCTAAGTTTGTGGAAAAGAATGACGTGATCGTGGTGAAATGGGATGGTTATAATCCGCGCACAGAGGGAGAGAACTACCCCCGTCCATACAATATTGGCCCGGTGGAAACCTATCGCCAGTTTCCTCTATATTTTCCTGAGTTGGTCCAATTTATTGATACTCACTATCGAACCATTCCGGATCGTGATCATCGAGCCATCTCGGGTCTTTCGATGGGTGGGTTCATGTCCTATTGGGTGGGCGGCAAATATCCTCACCTGGTGGGGAGCGTTTCCAACTTCATGGGTTCGGCGGAGTTTGTCGTGGGACCCAAAGAGTTTCCAGCCGAGTATCTTCACACTGACATGTATCGCAATTACGAAGGCATGGACACACGCCTGGTGTTGGGATCCAGGGACTTTATCCGCTGG
>QHZQ01000293.1:6576-7044 GCA_003224725.1 Acidobacteriota bacterium | reverse complement strand
AACATGATCAGGCCTCCCGTGAAAATCCCCCCTTGAGGGGGTAGCAGCCCTCACCCCCTGAAGCTGTGAAAAAATTAAAAACCGGCGGAGACTGGGAGGGCGAGGCTCCCGCCGAGCCTCATGGGGCAAGGACTTGCTGGGGCGACGGCTCGCCAGGAGGCTCGCCCTCCCAATTTTTTCACACCTTCCCTTCAAAGGGGGAATCAGATTTTCATTTTTCGCGGCGTAGGAAACGGGGTCATTTCAGTTTAATGCTGATGCCCAGATAGATTGCGATCATACCCAGAATGGACAAGGCCAGATACAAAGGAAGTGCGAACTTCAACCACTGCTCGTACCGCACGCCTGCTGTGGCAAGGATCGCCATCAAGGCGCCGTTTGTCGGGGTGAGCAGCTCGCAAAGCCCGGCTCCATACTGGTATGCAAGCACCGTGACCTGACGCGGCAGGCCGAGCAGTGAGCCCGACA
>QHZQ01000293.1:0-6534 GCA_003224725.1 Acidobacteriota bacterium | reverse complement strand
GCAGCTCCCACGGCTGCCGCGCCAATGCTCATGGAGACTGCGGCGATGGCTTCGAAACCCAGGCGCCGCGTAAGGACCAGGAGCACCGGTACCAAGGCAATGACCTCCTCCCGCATGTTTTCCAGTGCGCCTCCCAGGGCAAAAGCCACACTGATGGTCGGAATGACGAGTGCCTCGCGATGCCGGAGCCTTCGCACCAGCCAATCCACCGCCCGCGCCAGCGTGCCCGTCCGATCGACCACGGTGAAGCTCCCACCGATGAGGAAGACGAGAAAGATCACAGAACCCGCGTCGGCCATTCCCCTGGGGATGGCGACAAAAGCCTCAAACGGGCCGACCGGACTGGAAGCTACGGCGCTGTACGTTCCGGCCACCACAACCTTGCGCCCCGTCTCTGGGTCGTCGCGTCGCTCATACTGCCCGGCTGGAAGAATGTAACTTAGCGCCGCTGCAACAAGAATGCAGCCGACCAGGAGCGCGAGAGGGTGTGGGAACTGCAATTTAAGCATCGATAGCTCTCAGCGGGTCTAACGGTGAGACTTCTGCGGATCGAGCCCTTTGCTGCGTCGTCAACTGACCCCCTCACCCGTCCTCCGCGACCGCCGTCGCGTCGGCTACCCTCTCCCCATGGGAGAGAGGCTGGGGGTGGGACCGACGAATACATTATTCCTGGGGAAGCACAATATGGTCCACTTCGCGAATGCCGTACTTGTCTCCCAGTTTGCGATAGTCCTGGCCCATGCGGGCGTTCCAGTCCCAGACGACTCGGCCCTCCTTGAGGGTCATTTCGCAAAACAAACGCTGAGTACCTTCAATTCTGCCATTAGCGGCGTCGGTATAACCAAATTTCCCGGTCATCAGGTTCAGCACGGCAATATCGGCTACGGCTCCTATTGCGAGATGGCCTAGCTCGGGATGCTTAATTTCATTGGCAGGATTGACCGTAGACTCCCTAATCACTTCTTTGAGAGGTTCACCCAGAACTAAGAGCTTCGACATGGTTGTCACCAGGTCCATCATGGCACCATTCATGCTCCCGGTGTGAAGATCGGTAGAGATGGAATCCGGATAAAACCCTTGCTGCACGCTGGGAACCGCATTGCGAAACACAAAGCTGCCGCCCCCGTGTCCCACGTCAAATTTGACACCGCGCCTTCTGGCCTCTCTCAGGTAATTGAGTAACTTCCCATCCTTCCCCACGTAAGGGACGGGACCACGGAACATGTGGGTACTGATGTCGCCCGGCCTCAATTTCTCCCTGACGAGTTGGTAGTAGGGGCGTTCCGGCAGGAAATAACCGAAGTCAACCATCACCGGAATGTTTGCCAGTGTTCCGGCCTGGATAGCCCGTTCCACTGAGACCCATTCGGGACCCTGGTAGTGGGCTGATTTAATGCCCACCACCACATCCTTGTGTTTCCTGGCCATCTCAGCCGTTGCCTTGGGGTCCATGTCATGCAGATTTTGTTCAATGTCGTCTGTTATCATCCCCAAACCTACAATATTGAGCATGGCAAAGACTCGGGTCTTGGCTCGATCGATAACGCGGTTGCGGAAATCCTCAAAATTCCGCCAGCCTGAGCTGCCTGCGTCAACCATCGTGGTGACTCCGGTTCGAAAGCTGAATCCATCCGGCAAAACGCTGTTATCGCCTGCCCAGGCCCCCGCCATTCCCGAAGTTGCGTAGAGATGGCAGTGAATGTCAACCAGGCCCGGTGTAACGTACAAACCGCTTACATCGACAACTTTTTGAGCCTGCGAGGCAGGAATGTCAGCCGCCACGGCCGCGATCTTGCCTTGCGAGATGGCAACATCCCTCTTCCCGTCGATGTCGCTCTCAGGGTCAATGACATGGCCACCCTTCAGCAGCAATTCATAGCGAACTTGGGCCTGCACCACCAGTAGAATGCCCAACATAGAAGTTAGCAGCCAAACTCTCAGCAGAAATGTTCTCATCCCGGATTTCCCTCCATCGATCTGTTAATGATTCCTGCGACCCAATTGAAGGAAATGCACTCTCGCATTTAGCTCCAAACCCCACTATGTCTCCGAAGCATACACTCCCAATAGGGTGAGGGGGAAATCAAACTGATTTTTTTGGTTCCCTCTCCTCATTCCACTTGCTCCATAGACCCTCATAACAGGGGTAGACAATTTGTTAGTGACAATCATCTCTTTAAGATGGCTCACGATGATAAATCGTTTCATATTCGCCAGTCAAAATCCAAAGCGGGACGAAGGTAAGAGCAGGACAACAACAGGTCCCCGCGCTGAAGCGCGGGGTTCTGGAGATTGGACATTTGCGTCACCGAAAAACGCGGTTGGCCCTCACCCGTCGCTTCGCGCCACCCTCTCCCACAAGGAGAGGGAGAACAATAAGTGGGGGGGTTGCTCAAACAGACGTTTCATGGCACGCCGTTGCCACTGTATCAGGAAACGTCTGCTGGTAGCCTTGAGGTCTGCGCTCTAATCCGTGGATCTCTCCCTCGCCCTCGGGGAGAGGGTGGCCGTAGGCCGGGTGAGGGTCAACCCACGGGAATTGGTCCTCAAAATGTCCAAACTCCAGTCCCCGCGCTTCAGCGCGGGGTTAATGACATGCCCAGGGTCACGAGATGGGTAACAGTGCTTGGGTGCTTTTGACTGAATTTGGGTTATCATTTGTGATAAGATTTTATTGTCAAGTTTTGGGCTACGTTCTCAGGCTGTGTTCCTGGCAGATCCTGAGCGTTTCAGCGCTGGCAACCACTGCAAAAGACCATAAAATTGAATGCGTGATTCCATGAAAAAGCGGCGAAATTGGCTCATTGCGGGCTGCAGTTTCGTTTTCTTAACTTCACTAGTCTGGCCGCACATTCAAGCGGCAGAGGATTCTCCTCCGTTGCCACCGCCGGTCCAGACATCCGTGGAGTTTCTGCGCGACGTCGAACCCATTTTTCATAAGAATTGCTACGCTTGCCATGGCCCCTCCCAGCAAATGAATGGGCTGAGGTTCGATCAGAAGGAGGCCGCTTTCAAAGGAGGTTATTCCGGCCCGGCGTTCGTACCCGGTAACAGCGCCGAAAGCAAGCTCATTCAGAAGGTAGCCAGTTCCAAGGACGGCTTTAAGATGCCTCCCGCGGGTCCCGCTCTCTCGCCGAGAGAAATCGGCATCCTGCGTGCCTGGATCGATCAGGGCGCGGAGTGGGCTGCCCCGCCTGCAACTCCGGCTACGGCTCAAAAAACTTCCTCGGGTGAGAAAAGGTCACATTGGGCGTTCCAGCCCATCCGCCGGCCAGCGGTTCCATTGGTTCGAGAGCGCTCCTGGGTGCGGAATCCCATCGATGCTTTCATTCTGGCGAAGCTGGAGTCGGAAGAGGTTTCCCCGTCTGCAGAAGCCGACAAAGTCACCTTGATACGGCGACTCAGCTTGGATCTGACGGGCCTTCCCCCCACGCCGCAAGAAGTGAATGACTTCCTGGCGGACAGCCGTCCCAATGCATATGAGCAACTGATAGATCGCCTGCTGGATTCTCCTCATTACGGAGAGAAATGGGCCCGGCAATGGCTGGATCTAGCCCGTTATGCCGACAGCGACGGCTATGAAAAAGACCAACCTCGGCCCTATGCCTGGCGTTGGCGGCACTGGGTGATTGAAGCGTTGAACCGGGACATGCCGTTCGACGAGTTCACCCGAGAGCAGATGGCTGGAGACCTGCTGACGAAATCTTCACCAGAGCCCATGATCGCCACGGGATTTCACCGGAATGGATTGAAGAATCACGAAGCCGGGGTGAAGCGGGAGGAGGCTCGATTTGAGGAAGTGGTGGACCGCACCAACACGGTGGGCACCGTTTGGTTAGGGCTGACGGTGGGGTGCGCTCAGTGTCATGATCATAAATACGACCCGATTAGCCAGAAGGATTACTACCAGCTTTTTGCATTCTTTAATAACACTCAGGATGTCGTGATGGACGCTCCGCTGCCCGGTGAGCTTGGACCCTATCTGCAAGCAAGGCCTGGCTACTACAAGAAAAGAAATGCCCTGCTGGAAGAGGGCCGTATTCCTGAGCTGCAGGCGCAATGGGAGACGAAGCTGCTGGAGGCCAGGGACAATCCGGGTAAGAGCCTGGATTGGGATTATGCTCTGACTGAGGTAAGAGCTATGGTGGAAGGGGCGAATAGACTCCTTCGCCAAGGGCCGCATCAGCGGTCCCAGAAAGAGAACGACCTGTTTACCAATTATTTCATTGGTCGCCCAGGTCCTGAGATAGCCAAGGACAAGCTGACCTCAGAGCGATTCAAAGAACTCCAGAAAAAACTTCAGGAGTTGGATAACTCCTTCCCGGCTCTGAGCCAGGCCGACGCCATCATCGAAAGTCCGGAACCCATCGAGACGCACGTGGCTGTTCGCGGCGACTACAAACGAGAAGGGCTGGAAGTGCAGGCGGACACGCCCAGCTTCTTGCCGCCTTGCCCCACAAATGATAAGCGGGCCCGGCTGCGGCTAGCGGAATGGCTGGTGAGTCGGGATAACCCACTGACGGCTCGGGTGGCCGTCAACCGGATGTGGCAGGAATTCTTTGGCCGCGGACTGGTTCGGACGTCGGAAGATTTCGGAACGCAGGGCGAGAAGCCCACTCATCCGGAGCTCTTGGACTGGCTGGCCTCGGAGTTCATGGACCGGGGCTGGAGCATGAAACAGATGCATAAGTTAATGGTGATGTCCGCCACCTATCGCCAGTCCTCCCAGTCTCGTCCCGATTTGAAGGATCGCGATCCCGGCAACACTCTTTTTTCTCACCAAAACCGGCTGCGACTCACAGCCGAACTGGTTCGTGACGCAGCGCTCAGCGCCAGCGGTCTGTTGTATCCGGCCGTTGGAGGAGAGAGTATCCGTCCGCCGCAACCGGAGAGTGTTTCCAAGCTGACTTATGGGGGAGCCAAATGGGAAGAGAGCCAGGGAAAAAATCGCTACCGTCGCGGCCTATACATTCACTATCAGCGGACCTCTGTAAACTTTGACCAGCCCAACTCGAATGTTTCTGCCACGCGGCGCCCCAGATCCAACACGCCTTTGCAGGCTTTGAACCTGCTCAATGATCCGGTCTTTGCGGAGGCAGCGCAGTCACTGGCCGTGCGGGTCTTGGAAGAAGCGTCTCCGAGCTGGGAGGATCGGCTCGATACTCTCTTCCAGCACTGCCTAAGCCGGAGGCCCAATCCTAACGAACGGGAGCGAATGGCGAAACTCTTTGAAAGGCAGAAGGTGATTTTCCTGAAAGAGCCCCAATCGGTGTCCCTGGTGGCACCGAATCCTGTGCCTGGCACAGGTCCTGTAGAAGTGGCCAGCTGGGTAGGTCTGAGCCGGGTTCTGATGAACCTGGATGAATTCATTACGAGGGATTACGAGGGAGTAATTCATGCCACCTCTTGGTGTACCCGGTGCCACCGAACACGAAAATGAGTGATTCCCCCTTAACAAAGGGGGCAAAGGCCCTTGGGCCTTGGGGGTTGTCTTGCTGGCGTTTGGCGGCGCCGGCTCACAGGACAACCCCCTGAAGCCTTCGGCTTCTTTCCCCCTTTATTAAGGGGGATTTTCAGAGGAGTAATCGATCATGAACCCGGAACAATTCAGGCAGATTCAAACTCGCAGAGACTTCTTCCGCAACTGTGCCGGCGGAATCGGCATTTTCGCCCTGGCAGATTTGTTGACCAGCGATGGATTAACGGCAGCCAGCCAGTTGCCGGCAATAAATCCACTGGCCCCGAAGTCGCCGCATTTCGCCGCCAAGGCCAAACACGTCATTTTTATGTTTATGGAGGGTGGACCCACTCAGTTTGAACTTTTCGACGAAAAGCCGGCCCTGGAAAAATACAATGGCCAGGCATTACCTCCTTCGCTAACCAAAGACCTGAAACTGGCCTTTATCAAACCCACCGCCTCGGTCATGGCCAGCCGCTACAAATTCCAGCCTCATGGCCAGTGCGGCCTGGAACTTTCGGAATTGTTACCCCACCTTGGTTCCTGCGCCGATGACATCTGCCTGGTGCGCTCCATGCACACCGATGCCTTCAATCATCATCCCGGCCAGCTGCTCTTGTTTACCGGCCACACGCAGTTTGGACGTCCCACCATGGGGGCTTGGGTCGTCTATGGCCTGGGTAGCGAGTCGCAAAACCTGCCAGGCTTTGTCGTACTCACCTCGGGGGCGGGCACCAGCGGCGGCGCCAGCAATTTCTCCAGCGGGTTTTTGCCGTCCCACTACCAGGGGACCGTCTTCCGCAACAGTGGGGATCCGATCCTCTATCTGTCCAACCCGCCCGGATTCAGCCCGGAATCCCAGAAAACAGCCTTGGACGCGATCCGCGACCTCAATGAGGAACGCTACAGCAGCACCGGAGACCTGGAGATCGCTTCACGCATCTCTTCCTACGAACTCGCGTTTCGCATGCAAATGGCAGGTCCCGAATTACTGAACTTCTCCAACGAGTCTAAAAGCACCCTGGAGATGTACGGCGTGAATAGCCAGGATGAGGACACGCGCCAATATGCCACCA
>QHZQ01000292.1 GCA_003224725.1 Acidobacteriota bacterium | reverse complement strand
GCCATTCAGGTGACCCACCAGAGTCAAATGAGCTTTTGAAGTTAAGAACAATTGAAAACGACATTATAGCCTGCGACATGGGCGCTTTAAAACAATTTCATGTCCCCTCAGTCGTGCAACTGTTATTCGACCCGTTGCCTTTCAAGCCAGACCCATTCAGCAGAAGATGAGCCTGAGTCCCACGGATGGAGTGGCGACTGCTTTCTTTAAATATTGGGTGAACAACTCAGGGAGACCTTGCAGTGAGTTCATTGCCTGGCTGATTAGCCCAGGAGCCATCCATGCCCGCTTGCCCGCCGCCACAGAGCATGAAAATGATTCCCCTCCACTGGAGGGGTGTAGGGGTGGGTTGTTGCAGAGGGGCAGGACCCACCCTGAAGACTGAAGCCTTGTTTCCCCTCCCGAGAGCGGATTTTCAGGGGAGATATAGGCATACAAGTTCCTAATATCATCCAAAGTCATTAAGGAGGTTCTCCTCCTCAGTTCTTGACAGTTCAAATCAGACCTGTACTTCCATCATTTATTGCCCATCTAAGACTTCCTCTAAATCTTCAATGGTCGAATGGACCAAATCTAGAAATTTACTATTATGAAATTCGGGGAATCAGCCGAAAAGAGAGCCATGTTGCGCTTCTTGATCGAGGCAACGCGAATCGCTTGACAACCAATGTCAAGGCGTACCAGGGGAATCAACATGGAGACAATAATTAATATGACGGCGCTCTTAACAGTCACAGTGGTTTCCGTTCATATGGGGCTGCTTCTAAACTGGGCTCTGCTTTCCGCCGTGCTGAAAGCCATGAACCGCTCCAGAACCGCCGCGAGAAAAAATAACTGACAGAAAGCTAGCCAGCACTCATCGCCGACGCAGGTATCCATTTCCTCCTTAAGTAAAAAGGTAAGGGTTCGCGGGCCCCTCATAAGTCCCCTCCTCCATTCAAACCTCCGAAAATCACTCTATCGGCTTACGCTTCAGAACCTGCAAATGCAAGTTTGTGGGGAATTTGACAGCCTGTCTTTATCTTGATAACATCATTCGAATAATTGGTCGTTTGAAGGTCCTTGAGGTTGAAAATCCCCTCACACTTAGCTTTGAAGGATTCTTGGTTCGAAACAGTATATTTTGTTAGGGAGGAGTGATCTTGGCAAGACTGACGCGGCACGAGATCTTAAAAGAAGACAGATTTATGCAGACTCTGGAGGAGATTCGAGATTTTTACCTCGCCCGACAGAAGCAACTTCTCCTGGGAATAGCCGGAGGTGCGTTGGTGGCTTTGCTGCTTTTTGGAGTGTCTTACTACTCCGCTCACCAGAATGAAAAAGCTAAAGATGAGCTCAGTCAGGCCCTAAAGATTTACCACGCTCCTGTTACAGTTCCAGGGCAGAATCCAAGTTCTGCAAGCGACCTTTCATTTCAGAGCTCTAATGAGAAGTTACAAAAGGCTTTGGTCGAATTTCAAAAGATTATTGTCAATCACTCCTCCGGTCCTGTTGGGAAGATTGCCAAATATTACGCGGGGCTCTGCCTCAAGGAACTGAACAAGAATGGTGAAGCGATTGCCCTGCTGGAACCTTTGAGCAAGGAAAAATCAGATTATGGCGCGTTGGCGCTGGTGGCTCTGGCGTCGGTTTATGAAAGCGCGGGGAATTTGGCCAAATCCACAGAGGTCTACCAACAAATCGTCAACAGTGGCTCGCCGGTCGCTCCAAAAAATGTTAGCCTGATGCATTTGGCGCAACTTTACGAGCAGGAAAATAAAAGCAGTGAAGCGGCCAAGATCTATCAACAAGTGATAAAGGAATTTCCCGGTACATCCTATACCAGTGATGCCGAACAAAAGTTAAAGCAAATCTCCCGCTAGCCCGGTTCCTCTCATTTCCTTTCTTTTGGGTTTCAGCACTTCATCGATTAGTCCTTTTTAAGTTTGGTCATTTCAATTTCCAATTCCTAATGATACAAGCCCAAATCCGTCAACTCATGGAAGAGCGTGAATCTCAAACGCTTTCTCCTCATGCGGCTCTCAGTTCTCAAACTCGGAGAAGAGAATGCGAGGAACCGCCCTGTCCTATTCGCACGGCTTTTCAACGGGATCGCGACCGAATCCTTCATTCCAAATCCTTTCGACGCTTAAAACATAAGACTCAGGTTTTTTTGTCTCCGGAAGGCGATCATTACCGCACCCGTCTCACTCATACTTTAGAAGTCAGCCAAATTGCCCGAACGATCAGCCGGGCTCTTAAGCTCAATGAAGACCTCACTGAAGCCATTGGACTGGGGCATGACTTAGGGCATACTCCTTTCGGCCATGCGGGAGAGGCCATCCTGAATGAAATTGTGCCGGGAGGATTTCGGCATTATGAGCAAAGCTTAAGAGTGGTAGAAAAATTGGAGTCGGAAGGAAAAGGATTGAATCTCACCTGGGAAGTTCGGGACGGTATTTTGAAGCACTCCAAGGGAACAGGTGCCGTCTTTACCAAACAAGACATGGGGCGACCCGCGACTCTAGAAGGTCAGGTAGTCCGAGTTTCCGATATTATTGCCTATGTGAATCACGACATTGACGACGCCATTCGATCGGGACTGATTGAAGCGAGTGATATTCCCAAGAGTCTGACTGAGATCCTGGGTGATTCGCATTCACGACGGATCAACAGCTTGGTGAGCGATGTGATTCATGCCAGTCTGGATGGAAATCTGGAGGCCATCACCATGAGCCCGAAAGTCCTGCAGGCTATGCTGGAATTGCGGCAGTTTCTGTACAGGTTAGTTTATGCCCTGAGCATTCCCAAGCAAGAGCTTTTTAAGGCTAAGAAAATGCTGAACGATATTTATCACCACCTCCTGGAGAACCCTGAAAACTTCTTGGCCAAGTTTCGGAGAGAAGGTGACTCGATTGAGCAAGCGGCCACCGATTTCGTCGCGGGAATGACCGATCGATTCGCCATCAATCTTTACGGACAGCTCTTCCTTCCCAAGATTCAAGTTTAATTCTTATCACCATGCCCTTTTTGCTATAAAATGAAATTGAGTTGACAGGCTCTGATCGGCGGCTATAATGACCGCTTTTGTGTTTTAGGCCATCAGATGGTCTATGCGTATTGATGTCAGAGAATTGGAAATAGGGGCTCTGATCCTGACTGGCGAGATTCCCGCAGCAGGTCTGAAACTGGATTCCTCTGAGGTTCGGGTTCTGGGGCAAATCGTAGTGAAGCTGCGGGCAGAGAAGCAGGCACGGGAAATCCGTGTCAGGGGTCGCTTTGCTGTCGATGTGGAATTGCCGTGTGCTCGATGTTTAGATCCGGTCAAGGCCCCTATTTTGACGGAATTTGATCAGTTTTATCAGTCCAATAAAGCTCATCACCTGACTGGTGAAATAGAGCTTCGGGAGAAGGACACTGAGGTGGCTTTTTTCAATGGTGACTTTATAGAGGTGAGTGACATTGTCCGGGAACAGATCTTGTTGGGGTTGCCGATGAAGCCCGTTTGTCGGGAGGATTGCAAGGGTTTATGCCCTTACTGCGGCAAGAATAGAAATGTGGAAGCTTGTAACTGCCACTCGGTGTTTGTGGACTCTCGGCTTGCTCCCTTGCTCCAGGTCAGAAACCGTATGAAGTTTTGAAGTCTTGGAGTGATCTCAAAGCTTTTGATTGCGTCCGATTTTATTGGAGTGCAGCTCCGAGGAATTAATCATGCCGAATCCAAAACGTCGTCATTCTAAATCCCGCCGCAACAAGAGACGGGCTCATGACTTCCTTCAGGTCCGTTCCCCTTCAGAGTGCCCCAACTGCCATGAAACCAAAATGCCACACCGGGCTTGTCCGCATTGTGGTTATTATAACGGGCGCGAAGTGCTCGAAATCCGTGAGGAGTAAAGGCGGAAGTTTGTGAATGCAAATTCCCAGTTCAAATGGCGGGCGTTTGCAGAACCAGTGTAAATTGAGGGGGAATCACGCCGTCCCCTCTTCCTTGGAGAGAGCGAGGAATCGTGACCCTTTTGGCTGACCCATCACCTCATCTGCAGAGACAAGGTGGAAGAAGGTGAACGCTTGATACCCAAATTATGTATCGAACAACACCATCGGCGCTGAAGGCCCTCGCTCCGTCGGCTGCAACCCCCTCACCCGGCCTACGGCCACCCTCTCCCAAAAGGAGAGGGAGTAATAAATTACGGTTTACTCTCCCCTCGCCCCATCGGGGGAGAGGATGAAGGCTTGATAAGCCTTCATGGGTGAGGGGCATCAGTGATGCATAATTTGGGTGATAAGCCTTCACAGGTTGGGTGCGGTCCTTCCTGAAACATCGCCTCCTGAGCCGTCCAATTTGAAAAGATTCATCAAGCTGCAGTCTCTATGATCAAAATTGCTGTCGATGCCATGGGTGGCGACGGTGCTCCACACTCTGAAGTTCTAGGAGCAGTTCAGGCTACCCAGGAATACCAGGTCGGCGTCATTCTTGTTGGGAGAGAAGAACGTATCCGCGAAGAGCTAAAGAAATGCAAAGCTCATGACCTTCCCATTGAGGTTGTGCATGCCAATGAAATCATCACCATGGATGAACGGGTTTCCTCGGCAGTCCGCAGAAAGAAAGATTCCTCGATGCGAATTGCGGCTAAGCTGGTTCGCGAGGGACGAGCGGCAGGAGTGGTTAGCGCAGGTAATACCGGTGCCTGCATGGCTGTGACTAAACTGGTCGTCGGGTCCTTGTCCACGGTTGATCGACCCGCCTTGGCCGCAATGCTTCCTACAGCCAAAGGCCGACCTACAATCTTACTGGACGTTGGAGCGAACGTGGATTGTAAGCCAAATCAACTTCTCCAATTTGCCATCATGGGTGAGATTTTTTCACGGACCATTCTGGGGAATTTGCGTCCCAAGGTTGGCTTGCTTTCCATCGGCGAGGAGGATATTAAGGGGAATGAACTTACCAGAGAGGTATTCGGTCTCTTGAAGACGGCTCCTTTGAATTTCGTGGGTAACGTGGAGGGCCGGGATGTATTTAGAGGAGAGACCGATGTCATCGTCTGTGATGGGTTCATTGGCAATGTGGCACTCAAGGTCAGCGACGGCATCTCAGTTCGCAGATTGGTGCCCTCCTTTCACGTAAAGCCTACCAAAGCTTTAAAGCACGGGTGGATTATTCAGAATATGGCGGAGCCCCTCTTCTTGGGATTAAAGGGGTCGCCATCATTTGTCATGGACGTTCTACCGCTAAAGCTATTAAGAATGCCATTCGAGTCGCCCGTGAGTACTGTCTCAACCGGGTGAACGAAAAGATTGAAGACGGTATCAAGGCGCTCAGCCTCACGCGGCAGAATGTTTCCCAAAAGATTTTGATTAATTGAGAGTTCGGAATCAATTTCGAACGAGGAAACAAGAAGATAGAGGAATCGAATTAGCGCATTTCCACCTCGATTTAGGAAAACTGCCATACGTCGTCTGCAGGCAAGACGACTGGATTACTTATGAACTTAGTATTCTATTTCAGAAATACAGTGATGTTCTATTCGTACTCGTATCCTTAGCTCTTGCTCCGGCTTGGGGCTGTAGAATCGACTAAGAGCAAAATGACGTTTGGGTACATGAGTGCAAGGGCTGCGTGAGCGTATTTTATGAATCCGAGTGCTAAGATCGCCTTTATCTTTCCCGGGCAGGCCTCGCAGTATCCCGGTATGGGCAAAGAATTATATGACGAATTCAAGGTGGCCCGTCTTGTTTTTGAAGAGACTGATCAAATCCTGGGATTCCCCCTCAGCCAGCTTTGCTTTAACGGTCCAGAAGAAGAATTAAGGCTAACCGAAAATACTCAACCGGCTCTATTGACGGTTTCCATAGCCGCCTTTAGAGTCCTTAGCTCTAAAGGTGTTCTCCCTCATTTTGTCGCTGGGCATAGTCTGGGTGAATATTCCGCTTTAGTGGCTGCTGAGAGCTTGAGCTTGTCGGATGCTGTAACTACAGTGAGGAATCGAGGCAAATACATGCAAGAGGCCGTTCCAAGAGGGCAAGGAGCCATGGCTGCAATTCTTGGGCTGGATCAGGATCGGGTTCAGGATTTATGTGAGGAAGTGGCCCGCGATGAGGTGCTGGCAACGGCAAATCTTAATTCTCCTGTACAAATCGTCATTGCCGGGACAGAGGCTGCCGTGCTCCGGGGCATGGAGCTTGCCCGTGCCCGCGGAGCCAAAAAAACCATACTCCTGCCAGTCAGCGCTCCCTTTCATTGCCCGTTGATGCAGCCTGCTCAAGAGAGACTCAGAAACGATTTGGCCCAAATCCAGTTTAGAGACCTGCAGTTTCCTCTGATCAACAACGCCGATGCTGCTGAAATCTCGTCAGGCGACGATATCATGGACTCCCTGATCCGGCAGGTCTCCTCACCAGTTCGGTGGACGGAATCGGTTCGACTAATGATTACTAAAGGAGTAGGTCTGTTTGTAGAGGTGGGACCGGGGCGTGTCTTGTCCGGTTTGGTCCGTCAAATTGATAAGCGCGTGAAAACGTCCAATGTGGAAGACGTGAAGAGTTTGAACGAAACCTTGGAACTGGTTGAACCATTGGAGTGAATATGCTCTTGAAGGACAGAATGGTTTTCATCACAGGGGGCTCCCAAGGGATAGGGAGAGCTTGTGCCTTGATCCTGGCTGAGGCGGGAGCTCATATTGCCATCGGCAGTCGTAACCTTGAAAAACTGAACGCTGTGGTTCAAGAGGTGGAACAAACGGGACGAAGGTCGTTGGCAGTGAAGGTCGATATCAACGATCCCATGCAAATTCGCGCAGCCTTTGCTGAGGTTGTACAACAGTTCGGCAGGATCGACGTCCTGGTCAACAATGCAGGAATTACCAGAGATGGTTTGCTGCTTCGCATGAAGAAAGAGGAATGGGACTCGGTCTTGCAAACGAACCTGACCGGGGTCTTTCTTTGTTCCCAGGAGGCCATCAAGACCATGCTAAAGCAGAGATACGGCAGGATAATTAATATCGCCTCTGTGGTGGGACAGTCAGGAAATCCGGGACAGGCCAATTACGTCGCCTCCAAGGCGGGCATCATCGGATTTACCAAGTCTCTGGCACAAGAGGTAGCTTCGCGAAACATTACGGTGAATGCCATCGCTCCAGGCTTTATAGAAACCGACATGACCAAAAATCTCCCTGAGGCTGTCAAAGGGAAGTTATTGGAGAAGATTCCTCTCGGCCGAATCGGCAGCGATCGTGACATTGCTTACGGAGTAAAATTCCTGGCCTCCGATGAGGCTGGTTATATTACAGGACATGTGCTCAATATCAATGGGGGGCTTTATATGTAGGCCAGCGATTGCAGGCCAAATGAATTTTTGCTTAAAAAATGGATTTGTTATAATTTGTTTCGCCTGCGGGTGAAAGACAAGCATTCAACACTATGACAGGAGGGTTAGCGGAATGGCAGGTTCTATTGAAGACCGGGTAAAGCAGATTATTGTGGAACAATTAGGAGTAGATGAATCCGAAGTAACTCCCACAGCCTCGTTTGTGGACGATCTGGGTGCGGATTCTTTGGATACGGTTGAACTGGTAATGGCGTTCGAGGAGGGCTTTGGAATTGAAATTCCTGATGAAGACGCGGAAAAGATTCAGACCGTCAAAGACGCCATTTCCTATATTGACTCCCATGCAAAAGTGTGAGGCCGGCGCCTAAGGTGAAGAATCCTTAGCGGAGGCTTCATTGGAAGACATTCCTGCATGAAAGGGTGCAGGATTTGAGGTCGCTTGAGACATGGAGCATACGAAGAGTCGTCGTCACGGGGATTGGTCTCGTATCGGCGGTTGGCCTCGGCACGGAGGAAAGCTGGAATTCGCTGATCGCGGGTAAAAGCGGTATTGGACCTATCACTCGCTTCGACACTACTCAATTTCCGGTGCGGATTGCAGCCGAGGTGAAGGGCTTTGATCCTCTCAATTGGATTGAAAAGAAAGACGTAAAAAAAATGGATCCGTTCATCCAATATGCGGTGGCCGCGGCTGACTTTGCCATGAAGTCCGCAGGTTTAGAGATTACACCCGACCTGGCTCCTCGTGTCGGGGTTCATATTGGTTCCGGGATTGGAGGATTTTCTACTATTGAGCGTGAGCATACTGAATTGCTTAAGGGCGGTCCCCGGAGGATATCCCCCTTCTTTATTCCCTCTTCCATTGTCAATCTAGCTGCAGGTCAGGTGTCCATTCGCTTTAAAGCCAAAGGGCCTAACACCTCCACCTGCACCGCCTGTTCTTCTGGCTCTCATGCCGTGGGGGATTCTTTCCGGTTTATCGCGCGCGGAGAAACCGATGCCATGATCTGTGGTGGGTCCGAGGCTGCAATTACGCCCATGAGTGTCGGTGGATTCGCGTCGATGAAAGCTCTTTCGACCCGTAATGAGGAGCCCTCTCGATCCTCTCGCCCCTTTGATAAAGACAGGGACGGCTTTGTTATTGGGGAGGGTGCCGGCATCTTAGTCCTGGAAGAACTGGAAATGGCCAAAAGACGTGGAGCCCGCATTTACGCCGAAGTCGTGGGTTACGGAATGTCAGGAGATGCTTATCATATCACCCAACCGTCTGAAGATGGGGATGGCGCCCATCGTGTGATGATGAACGCTATCACGGATGCTGGAATCAGGCCCGACCAAGTCGGTTACATCAATGCTCATGGAACTTCCACTCCTTATAATGATAAGCTAGAAACAATGGCTATTAAACG
>QHZQ01000291.1 GCA_003224725.1 Acidobacteriota bacterium | reverse complement strand
GGCTTCCATCGTGCATTTCAACTTCCCGGCCCGCGGCGAGATGCCGCCGGTGAGACTGACGTGGTACGACGGCGGTTTGACGCCTCCCCGTCCGGAGGAAATGGAAGAGGGGCGACCCATGAACGGAGAAGAAGGAGAAGGATTGCTGTTTGTAGGGGACAAAGGCAAGATCCTGTGCGGATTCAGTGGCCGCGATCCGAAGCTGATTCCCGAAGCGAAGATGAAGGCTTACCAGCAGCCTCCCAAAACGCTGCCGCGGTCACCGGGCAATGAGCGGGAATGGCTCGACGCCTGCAAGGGAAGCAAGACGAAGCCGGGTGCGAACTTCGAGTTTTCGGGAGTTGTCACCGAGACCCTTCTGCTAGGGTGCCTGGCGCAGCGCACAGGAGAAAAACTAACCTGGGACGGAGCCAGCTTGAAGATTGTCAGCCCCACCTCGGCCCAGCCATATGTCCGTCCGGAATGCCGCCAGGGATGGGCTTTGTAGCCATTCTCGGTGGTGTTGCATCTCAGATTTGAATTGACCATTCCTGTCTCGGCCGCTCCCCCTCACCCGGTCCGTAGCCACCCTCTCTCCATGGGAGAAGGATCAAAAATTTAGAATTTACGCTCCCCTCGCCCCCATTGGGGCCGGGGGGTGAGGGGGCATTCAGTGGAGCACTCATTTCGTACCGCGTACAAGGAGTCCTGGCTTACTTTTCACAAATCGACCTTGGATATTCCGGAGAACGTCTTATGGACTTTACCTTGGTGAGCGGAAGACGACCGCGCCGAGAGGGCGTAGTGCCAGTTTCTCCACGGTCAGCAGGTTTACAACCTCATGCCCGAATAAGCCGCAGACTCACTACCTTACTCCTTCTGGCTGCTGCTGTCGTATGGGCATCAGCAGCCTTGGCCCAGACCCTCCGTGTGGATGCCACGCCGGACCACTTTACGAATTCATTTCGTCCCACCGAAGCGCTGGGGGCCGGCATAGACCGCCTACCGCGGGCGGCAACAGACAAGCTTTTCACCGAACCGGTGCTTAAGCAGGTTTTGTCTGCGGGTTGGCAAACGGTTAGCTATCGTCTGAACACGGAACTGCATGTCGAAGCCTGGCATTGGAATCCACAGGGAACATGGAGTGATCCCAGCGGCAAGGGCTATTTCACCGGCAGTGCAACACCCACGGAGTTCATCCGGCACTCCTACGGCTATCCGCTGGCACATCAGGGCTTCTCGCACCCTGACGGTAATGGCTATTCTCGTTTGACCGACGGTGACCTGAACAGCTATTGGAAGAGCAATCCCTATCTCACCAAGACCTTTACCGGGGAGGACGACTCGCTGCATCCGCAGTGGGTAGTCGCCGAGTTGGCAAGCAGTCAGCAAATCAACGCCATCCGCATTGCTTGGGCCGAACCGTATGCCCGACGTTACCTGGTGCAGTACTGGACGGGCGAGGATCCGATCCGGCAGGCCACGCAGGGGGCGTGGCTGACTTTTCCTGGCGGCGCGATTACGCAAGGCACGGGAGGCAATGCAACTCTCCAACTGACGCGATCTCCCATGCCAGTGCAATTCGTCCGGATCTGGATGACGGAGTCGTCGAATACCTGCGACAGCCATGGCTCGGCTGATCGTCGCAATTGCGCCGGCTACGCCATCCGAGAACTTTTTCTGGGAACCACGACGACGGACGGCGAATTTCACGATGTCATTCGACACACTGCCGACCGTGGTCAAACCTCAACGGTCTGTTCTTCCGTCGACCCCTGGCACGAATCCTCCGTAGTGAACGACCGCGGCGACCAGGTGGGACTCGACCTCTTCTTCACCAGCGGCTTTACACGCGGGTTGCCAGCGATGATTCCAGTCGCCATGGTCTATGACACGCCGGAAAATGCCGCAGCTGAAATCGCGTACCTGGAAAAGCGCGGTTACCCGATTTCCTACGTGGAGATGGGGGAAGAACCGGACGGGCAGCACATGCTGCCGGAGGATTACGGTGCCCTTTACCTTCAATGGGCCACGGCGTTGCACCGCGTTGACCCGATATTGAAACTGGGCGGACCTGTCTTCGAGGGTGTAAACCAGGACATCCAGGTATGGCCGGACGCGCAGGGCAGAACCTCGTGGCTGGGACGCTTTTTCGACTACCTCAAGGCGCACGGCCGCCTGGGAGACCTGGCCTTTGTTTCCTTCGAACATTATCCCTTCCCTTGTACGATGAACCCACTCGAGTCAGCCACATCCTCCAAGTATGGAGAGATGACGGATTGCCACCCGGCGTCCCCATGTTCATCACCGAGTCGAATATCTCGTGGAACACGGACGAGTCGTTCGTCGATATATTTGCGGCGCTCTGGTGGGCAGACTACGCGGGAGCCTTCCTCGAAGCCGGCGGGAACGCGCTCTATTACTTCCATTATCTTCCGCTCGGGCTTTCTCTCGGTTGCGGCAGGTCGTCCCCGGGGACTTTCGGTATGTTCACCGTGGATTCGAACTACCAGATCCAGCAGTACACTTCGCAGTTCTTCGCCAGCCAGCTGATTAACCTGGAATGGGTCCAGCCCGGCAACGGCGAGCATCACATCTTCCCTGTCACTAGCGACCTTCACGATCCTGCAGGACATGTTCTGGTCACGGCTTATGCGCTACTACGACCCGACGGAGAGTGGTCGTTGATGGTGGTCAACAAAGATCAGGAGAACCCGCATCCGGTCCACATCGTGTTCCATGATGCGAAGACCAGCAGAGATCGCTACTTTATAGGTCCCGTGAGCGTCGTGACCTTTGGAAGCGAACAGTATCAGTGGCATTCCAATGAAAAAGGCGGCATTGCGGATCCAGACGGCCCCGCCGCCAAGTCCACACTCATGGCTGATGCGAACACGGTCTACGGGCTTCCCAAGGCGTCTGTCACGGTAATTCGAGGAAAGGTGGCAACGGGTCGGTGAGGTCCTGCAGGCCGCTCGTTGACTTACGTTGCGGCCCGATGCGAAAGATATTCATTTGTCGCTCATTGGTCGTGTGCAGCGATGGGGACTTTTCGCTTTCATGAAAGACGCGAAGAAATCCGACGATCTCGGCTCCCCTCGCCCCAACGGGGAGAGAGGCTGGGGAGCTCAAGCGAAAAGCACTTGCCATTTTCTATCTTTCATTTCCAGAACTTCCCTCTTTTGTGCTCCCCCTCAGGCATTTGGCTCCCCTCGCTCCAACGGGGAGAGGGGCTGGGGGGTGAGGGGGAATGCTACGGCTGGATGGATTGTTGGTGTCTCGTCAGTTCGACCACTCCCAAATCCTCTAACTCTGTGATGAACTCCATGACCCGCCTTACAAACTCTTGGGGCCCTTTCAGCACAATTCCGTTTGGAAATCGGATGACTTTGTAACCCAAACCTTCCAGGTACTCTTGCCGCTTAGCATCCTGCGCGATCTTTGATGGTTGGGCGTGAACGCTCCCGTCCAACTCGACTACCAACCGCAGCGGCAGGAAACAAAAATCAACCGTGGTATTCCCCACGGGATGCTGACGGCGAAATTTGTATCGAAGCACTTGACGGTTGCGCAATAACTTCCAGGCAAGCTTTTCAGCCAAGGTATCGGAATGTCGCAACTGGCGGGCATTTTCGGTCAGTTTCTTGGGTCTTTCCATAACCTCAAGCTGGTGACATCCCCCTCACCCCTGAACCCCTCTCCCCGCTGGGGCGAGGGGAGCCGAAAAAATCGTGTTGGGTTTCTCACACGGTCCTGCACAGCCACTTCTCAGGCACATCAAGTCCAAACCGTTTCGCTAGGCTGGAGCATCGAGCCCATCATACACGGCCGCGGCAACAAGTGTAGGATTACGGAAGAGACGCCTACCAATAAAATTTCAACGCCATCTGAATTTCACGAGGCGAAGTACACATGCTCGTGATCTTGCCGAAGCTTCCACCGTTCACTTGATCGTTCGGACCACAGAAGTGGGGATGGTTAAAAGCATTGAAAAACTCCGCTCGGTATTCCAGTCTCATCCCCTCGCGGAACCGAGTCAAAGGAATTTCCTTAAACAATGAAAGATTGGCGACATTAATCCCAGGGCTGCGTAAGTTGGGTAACGTCCTCGGGGCTGTGCCAAGCACGTAGGGCTCAGGCACCACGGCAACGTCGGGATTGCCGAAATACTGATCGAGGAAATTCGATCCAGTATTTCGCTCTAGGGTACCCGTCAGACTTGGCCGCTGATCTCCAAAGGTTGGAAGGCTTTGTCCACCGTTCAACGTTAAAGCAATTGGCTGGCCCTTGGAAAATCGCCAGATCCCGTTGGTCCTCCAGCCTCCGATGACTGCATCCAGCCAGGGATTCCAGTTCCCTCCGATAGCCTTACCGCGTCCCACGGGGAGTTCGTAGGTATAGTTGAATCCCAGTACTTGAGGAATATCATACTGGGAAAGCGAACGTTCCAGCCTGCGATTGTTGGGGTCCTGAAGGCTCGTCCGGCCGCCTAACCAGGTGGTTCCGCCCGAAGTCACTGACGCATCATCAATAGACTTGGCGTTGGTGTAGGTCACGAGGAACTGGAGTCCTTTCGAAAAGCGCTTTTCCACGCGTAACTGGAAGGCATGATAGATCGAGTTGGCCACAGGGGGTTCGTCGGCTGAGAAGCTGGTGAATTGAGGGAAAGTCAACTGGAGTCGGTACGCCTGGATCTCTGGAGCCGAGAGATCACCTGGTTCAGTAATAATCCCGTAGAAAGGATTGGGAACATATTCATTGAGCGCCGAGATCTGGTCGCGAGTCAAACCGAGTGCCCCGGGCCCCAGGTGATTCAATTCTCCGGCGCCGCCAAAGTAAAGCTTGGTACCCTTCTTGCCCACGTAGTTGGCGTCGATGACAACACTACCGGGTAGCTCGCGTTGAATCCCGAAACTCCAGGTTTGTTCGTAAGGCGTAGCACTGACACTTCGAAGGGGCCCGGCGACGCCGGCACCAACATAGGACAGCAAGCCCTGCGAACTTCCCGGGGGAATTTTGGGACCCGTGATGGGCCAGGGATCGCTCAGACGTCCCCAAGGCGTGGCGCCGTCACTTTGGTAACTGGTGAACCAATTAGTCACCGCATCAAATCCCTGAAAGCCGCCCGCTCCCGTTCCGGAAGCCCCACGTCGTGCCACCGTGTAGAAGACCCCGTAGCCACCCCGAAGCACAGTCCGGTCGGTGAGACGATAGGCGACCCCGAAGCGAGGACCGAAGTCATTGTGGTCGGCTCCAAAATTGTTCCGGTTGTTTGCATCAGCGAACCTGAGTCCCCCGCGCAGGTTGGGAAGACCGGGTACCTGGAGAGGTGAAGCGACATCAGGGTCGAGATAACTCATGCGATTGTAACGCTCGGTGCGGGGTGTAGTCAGGTCATAGCGAAGACCCAGGTTGAGCGTCAGTTTGTCGTTTACCCGCCAGTTATCCTGAACGAACCAGGCGTACTGGAAGCTCTGAGTGCTGACGAAGGCTGGCACCTCATACTCACCCCAGCCTCCCGGCACTCCTACGCCGGTTAGGAAGCTGGCCATGGAATCACCCCCGCCAGACCAGGGAAGTTGAGAGGTGCTGTTGAACTCATAGTCGAGGACTCCTGCCGGTGCGCCAGGTTGAACAAAGCTGATGCGATGCATCCGCCCTTCAGCTCCGAACTTCAAGTCATGCCGGCCCTGCACTCGGCTCAGGCTGCCCAGCAGGTGATGGGTTTCTGGACCCTGCCTGAGGATGCCCCACGCTTGAGATCCTATGGAATGGAGAGGTCCCGCCGCGGCGTAATTACTAATGTAAATAGCTGGTGTGGAAGGAATGCCCGACCTCCCCATATACTCGGGTACCCCCAAATCCTTAATCGGATCGAAATCGGGGAAGTCCGGCAGGATTCCCTTACTGTCCCCAAAGTTGCGCGCAAATCCTAAGGACAGGTTAAGCAGGGTCTTGGGACTGAAGGTGTGAGTGTAGTTCAAGGCGAAGATATGAGAGACGCCCGGCGATTGCCCGTTGGTAGCGGAATCGAGAACGTTTCCGAATGCATTCGCTGCGTGATACAGGCCCTTGCTTCGAGAAAACTTGCCACTAAGTCTGTCTCTCTCACTGAAGCTATGGTCAACCTTGATGTCCCACTGGTTGTTGCTGTTGTTATCCGATCCGGTTCCGATCCAGTTGTTAAAACGGTCGTAAGCTGCCGTGCCGACGCCAAGGTTAGGCAGGGGGTAGAACTGCGCCATCTTAAACGCGACTGGGTCAATCAGGTTCCCAGGTCTGGTAGGGAGCTGATAACCGGTTCCGTCCAGCTTGGGATTGCCGGGGCTCACGTAGTTGGCCATGTTGTTGAAGGGAATAAACCGGGAGCGTACCGGACCGCCCTCATTGGAATCATAAACACCGGAGTACGGGTCCCAGAGCTGGCCTTCAGGATCGCTGCACATTCCAGATGTATCGAATCCTGCGCCGCAGATCTCGCCAAAGTCACCGTTGCGCATAGCAGCACTCGGAACCCCCGCCCGGAAAGTTCTTGCGGCGGTATCCCGCAGGCCTTCGTAGTCAAAAAAGAAGAACGTCTTGTCTTTCTTGATGGGACCGCCGACTGTGCCGCCAAACAAGTTATAACGACGGGCTGCCAGCTTGCCACCACTCGCATTACTGAACCAGTCGTTGGCGGTCAGCACGTTGTTACGCAAGAATTCGTAGGCGCTCCCGTGGAAGGCGTTGGTGCCAGAGCGGGTGACCAGGTTGATAACAGTTGCCCCGCTGAACCCGACTTCGGCGCTGAAGTTGGACTGCTGAACCTTAAACTCCTGCACGGCATCCACTGACGGAGTATAAAGGGGCGTCTGGATGCCACTGTTTTGCTCAAAGTTGGTGGTACTGACACCATCCATCAGGATATCAGCCGTTGCATTACGCCCTCCATTGGAAATAAAGTTGTTGGCCACTCCACCACCAATGTAACCACCGGATACCTGGGTGATCCCAGGGGACAGTTTTGCCAGGTCGAAGACAGACCGGCCCAACAGAGGTAAGTCGTTGATAAAGGTTCGGTTCAACTCCTGACCCGTCACCGAATCTTGCGTGGAAAGGATCGCCGCCGCGGCGACCACTTCCACGGTTTGAGTTTCAGCTCCCAATTTCAAAGACACATCGATCGTAGCGTTCTGATTCACATTCAAGACAATGCCGTCTTGGACATGAGTATTGAACCCCTGGATTTCCACCGTCAACTTGTAAGTGCTCGGAGGAAGAGACCTCAAAATGTAACGACCGACTGAATCGGTCTCCGTCGCATAGGTAAAACCCTTACCCACATCGGT
>QHZQ01000290.1 GCA_003224725.1 Acidobacteriota bacterium | reverse complement strand
TAATGTCGGCACGGGTGGAAAAACGTGCTTTAGCGTACACGACACCGTACACGGTATGCTATAGTGGCCCTCTATTTTTGAGCGGAGTGGAGCCGCGATGCTATCTATTTATCGCCGTCATTACCAACGGATACTCGCATCGTTTTCGTGATACGTTTGCCGTTGAGCTTCTCAAAGAAGGCGTCCCCATTGAATCCGTTTCTGTCCTACTGGGCCATCGTTCCGTAAAAGTTACAGAGAAGCACTACGCTCCTTGGGTCAAAGAGCGCCAAGACCAATTGGAAAACCACGTCAAGAAGGGTTGGAAACTCCCATAAAATGAAGATCGTTCCTTTCCGCACAGCGGCTTCATAAGCACTAAGGACCTTTGATAAACCCTCTTAGCAACGCTCTCGGGAATTCTTAGAGTCCGGTATGTACGCTTGTATGGCTTCGGATAATAGAAGACAGCGACGCCCGGCTCGTTCTCAAAGTGATTAGGCCTTTTGCATCCTTGCTTTGAGGTATTTCGAAGGACACCTGCGTGGGGTATTTGTCTTCCTTTGATCCACTCCGGTGAGGTCATCCATACGCTGTTCTATGGGAGTCAGCCCTTCGCCTGAATGGACCGAATAACGGTCTCGATCTGACTCCGATTCTCGCATCTTATTAGCATCCATGAAGCGCTTCCTTTGCCACCCATCATGCCCTGCAAGGTTTCAATGGGCGCGAAGATGCGGGCTCCTGCTCCATGTCGAACCACTCCACACACCCGGAAACTGCTTCCGTTCAGAATGTAGCTGTCTCCCACTCTCAAGCCCTTTTTGCTTGCGTAAATGTCATCGACAAGGATTTCATCCGCGGTTGAACTGCCAAACTGTCGCCCTGCCAAATACGTGAATTCCCCTACCTCTTGCGTATAACTCTGCAAATCAATTCCAAGCACGAGGGTTAAGCCGTCCTTTATTTCCAAACAGCTCAGAACCGGTGTCACTGATCGAATTCCTTCAATTTTCAAGAGCTTTGCCTTCTCCGAGGCCTGCATCGGTCCGCTCCAACAATTGGTACCGGGGGTCAGAGGCGCATTGCTGGGTCTGAGGAAGATATCCACGACATGTGCCTTAGTTTTTCGGGAACGCTGCTGATACCAGTAGAGGGCTGCCGAGACGGAAACCAGGATGATCAAAAGCCCCATTCCATTTGTCAAATATCTCCTGTTCATAATCTTCCCTTTCTTCAAGTGTTCCAACGGAACTGACATAATAAGATCGGATAAGACCGTACCCCACACTCCAATCGCTTTGGTTATGCTGGCTCCTGCAAGCTCGTTCCGGCAGCGATCCTGAAGGGCTTGCATCATTTCGGGACCATACTCGCTACGAAACTCTCTTGGATAGAGTCGCAAGAGCCAGCCATAAACCCGCACTGAGCTGGCGATGACTTTTCTCAAAGGATTCATCTGTGATTCACCGAGGACAAGCCTTAAACTTGGATCTGCTGAGAAGCCTCTTGGCGCGAGCCATGCCAATGAGTTGTGAGAACCGTTTCGTCTCAGCTATCGCAACCCTCTCACCGAAGTCAGTCAGGCGGTAGTAGACGCGCCGCTCGTCATCCATTCTGGGATCTGGACGCTCATCGGATTTTTCGATTAATCCGCCCTCGATGAGGTGCTTGATTTTCCCGTAGAGAATGCCTGGTCCCAGGCGCACTTTCCCGTCAGTGCGGGTTGCCACCTCCTTCATGATGCCATAGCCATGTCGTTCCTGATCGGAAAGAGACAAGAGAATGTGGAACACAGAACTGGGAAGGGGCAGTAGGCTTTCAGGATCAGGCTTAGTTTTCTTCATATTGTCTCCACAGTTTATAGGGTTGCCCAAACAGTCTAAGTTAGATATAACTAGTAATCGATATATCTAATTATAGAATATATCGGGTGTCAAGCAAAAAGTTTTGTTGACTAAAAAGGAGGTTTCCCGGGACGTATAGAAATGACGTCACGGGTTACAACACTAACTGATGGGAAGACCTGCCAACGGGCGCCACCGGTCATGCATGATTCCATTGTCTCCTACGGCGTCACGACCATGGCAGGGTTGGCCGGCCCGCGGACCCTTGACAGCTAAGAAAGGACCAAGGACCACTGGCTACTAACAGTAGCGAGCGACCTCAGACCGCCGAGGAGTGCGGCTCTGTCGGCAGCTCACCCCTCACCCGGCCTTCGGCCACGCTCTCCCATTGGGGAAGGGGCTGGGGGTGAGGGGACGGCAGCTTGACAAACTTGACCAAAGTTTGAACTTCTTCGCCACCAAGTAACCTTAACTATGTGGAATAATGACTCTATGATTTCAACACTATCTCATCGCGCCTCATATTTATTGACGCTGTTACTGCCACTCCTAGTTTCAGTCCAGTCCGCTGCCCAGACGGCAGGAGTCAAAAGAGCCTTCATGATTACGGACATGGAAGGTGTGAGCGGCGTCTTTGATACGGAACTGCAATGCCTTCCTTACAAGAGTCCGCGTTGGGAGGAGTCGCGGAAATTGCTGACGGGAGAAATCAACGCGGCGGTGGATGGGCTATTTGAAGGCGGCGCCACGGAAGTGGTCGTTTGGGACGGGCACTCCAGCGGACAAAATCTCTCCGTGTCTGACATTCATCCACGGGCGCGCTTGCTGACGGGTGGGGCTGTCTCGCCCACCTTGGAACTGGACTCTTCCTATAGCGCCGTGATCTTTGTTGGCCAGCATGCTTTGGCAGGGGCCGAGAAGGGGATTCTGGGGCATTCCTACGACTCGCAAAATATTCAGAACATCTGGGTCAACGACCGGCCGACTGGGGAAATTGGCGCCGAAGTCATGTTGGCTGGCACTTTTGGTGTCCCCGTTGTCATGCTTGCTGGAGATACGGCCGCCTGCCGGGAACTTCGTCAATTGGTTCCTCAGGCTGAGTGCGCCGAAGTGAAGTCCGGCGTCAGTCGAACCGCCGGGTATATGCTCTCCCACCCAGCCTCCTGTGCGCTCATCCGCGAAAAGGCACGTCGCGGGCTGGAACGCTTGGCCGAATTCAAACCCTATCGAATCGTTGGACCCGTCGAAGTCAAGGTGGAACTCACAACCAAGGGGAACCGGAGTTTTCGCCCTCGTGAAGGCGTCGAACAGCTCAATGACCGCACCTGGATCTTTCGAGGCAAGGACATCATGGATGCCTGGCTCAAGTTCTCGTCCTTTTAGGGAGCGAGCCGAAATAGGAGAAATTCTATGACGACTTTTCAAGATATCTTCTATGCGGAGCAGCAGCACTTTGACCTGGTTCTGATGGACGTCTTCGCGACAGCGAGCGGCCTCATCCACAGCCTTGACTGCGGATATTTTCGGAGTATAATTTTTGTCTAAATCGCATCGGGCTTTTGCTGGAGGATAAGATGAAGCTAAGTCAAGGTTTGACCTTAAGGCCTACGATCACGCAGGCTATCCTTCTGGTGTCGGTGCTTGGTCTTACTTCCCCCACGCTTCAAGCGCAGACACTTGACGCCTGCGAGCCTGCGCCGGCAGTGAAGGCGGCGCTGGATCAAGTGCCTTCCTATCAATCGCCAGACCAAACCGAGTGGCGTTATCGCGAAAAAAAACTCTCCGCGATTCAAGCGCTGCTAAAGCAATTTCCGGACGACCTGTTCGTTCAGCGGGTCTTCATCAATTTCATGACCGGGGCCGGTCGAGACGAGCTCAGCAAAACGATCGACGAATACAAGGCCCGGCACGAGCAGCAACCGGACGATCCGCAGCTGGCTTACCTGTACGGGCTAACGTTAGTCGGCCGGAAATCGGCTGAAGCCATCAAACTCTTTGACGGCGCGCTCGAAAGAGTGCCGAAATTTCCCTGGCCCCACTTGTCGCTGATGAGCATCTTTACGTCACCGGCTTTCCTGGACAAGGAGAAGGCGAACGCACATATGAAGGCATTCCTGGCGGGTTGCCCTTCGTCTTTCGAGGGGTACGAGCGGCTAACACGAATGGACGATCGTGAATTGGCACGGCAAGGCGCCGAGAAGCTGCGTCCACTTCTTCAGACTCGCAGCGACCCCCAGGGCATCGCGGCTTACAGCACTTTGTGGGCGCTTGAGTTCAAGGCGCATCCGCCCGCGGAGTATGACCCGCTACGCAAGCAAGTGGCTGCGGACTTGCGGCGCATCCGCGCGCTCATGCTCGAAGACAAGCGGGAATGGTACGAGGCGCTCGAGGAAGGCTCTAAGCTGGCGAACGATCAGAAGCAGTCCGATTGGGCGAAGGACGAGCGGTTGCGCCGTTTCCCTCGACCGTGGGAATTGGCGGCGATGGACAAGTGGCAGAAAGACCACAAGTATCCGTCACCGGAGGATCCACCGGAAAAGAAACGGGCCTATTACAGTGACCTACTAAAACAGACCGACGCGTGGTTAAAAGAGCGTCCCAATACCACGTTCATCTGGCGCGAGCGCCTGGACGCGATGGAACATCTTGACGATGTGCCGGCGACCGAAATCCAGGCCGCCATCGATAAGGCTCTCGAGGTTGCCCAGAGCAACGCCGGACCCAAAGGCCTCGATTCTTACGATTACTTCAACGTTGCCGAGGTCCTTTCCAAGAAAGGACTCGAACCCGCGCGCTTGGTCGAGATGTCGCAAAAAGGTCTGGAGCGGTTGGAGATCGAAGTCAAAGAGCCCTTCTACGACCTCTATGCCACCAAGGACAACGTCGAAGACAACAGATTCTGGCGGGCTTCGCAGCGCATCCAGGGGCTGGTGTTTGAAACCGACGGATTTCTGAGACTAAAGCAGGCGGACAAGGCGCAAGCGAACTTGGCCCAGCTCGATGAGCGCTCGCGCGAATTGACGGCGCTGGCCGGCGACAAGGCTTCCCGGAAAAAGTATTGTGGCACCCTCGAATCCGCTTATTGGGGACTAACCGCGCGCCTGGCGGAGCTTCAAAACCGGAAGCTTGACGCCATGGCCTATTACGAGAGGGCCCTGCTGGCACGGCTCCAGGCAGAAGAGAAGCCTGAAACGGGTCAGAAAGACGAACTGGCAGAGAACGCTCGTAAGCTCTGGAACGATCTGGGCGGGACCGAAGAAGGCTGGAAAACCTGGTACGGTCGCCGCGCAGACGCCTTGGCGGCGGCGCCCACCCTGACTTGGGAAGACGCCAACCAGCCGCTGCCCTCTTTTGAGTTAGCCGACCTCCATGGCAAGACCTGGAGCATGGCCGACCTGAAAGGCAAGGTGACATTCTTGAACTTTTGGGCGTCGTGGTGAGGGGGCTGTCGCGAGGAGTTGCCTCGCTTACAAAAACTCATCGAGCAGTATCTGAGCCATCCCGACGTTCAATTCCTGACACTGAATATGGATGAGAACCCCGGGCTCCTCGAGCCGTTTCTGAAAGAACATCAACTCAATCTTATCGTTCTCCCGGCTTACAGCTACGTGCGGGATACGCTTGAAGTGTCTGGCATCCCGCAGAATTGGATTGTGGATGCGAGCGGCGTCGTGCGATTGAAAGGGATCGGATACGACTCGACGGAGAAATGGGAGCAAGGGATGATGAACGCGATCGAGAAGTACAAGCCCCCAACGGGTTCGACGACCTCTAACAAAGCATCCGTGCGATAAGTGAGCTCATCGGCAAAACAGACCATATGGACGCGAGTGAAGTCCTCGGGAAATTCTTTTTGCG
>QHZQ01000289.1 GCA_003224725.1 Acidobacteriota bacterium | reverse complement strand
CGCGAATCTTTGGATGTTCGAAGAGGAGGTTATCGATCTCTCGAGGATAGATATTTTCGCCACCACGGATAATCATGTCCGACTTGCGATCCACCACATAATAAAATCCGTCGCCATCGACATAGCCCAAATCTCCCGTGTGCAGCCACCCTTCGTGGAGCGCCTTTGCAGTGGCTTCTGGATTCTTAAAATACCCTTTCATGACATTTCGGCCTTGCACCAGAATTTCTCCGATTTGTCCCAGAGGGACATGGACCTCATTCTCATCTACGATGCGCAAGATGTTTCCTATGGGCAATCCGATCGATCCGGGTCGGCGCCGTTGGTTGGGAGGGTTGAAAGTCACGCGACAGGTAGCTTCGGAGAGGCCGTAACCCTCGACCACGAGGCAATGAAATTTTTTTTCAAACTGCTGCATGACCTCAGGCGGAACAGGGCCTGATCCAGATAAGGCAAAGCGCAAATGGCTTTTGTCCAATCTTTCGAGGTAACCCTCAGGATATGGGGTCTGGTTGAGCATTGTGAGCATGGTAGCCACAGAGCCAAAGGAAGTCACCCGGTAACGGTCGATGATTTCCCAAAACTTGTGAGTTGAGAATTTTTCCATGAGAACCATGCTGCCACCGATGTAAAGAGGAGTCAGCATCGTCACCACGATGCCGTTGACGTGAAAGAGCGGCATAATGCAGAGTAAGCGGTCTCTTTCCGAGAAATTGAGCCACCTGGCAATCTCTTGGACGTTGAAGAGAAAGTTACCATGGGTAAGCAAGCAGCCCTTGGGATCTCCGGTAGTCCCCGAGGTATAAATCATGATGGCCACGTCCTCCCGCTGCAGCGAGATGGGAGCCAATTCCGTGCTTTCTTTGGTTAGCTCTTCAGGAAAACTCAAAGTGTTGGATAATGCCCCATCAAGGAGTAGTATGTATTGTAAGCTACTTACTGCGGCTCGCACCGGTTCGACTACGGGCCAATATTTCTGGTTGGTGACTAGTAACCGGGACTCCGAATGGGCCAGGATGTATTCAGTCTCTTTCGATTTTAAATGGATATTCAGGGGGCTGGCCACGGCGCCAATCTTCATGCAAGCAAAATAACACAACACGTATTCGGGAATGTTCGGTAGAAGCAAGCTAAGCGTTTGGCCTTTGCTGATGCCTAACCTGAGGAAAAGATTTGCTACTTGATTAACTTGACGATTGAGAGCGGCGTAGGAAATTTTGCGGCCGTCATTAAAGAAGTAGAGAAATGTCTTGTTGGGAAATTTCCTAACCTGGGCTTCGAGGAGCTCACGAAGATTGTGGGGCTTGGGATCAGGTTTCATAAGAACAAACGACAAAAGAATCTGGACACGGATGAACACAGACAACACGGATTTGTTTATGATCTCCTCAAAGCTCGCCAGACTTTTGGGTCTCCCGTTCTTAACCACTGCAGAACTCTACCGTGTTGACTGTGTTGATCCGTGTCCAGATCAATGGACATCCTCATCACACGATTTGTGTTATTGAGGCGGAGCTTCATTAGTATCCGGAGTATCGGGCAATGGGCAATCCAATAGGATCGCAAACAGGCGCGTGGGGCCATGAACACCTTTGATGAGGACCTTTTCAATATCAGCCGTGCGACTCGGACCGGTGATCAGTGTCAGGGCGCTTCCAGGCAGGTTGTCGCCGTATTTTTCCTGGATCTGTAAGAACAGCTCCGCCATATTGGGATAGATCTGCTTGGCTTTTGCCAGCGCCAGGTGTGCGGTGGGCAATAAGCTGATTTGACGGCTGGCCTGCGGATTAGCGATGGTGACGAGGGTTCCAGTATCGGCGATCAAATACTCGACTCCAGTGATGGAGAGCTGTACTTCCGAGAGTCTTTCCGTGAGACGTTCTCGTTCAAATGCATTCTCGCTGTCGATCGTTTCACTGATAAACTGAACCTCTGGCAGTTCCACAGGCAATCTTTCCAGCAGCTTAAGCCGGCGACAGAGATCGTGCTTAGAGACGGCCACTTTTCCAAAACCGGAAGAAAGCACCAATTGGCGGACACTCTTAAAAGCCGCTTCAATACTGGTGCAGACAGTTGCTTCGCCGCTCACGAGCTCAAATTCTTTCTTAAAGCGATCGACCAGGGAATCGTGAATAAAGTCGGACGCGAATAGCTCGCGGATATCGGCGATTTCCGGCTGATGGCCATGGTGGTGCTCCAGGCTGGGTTTGGCCAGGGCGCGGCGCAATCTTCCCAGTATTTCATCGCGTGAGCCCATCATGGCCGGTTCTCCTCCCGTTCCATTTCTCTCCAGAGTTGCTTAAAGGATTTTTCTGCCAGGGGCGGAAAATCGCGCGTCTCAGTCCAGCCGGGAACTTTGAGGGGCTGAAACCTTCTGCCTCCGATCGTTAAAGCAGTTCGCAGTAGTGCCGAGCCAAAACGGTAGAGGGTACCGTCCTTCATTCCCGCCAGATATAACTTCATAATGAGACGTTCTTGCCAGGGCGTTCCCTTACCTTCGACCACTCGTTGGCGCAACCACAGCAACTGATGATGGATGTCAATCTTTACTGGACAAATATTAGAGCAAGCCCCGCATAGGGACGAGGCATAAGGGAGATCTTTGGCCGTCTCAACCCCTTGGAACAGGGGGGTAATAACGGCGCCGATGGGACCGGAGTAAACCGATCCGTAGGAGTGACCTCCGACACGCTGGTAGATGGGGCAGGTATTCAAGCAGGCGCCGCAGCGAATGCAGAAAAGTGACTCGCGCATCTTTGGGTCCGCCAGAATTTCTGATCGTCCGTTATCCAATAGGACCAGGTGAAATTCCCCTGGGCCATCCATTTCACCGGGCTTTCTGGGAGAACTGATGAAAGATACATAGCTGGTTTGTTTCTGTCCGGTGGAGCTTCGAGGCAGCAACTTGAGGAAGATGGGCAAGTCTGAAAATTTGGGAATGACCTTTTCCAGTCCCATGACAGCAATGTGAACCCTGGGCATGGTCGTACTCAAACGGGCATTACCCTCGTTCTCAACGATGACAATGGTTCCGGTATCCGCCAAAGCGAAATTGACTCCGGAAATTCCCAGTTCGGCAGCCAGAAATTTTTGCCGCAGCCGGTTACGAGCGAAGGCACAAAGCTCCTCGGGCACATCCGTATAATCGATGCCCAGCTTCCGGCTGAAAAGCCGGCCGATCTGGTCCCGGGTCATGTGCAAGGCCGGCGCCGTGATGTGGGAAGGCATTTCCCCTGCAAGCTGGATGATGTACTCGCCCAGATCGGTTTCGACGGTCTCCAGACCGTGCTTTTCCAGCGTGTGCGACAAGCCGATTTCCTCAGTCGTCATCGACTTGGATTTCACCACTGTCCTGGCTTTGATCCGCTCAGCCGTTGCAATGACGTAGTCGGAAGCGTCGCGGCCATCGCGTGCCCAGAAGACTTTTCCGCCGTTAGCCATAACCTTACGCTCGAGCTTTTCCAGGTAGTGGTCCAAATGATTGATGGCTTCTTCCTTGATGCGATGAGCTCTCTCACGCAATACCTCCCACTCGGGAACCTCCCGGACCGCCCGCGAACGGTGCTCCAAAGCATGGGAAGTGGCCGTCCGATAGGTTTGTCGCAGTCGAGGATCTCTAATATTCTTGGAAGCGTAGCTCCTAAAGAGTTTTGGAGTCAGTTTCATGGCAGTATGGAGTGCGCGCTCGACGCCGCTTTCTGGTTCGGGTTTGAGGCGGCCGTAGCTGCTAAGCCAGGAAGTACCGTCATCTCACCAACCCTGAAAGGGTTGCTGGAGTCTGGACATTTTGAGGAGCAATTCCCTTGGGTTGACCCTCACCCGGTCGCCGTCCGGCGGACCACCCTCTCCCCGAGGGCGAGGGAGAGATGCACGCGTTAGAGCGCTGACTTCAAAGCTACAAACAGAAGTTTCATTACCCAGTGGCAACGGCGTGGCACGAAACGTCTGTTGGGACCACACCTCCACTCATTGTTCTCCCCCTGTGGGAGAGGGCGTTAGGTTGCCACCAATGCGCGAGTCCTCGCACCCGAAATCATATGTTCTCTCCTAGCAGTTCCGCTAGATGCAGCGGTTTTACAGGAATGCCTTTGCGGCTTAAATAGCCACCAATCTGCATGAGGCAACTGGAATCGTTTGCGACCACGTACTCGACCCCAGACTGGGCAATCGCGTTGGCTTTATCCTCGGCCATGGCAGTGGAAATCTCCGGAAATTTTACGGAGAATGTTCCCCCAAAACCACAACAGCCTTCGGAGTTTGCCATTTCCACAAATTCAATGCCACCTACGTGACGGATGAGTTCTCGAGGAGCCTCTTTCACCTTGAGTTCACGTAACAGGTGGCAGGCATCATGATAGGTGACTTTATGTGGAAATTGTGCTCCCAAATCTTTTACCCCCAGCACATTCACCAGGAAATCTGAGAACTCATAAGTTTTCGAAGTCACTTCACTCAAAACTTCCTGCAGCACGTCATCTTGGAGAATCTCCGGATAGAAAATCTTGACCATGCTGGTGCAGGAATCCGAGGGGGACACGATGTATTCCGCGCTGTGAAAGATCTGCAGAAAACGCTGCGCCAGTTCAATGGCTTCTTCGTGGTAGCCGGAGTTGAAGGCTGGCTGTCCACAGCAGGTCTGCTCCATGGGATAATCGACTGTGGCTCCAACCTTTCTTAATATCTTAACGAGATTGACCCCGACACGAGGAAAGAACTGATCCGTCAGGCAGGGTATAAATAGAGAAACTTTCATCAATAATAGCGATCTGACCTTTTCGGTCTGTAGAGCCGTCTTCCAGATGTTCGACAAAGCGTAATTAATAGCATGAGAAACTGCAATAATAAACAACACCCTCAGTAAACGACACAAATCAATGCACTGAATTCTTTCTTGGCATTTCCATTAGCCCCCGCTCTGAAGCACGGGGCTAATGAAAATGCCTTGCATTGTTGTGAAGGTTACTTAGCAAGAGAGGCTTTCCGCATCTCAACCATGAACAAGCTTGAGTTTGCCTGGGAAACTAATGATCCACTT
>QHZQ01000288.1 GCA_003224725.1 Acidobacteriota bacterium | reverse complement strand
TCATGGTCCCCTACAACGAAAAGCTATGGACGGTCCCCTTGAAGCAATTAACTTGTGATTGGATGGGACGTTTTGTTCCTGCGACTTCGTTGGACCAAATTCTCGATGGGGCGCTGTCCGACCAGTCTGGGAATGTTGGCTACAATGCCCATTTCGGATATCCCCTCAGGGGAGGTATCGAGTCCCTGCCGCGGGCATTCACCTGCTCATTAACAAACTTGTACGCCAAACATGAAGTCGCCAGCCTGGATTTGCAGAAGAAGCAAATTGCTTTTAAGAATAAGGAAACGATCGACTTTGACGTTCTGATCTCTTCCATGCCAATGCCACGATTGGTGAAGTTGATCTCATCGGTTCCTTCATCGGTCCAAAAAGCGAGCGAGCAGCTTTGCTTCACATCCGTCTATAATATCAATATGGGAGTGGATCGGAAGGTAAGTGATATGCATTGGATCTATTTCCCGGAACCTGAATTCACATTCTACCGAATTGGGTTCTCACACAATTTCTCGCCCTATCAAGCTCCTCCGGGATGCGGGTCCATTTATGCAGAAGTCGCCTATTCACCCTGGAAACCACTCGACAAATCTCAAATCGTAGCCAAAGTCAAGCAGGATTTAATAAAAGCCAGGATCCTGAGAAAAGAGGATCATCTGTTAGCCCAGTGCTGCCTGGATATTCCGTGTGCCTATGTGCTCTATGACCAGAACTATCGAGAAAAGGTCGGGCTGATTCGAAGTTATTTGCAAGAGAATGGAATTCGAACCATCGGCCGTTATGGCTCTTGGGAGTATTCTGGGATGGAAGATGCCATCTGGCAAGGGAAAGTAGAGGCTGAAGAGATCCTAAAGTAGTACTTTTCACGATTTCTAACGAGGCTTCGCGTCCGACCCATAAGTAAGTCCCTCTCCTGAAGGAAAGCATAGGATGGTTGAGGTATCGGGATCCTCCTTGGACTCCCCCCTCCTTTAGGTACTTTCAGTGTCGAGCGGGAAGCGAGGACGATTTATGAAAGCAAGAGTCGAATTCAGTCTAACGGTTTTAGTCGGACTCGTATTGTTTGTGAGCATGATCTCGTCCATGTCGGCACCAGCGTCAATGCAAGAAGAAAATCTGCCTGCAGACGATTCCTTTCATCAAGATCAAAAAGCCAAAATGGAAAAAGCACGGCGTGACGAGGCTTTTCGAAAGCTAAAGGACGGTTCCGACCAGCTTTACAAAGCAACTGGTGAACTTAAGGAGATGATTGAAAAATCGAATGAGCACACTTTCTCAATTCCAATCCTTAGGAAAATAGACGAGGTCGAAAAAATACTAAAGGACGTCAAGCGTAGGGCCAAAGAGGGATTCTAAGCTTTCGGAATACCGGCGCGTCATGGCTGTGAGTCTCGGGCTCCCGCAATGCTTTATATTCCACAGCGACATAAGTATGAGAAAAAACTCCCCTCCTGGCACGCACGCGGCCATAACACCACTCCTCAGCCGAAGAGGGAAGTGTTTCGTTGTTGCTCTAACGTCGTGCCCATATTCTGCCAGGTAATAGGGGCTAGGCGGTTATTGGCGCGCGTCAAGTGCCTCCTTTGAAAACCGTGTGGAGCCGGTAAGTGCCCCAGGCGATGGTGAGAGAAGCGCCCTCACTTACCTTTTCCAGAGTGATCTTGAGAACTTCTGTTGTTGTTTCTTCCTTCCTGAATTGAAGCGGAGATTCTACAACAACGGTT
This sequence comes from Acidobacteriota bacterium, assembly GCA_003224725.1. Classification (GTDB taxonomy): domain Bacteria; phylum Acidobacteriota; class Terriglobia; order Versatilivoradales; family Versatilivoraceae; genus QHZQ01. The sequence goes on along the minus strand of QHZQ01000288.1, from coordinate 3,258 downwards.
GCTGGATCCAACTTGTTGGCGCTGCCGCTGGAGATCAGAAGAGTCCAATTACCTTTTTCGTCAGCCCGAGCAAATAACGTGTATCTGCCCGGAGGAAGTTTTTTACCATCGAAATCCAACGACCCGGTGGTCGCCATTGTTGTGGCCTCGTTCATCCCCATACGCCAAGGCAGACCCGGCTTGATCATATCATCAAGACTTCGGCCCTTAATTTTTGGAGTTCCATAATCAATCGTTATTTTCCCTTTACCGAGTTGGATGGTGGCCATATCCCGGCCAGGTTCGTGTGCTAACACGGGAGTTATGGTGAAAAACCAGACCATCAATGCAACCAATACCGGCTTCATAATCCCTCCTTTGAAAATAGGTTCTGCGTAGGTCTCAAGTTTGGACATTTTGGGGAGCAATTCCCGTGGGTTGACCCTCACCCGGCCTGCGGCCACCCTCTCCCCAAGGGCGAGGGAGTGATCCACGGATTAGAGCGCTCTCTTCAAGGGTACAAACAGACGTTTCATGACACAGTGGCAAGGGCGTGGCATGAAACGTCGGTTTGAGCCACACCCCCATTGATTGTCCTCCCTCTCCTTGTGGGAGAGGGTGGTGCGAAGCGACGGGTGAGGGTCAACCACGTTTTTCGGTGCCGCAAATGTCCAATCTCCAAGTAGGTGACTTCCGCCACGCCCAAGGTCCGGCTTCACTCCACCGGGGTAGTGTACTTTGCTCCATGCGAGGGCTGACACCAAATGTCACTCTTGGTGGTGCCGGGAAGACGCATGACCGGCCCCTCTAAACACGGATTGATGAGAGTCTAGACGACTCTTAGGCCAAGGGTCAAGCGGTTCGGCGAGAATGCGAGAATGAGATAAGGCGGGAAGAAACGTTCATCACTGGACAGAGGTAGCGATGTACTCTTTCCTGGGGCAATGATTGTTCGGACTCGATCATAAGTGTTTCAGGCCGTTGAGACCGGGTAAACCCTCAACTTCAATCGGTGATTATTGTGTCCGGAGAGTTTGGATGAAGGTCTTAAATCCGCGTTGAGTGGATTCGGTGGCCGTTTTGAGCTGGCCTTGAAATTCGAGGCCGCGGATATCGCGACCTGCTTCCTGGCAAAGGCTGGCAGCCTGAGCAGCCACCGCTTCATCAAAGGTAGTCAGAGCGGGGAAAAGTTTGGCTGGGTCGGGGCTGGCACGTTCGATCAGAGATTTAGCGTACGCTCGCGGTGAGGTGTATTTCCCGTCACCGTCCGCGTCGATCCAGATGGGATTCGTCGAGCCGATCACGCGAGCTTGCCAGGCACGCGAGCCGGGCTGGTAAGGCCGGGGAATAGGCCAGTAAGGAGCCGTCACGCCCGGTCCGGTGGCAATGGCGACCAGATACACATCGTGTGCGGGTCGCGGGATGATCCAATGCAGGTTGGCTTTTTCTATAGATTTCGCGTTGGACCGTTTTCCCTCAGGCCCTGATTTCATTCGCTCCTCACGAATCCTCACTCCATTAGAGAACAGCTCTACCTTGTCAGCACTCGTCCAGGAAGGGCCGTAGACTTTGATCGTGACACCAATATCCTTGCGAACGCCCGTTGCCATCTCCCCTACCCCAAATTTGTCGTCCACTGTCATTTGTGTCAACAGCCCCATACTGACGAGCACCCGGCCTCCAAGAAGATGGCGGCAAACCTCATCGACATCGATGCTGGCTGGGTCTGCATCGTTGGCCATGACATAAGTGCGGCCCTGCCCCAGGATGTAGCGGCTCACGTCATGACAGTCGCTCGATCCGACTCCGACAATCCGATAGCCATGGTTCAAGAGAGCGAACCAGTCGCGATAGACCTCCATCAGGTCTGAACGCAGGGCACCCGAATTAACCAATTCAACAGCATCAAAACTGAACTCTTCCCTCCGCAAGTTTTCGCCGCTAACCACGTTGAAATTGGTCTCAGCAAACGGCCGAAAATTGCTGTGCAAATCACGCGGGTGATTCAAGATGACAACTTGCACACGTGGCGTCGAGCGGATCGACTCCATGAGCTGTGGCCAGTTTTCGAGGTGGAAGTCGGGTATGCCGCTGCCGGGTTTTATTGGAAACGCATTGAAATGCCCGACTTGGGTTGTGACTTCATTGCCGGTGACCGTGGTGAAGTAAGGGTCCACCTGCACGCGGCGGGCAGCCGCCGCATAATCTATGTGAACATTATGTTCTGTTGCTATGGGCAATTCGATTCCTTCGCCCGCAATCGTCAGCATACGCTCGTCAAGAGTAGCGTCCCCATGACCGCTGTGAGTCAGAGTATGGATGTGAGTGTCGCAAGCAACCCAACCTGGCGTCGAAACTTCACGCCGGATGGCCAACCGGACCTGGTGGGTTTGGCCGGTGGCGATGGAGATTTTGGTTGAGTCCAAGCCATATTCAAAGCCACGAGTGGCATAGAGTGTGTACTCCCCGGGGCGTACCCCAATCTTGGCCTCACCCTTCCCTGTGTAGACCACTCCAGGTCGAATGGCCAGTTGTTCCTCTGGACTCGCGTAAAGCGGCGCCAGGGCTCCTTCCCTGTCAACCAGGGTGATGCGGCAAGGCAGGCCCTGGTGGGAATTCGAATCGACCACGCGGATTTCAAGGTTGGACCGATTCACTGCTTCCTTAAGCGGGCGCTGATCGAGCTGGATCTCACCCACGACAATACCATCGCCTTCTTGAGGAGGATGAATGGACAGCGTGTTTTCTCCGTCGCGCAACGTTCCAGGCGGCACGGACAACGTGTGCACAAGATCCTGTTCCATTCTGAACAGTGTCCCGATCTGACGGCCATTTAATTCCACGCCCCACTCGAATTTCACACCCCGTTGCCGAATGAACAATGTAACCTCGCCCGGGTTGGGCTCGGCCTTGAAGCGAAGGTTCAGGCTAGATCCATAGGGCCTTTTACCAACGAATTCCTGCCATCCCGGCTCAGCCAGAGTGGTCAGGTAATAACTCTTTCTATCTATAACGCGAACCAAATCCACTGCGCCAGGAAGGGCAGTAAGCAAAACAAGCGCAAAGGATGGCGTTCTCCATTTATTCAGTTCTGCAAAGTAGGATCTCATCGTAATAGGCGCACGGTTGGTAGTGGAACTTAGCTCTCCTCGGTTGGATGCTCGCGATGAAATACGGCTGTCAGTTGCGCTCCGGCTAAAAGGATCAGGCTTGACACATAGCTCCAGGTTAATAAGGCCACAACTGCGCTCACGGGACCGTAAATCTCATCGTAATGAA
>QHZQ01000287.1 GCA_003224725.1 Acidobacteriota bacterium | reverse complement strand
GAGTGGTCGGCTTTGTCGGGGTTGGTACCACCTGACTCTAGTGCTCCTCGTCTTTTTTATTGTTAGCAGGCTTTCCGCACAAACCGAATCCCGGCGGGTTGATTTCATGAAGGACATTCAGCCGATTCTTTCAAGTCGCTGTTACCTGTGTCACGGGCCGGGGACTCAGATGGCTGGTTTACGCCTCGATTTCAGAGAAAGCGCATTGAAAGGAGGTGACTCCGGACAAAAAGCGATTGTTCCAGGAGATGCCGCCCACGTCGCCTGATAATTCCAGTGAGTTCAGATCGTCCCGGCGAAACAATGCCGCCCACTGGCGACCGACTGACTCCCGAGCAGATCGGTCTCTTACGACGATGGATCGACGAAGGCGCGGTGTGGCCGGGCGTGACGGCTGCCGCACAAACTGAGAGCAGGATCGGGACGGTTGTGACCGAGCAGGATCACCAACACTGGGCAATAATAACTTTGCTGGCTCTAAGGACTCGGAGGTGGGTAACGCCCTTTCCCAGCCTGCTTAAGACGATCAAATCCAAGGACTAAGATTATCAAAAAACCTGAAAGGAGAAAGCTATGAAAAGTCTGGGCCAAAAACTCTCGGTCGTTGGCGTATTGACGACGGCCATGGTGAGCTCCATGGTCACCATGGCCGCCTTCGGCCAGGCAACATTCACTGCCCAGTTACGTGGAACAGTTCAGGACGTTTCGAAAGCAACGGTTCCACGCGCCACTGTCACCCTTACCAATGAAGCGACCCAAGTTTCGGAGAAGATAACAACTGACGAGCAGGGACGTTATATCTTCAACAACGTGCGGCCAGCCGAGTACACTGTGAAAGTGGAGGCAGCCGGATTCAAGGCCGCGGTCCAGTCCAAAGTTGTGTTGCGGGTCGATCAACAGGCAGACCTGGACTTCACCTTGGAGGTTGGGGAGATCACTTCTACCGTGGAAGTCACGGCCACAGCACCATTGCTCAATTCCGTCAGTGCTGCTCTCGGTCAGGAGGTGACGAATCGGTATGTGACAGAAGTTCCCTTATTCGACCGGAACATCGTCAACCTGGCGTTTCTGGCTCCAGGGATTACGGAAGTAGGCGGCGGACTGTTCGGCAATACAGCTGATATCACGGGCGTCAACTACGTTTCTAATGGACAACGCAACTCCACTACTGAAGTGAGAGTGGATGGAGCTCTTGCAACAGCTCCTGAGACTGGTGAGGGGGGAACCTTTACGGTTGCTTATAAGCCGTCAATCGAGATCGTTCAGGAGTTCAAGGTCCAGAATAATAGCTTCTCGGCCGAATATGGCAACAATGGAGGCACGGTGATCAACATGGTCACCAAGTCTGGCACCAATGAATTCCACGGCAGCGGTTACTGGTTTGGCCGACGGCCCCAACTGGATGCCAACAACTTCTTTGCCAATAAGGATGGCGTTCCCAAAAGCGATTTTAAGCGCGACCAGTATGGCGGCTCGATAGGAGGGCCCATCATTAAGCAAAAGACCTTTTTCTTTTTCGACTATGACCGGGTGCGATTCGAAGCACCTAACACGCTTACCACCACCCTCCCTACCGACTTAGAGCGAAGAGGAGACTTCTCCGAGACGCTCAACGCGGACGGCTCTCTCAGACAGATTTTCAATCCGTTTGACACTTACAAGGATGCGGATGGGAATTGGAAGCGCCGCCCTTTCCCTGGCAACGTCATTCCGTCTTCGGTGTTAAGCCCTTTGGCGTTGAATCTGATGAGCCTGTTTCCGGCGCCTACAAGCTCGGGCGATCCTAATACCCACTTCAACAACTTTACCAAGAACGCAACCTCATCAAACCCATTCTGGCAGTTTGACATTAAGATCGACCACAACTTTTCTGAGAAGTCGCGAATTTTCGGACGGTATAGCCGGAACGCTGGCAAAAGTACACCTGCCCTGTTTTTTGGCAATGCCGCCGATAGCGGTGCTCTGCAGAACAGCCGAGTTCACGACGCCGTGCTCGAACACACCTGGACCCTGAATCCCACTACCGTTTGGACAAATCGAGCCGCACTGGATCGTGAATACAATGTAAGATCTTCAACTCGGACCGATATCACGCAATTTGGTTTCCCCGCAGTGTTGAGTGAAGTTAGTGGCGTTGGTGGCGTCTTTCCTCGCATCGACATTGAAAACTACTCCTCTCTAGGTGTGTTTGGTTGGACAGACACCATCGCCAATCGTACCCAAGTTATGTACGCTTCTTCACTCTCCAAGGTTGTGGGGCCTCATAATCTCAAGTTTGGCGGCGAGCAGAGAATCTTCTTTGCCAACTTCTGGCAACCAGGATTCCCAGGAGGGTTTTTCCAGTACAATAGCGCACCGACCACTGAGAGTGTTTTCGACGCAAGCCCCAACCAGGGGAACGGGATTGCTTCTATGTTGCTGGACTTTGGAGATCCCTATTCCTGGGGCGGTATAAACATCCAACCTGGCACAGCCACCAAATCCAAGGAAACAGCATTTTTTATTCAGGATGACTGGCGCGTCACTCAGCGCCTGACGCTGAACCTCGGCCTGCGTTACGAATGGAGCAGCCCATTTACGGAGCGCTTCGATCGGGAAGCGATTGGCGATCCGTTGTTTGACACCAGCATAGATGTTCCCGGGCTGGGTCGAATTCATGGGGCCAACCGGTTAGTGGACTCCAAGAACCGGACGGGTAACGTGGACAGAAACAACTTCGCGCCGCGCCTGGGTTTGGCTTACCGTTTAGGTCCTAAGACTGTAATACGCGGCGGGGCTGGTATTTACTATGGCCTAAGCGCCGCCACCAATAGCTGGTTGACGGGCCCGTCTTTCCGAAAATATGCCGGCTGGCATCCATCACTGGATGGAGGTATTACCCGATTTGCCACCCTCGAGAATCCATTTCCCAATGGCGGCTTCCTACCACAGGACAGCAAATATGGAAACTTGAACATGTGGGGCTTTGGGTCTGACAGCATGTTGAGCGATAACCTGCGCAACGCTGAGATTTACCAGTGGAATGTGGGAGTTCAGCATGAATTAACCAGCACCCTGCTGTTTGAGTTGGCTTATTCCGCCAGTCGCAGTACCCACTTGCCGTTCAACAATCAGAACGTCAACTTTGTCTCAAAGGCCGACCGTGAAAAGTGGGGGAGTAGTGGACTGGGAGCACTGGTGGACAATCCGTTCCAACCGTTCTTTAAGGGACCCAATGCCATCTTCAATGAGCCCGATTCGATTTACAACAACGATCAGATCCCACGCATCAACCTGCTGCATCCCTTCCCGCAGTTTGACGGAGGCTTTCAAGAAGGTCGAGTCCGCTTTAATGCCAACGCCCGGTACAACTCCTTACAGTTGCGGTTCGAAAAGCGCCTCTCGCAGGGGCTTAATTTCGTGGGAAGCTACACCTTCTCGCATCTGACAGATGACGCATCCTCAGGTTTCAATACCTGGCTGGGCAATGACGCCGCGATTCAGGACCGAACCAATCTCAAGGGTGAACACTCGGTCGGAGGCAGCGACACGCCTCACCGCATTGTCTTCGGATGGAGTTACGAGCTGCCGATAGGCCGCGGCAGAGCACTGGGCCGCGACGTGAACAAGGTGGCCAATGCAATCTTGGGTGGCTGGCAAGTCAACGGCTTTGTCACTTACCAGTCCGGGAATCCAATCCCACTGAGCTCGTACAATCCCCTGGCAGATGGCTCCCAGCGGCCAAACCTCAACGGAAATCCGCGGAGCAGTTACAGCATTCATAATGTCGTGGACAACAGAGGCAACTTCTTCAATTTCGACCCGGCCCATCTGGAGTGCAGTGACCCTGCAGCAGGCGCCATTTGTGCCCCCCCGCCGCAGCAACCTGGTAATGCGCCTCGCTTTAACTCCGACCTGCGGGGCGATAGTATTCGCAGGCTCGATTTCTCGATCTTCAAGAACTTCACCTTCCGTGAAAACATGAAATTGCAGTTGCGGGGGGAGTTCTTTAATTTCACCAACACGCCTCGTTTCGGATTTCCTAATAGCAGCTTTGGAGATCCGGGCTTTGGGACGATTAACAGCCAGATCAACAGCCCGAGGCAGGCCCAAATGGGAGTGCGCTTCCTGTTCTAGGGTCTATCCGGCAGAGAGCAAGCTCGGCTGCGACCGTGGGGGCTCCAGAGCCAGCACGCCCTCGATCAAAACTTCCCCCCGGAAATCGGCGAGCTGTCTCAAAGTAACACTTCCTACCCAATGCCCGTCCTCGCAAGCATAACATCCCGGACAGCGACGAGGGACATTCACGCGTGATTTCAAGGGAAAGGATGGGAAGCCGGCCCTGCAGGATTCTTCCCCACGCCAGCATTACCTCGCTAGTCTTCGTGTATCTGCTTTTCCTCTCAGTTACCGCTGTGAAGCGTAGCGTGATGCCTGACAACGTAGCGCCCAATGAGGTAGCCGAGTGTGCCCCCCACCAGCACGTCTGAAGGGAAGGGAAGTGCCTGCGCCCGCTGATCCTCGATAAACTCACCCCGGTCGCCCAGGCGTAAGCCCCGTAACGAACAATCGGCTTATCCGGGTATTCACTAGCCAAGACTGTGG
>QHZQ01000763.1:2689-4195 GCA_003224725.1 Acidobacteriota bacterium | reverse complement strand
TGTATTGACGTGCATCGTCGCTGGTCCGTGATTGTTGTTATCCACCTTGATTCCGTAAATAAAGGCCATGTCATCCACACATTCGGCTAAGCGAGGAAAGAGTGTTGAGACGTATCGGCCGGAGTGACCACATCTTTGGAATTCAAATGGACTGGGAATCGCCCGGTGAGGTGCATTGAGGAAGCCTTCAATTTCTCCGGAAAGACCGGGTAACTTCGGCAGTGGCTGATCCGCATATTTTTGGAGGGCTGGCTTATAGTCAAACGAGTCCAACTGGCTGGCGCCACCGGCCATGAAGATAAAAATGCAGTGTTTCGCTTTCCGAGGAATATGTTGTGGCTTTGGAGCCAACGGGTTTATCACCGCAGTGTCGGCGCCAAGGTCCTCCGCCAGTAGGCTGGCGAGCGCCAATGCTCCGATGCCATTGCAGGTCTGGCAAAGAAAATCGCGACGAGAGAGCGCCTTGATTCCTCGAGAATAGTGTTCTCGCCCTTGCCTGTTCATCATCGCTACCTCCTAATCCACGTAGATAAACTTACCCGACACACCCCAGCTAGCGCTTCAGACTTATCTCCCAGTGCCTGGAAGAAAGACTGGACTTGCCTGATCTCAACCGTTGTAGGTTCACGTCCTAGAGCTAACTGAAAGGCTAGCCGGATCTGTTGCTCCCGATCCCCATTGCTTTCCTTGCGTATTCGCTCGGCGAAATACCTCGCCTCCGTATTGACAAATTCCCCATCGTACATCGCAAGCGCCTGCAGGGAGGTAATGGAACTCCGACGCCGGTCGCACGAGGAGTTGAACACCGGTGCATCAAAGGTTTCTAGCAGGGGCAGGTTCAATGAGCGACGCTGGAAGACGTAGAGGCTCCGCTTTCGTCCTTCCGGTCCTGTCGTCGTCTCCCACGTATTAATTCCCTGAACCTTTTGTGCTTCATCCAAACCTTTTGGCAACGGCGGAAACACCGGTGGACCTCCACCCTCTGAGTTCAATCTCCCGCTCACCGCCAGTATACTGTCACGAATGGCCTCGCCCTCCAACCGCTGTCGATTGAATTTCCATAAGAGTCGGTTGTCAGGATCGGCCCTTTCAGCCCGAGAATCATCGCTTTGAGATGACTGTCTGTAAGCGCTCGAGGTGAGCATCAGCCGGTGCATGGCCTTTATGCTCCACTTCTCCTCCACAAAGCGTGTAGCGAGCCAGTCTAGTAAGTCGGGATGGCTCGGCGGAGTACCGTTCTTGCCAAAGTCGCTGGTTGTTTCCACAATCCCACGGCCGAAATGGTGCTGCCACAGGCGGTTTACCATCACGCGGGCCGTCAAGGGATTGTCTGCACTCGCGATCCAACGAGCCAGAGTGATCCGCCGACCCCGAGTCGGGTGTCGATGGTAGCGGTCCAGCTCGAGAGGTGCCGGATCGGAATTTCCTGTAATAGCACTCAAGAAGCCAGGCTCGACAACTTCGCCCGGCCGGTCCCACTCCCCTCGTACTAGCACATGAGTCGCT
>QHZQ01000763.1:0-2684 GCA_003224725.1 Acidobacteriota bacterium | reverse complement strand
TTTCTCAATGACATCGCCAGCGGCGCCAACCGTTCGATCGCGTTTTTGAGTCGCAAGACCCGCTCCTTCGACTGCCGGAAACGCTGGACCTCGTCAACAGAGAAGAGCTGTTCTTTCTTTTCCAAGCTAGCAGAGTTGTCGCCTTCATTGTCGATGGCCTTCTGTAGATCCTGTAGAGTTAGTCCCTCCTTGTCTTTAGTCGCCGCCTTTTCTCGTTTAGCTCTCTTGAGCCTTTCCAATAATGGCTCCTGGAACTTAGTGAACTCGGCTTCGGCTGCTTCCAATTCCTTCTGACATTGAGCGCGATTCCGATCAGCCCACTCCTTCTCTCTCGCCCGATAAAACTCGGCTGGAAGAGGCCCCCCCAGCTGCTGAACGTCGTCGATTCTAGCAGGTTCAATCTGCACAGTAGCGAAAAAGGCCTTCATACGGTAAAAGTCCTTGGTTGGGACCATGTCATACTTATGGTTGTGGCACTTCGCGCAACCCACTGTGAGTCCCAAAAACACCGAACTTACCGTCGAAGTCATTTCGCTCAGCAATATGTCTCGGCTCTCTTCCCCGCGAGGCTCAGTAAACGGAGCCAGCCGGAGAAAAGTTAGCGCTACCACTTTCTCAGGTTCCGGGGGGGGCAGTGGGCCCGCTGACAGGACCGGGGTCAACTCGTCACCAGCAATCTGCTCTCTAATAAATTCGTCATAGGGCTTGTCGTTGTTGAGAGCGTCAATGACATAATCGCGGTAGCGCCAGGCATGAGCGTAACCGTTAGTGTCAGCATAGCGTGCCAAGTCCAACCAGTGACGTCCCCAGCGCTCTCCATAGCGCCGGTCGCTTAGTAGCTGGTCCACCAGCTCTTCGTAAGCAGTCGGCGAGCGGCTCTCCACGAATGCCTTAACCTCTTGCGGTGTAGGCGGAAGTCCAATCAGGTCAAAGTAAAGCCGCCGGATCAACACCCTTCGGTCCGCTTCTGGAGCCGGAGACAGTCCTTGGCTTTCCAGCTTGTTCAATAAGAACAGGTCGATTTCATTCCTAGCCCACTGCCGGTTCTTTACAACTGGAAGAGCCGGGCGCACCGGTTTGACAAAAGCCCAATAGCGAGTCTGCCCCGATTCAGAAGCCGCTGTCGACCCGGGCTTCAGGCCTCGAATCCATTCCTCGATGGTAGCTATTTCACCCTCAGTCAAAGTTCGGCCCAGCGGCATCTGAGGTTTGATCTGGCCGCGCAGAATCTGTATCAGAGGGCTTTCCAGCGGTTGGCCGCTTTTCACGGCTGGGCCGTGCCGGGCTCCTCCTGCAAGGACGCTCTGCAGATCGTTCACCGAGAATCCACTGGTTCGCGTGTTTTCATCATGACAAGGGAGGCAGTTTGTGCTAAGGATTGGATAGATTTTTTCTCGAAAATCTTCTTCAGCCCAAACCCGCCCGACTACCAGCAACAGAGTTAGGAGACTCATCGATAAGGTCTTCATCTCTATGATACCTTTCTCAACGGTACAGCAGGATCTCTTTCGAGGCCCAATCAATTTCCTGCGGGCACCGAGAGTGTGATCTGGCGTTGCGGTATTAATCGGACCGGCCCTAGTAAGCCGTTCAAATCAATCACGTCCATGTAAGGCGGAGAGTAACTGATGAATGCCCCTCGCACCTCTTCGAGTTCCAAATATCGTCGAAAATCCGGAATGGCTCGTTCGGCGGCATCAGAAGCGTTGGTTACTATGAATTTCAGACGATTGTTCCCCGGCTTGAGGAATGAGCTTACATCCATCACGAAGGGCTCCCAAAGTCGCTCTCCCACTTTACGGTCATTGAGCCAAACTTCAGCCGCAACACCAACCTGTCCGAAATCCAGCAGGACCGGCTGTCCTTCCTTCTCATAAATTGCACTTCCCGAATAATAAGTGAGACCGGTTCGGGTCCAACTGCCCAGATGAAAATCTGTCTCCCCACTTTCAAATCGGAGAAAATCTGTGAGTTCATCTCTGGCTGCTAGCTTTATGGCCAGGACAGGTTGTCGTTGATAGTCGAGTTTCGGAAACCTGAAACGACCGGCAGCATCGATCCTTGCGGGTTGTCCATCGAGATAGATGGTCTGAGCCGAAGGTTGGGAAGTCCAGCGCAGGGCCGTTGTGCCGGGAGGTACTTCTACACGATACCACCGCTCAAGATTATCAAACCGTTTGTCTCGCTCCTCTCGTAGAGTTTCAACCTGTTCGGGCTTCCAGCCCGCGATTAACCCATCGATCGGTGCACCGCGAGAGTCGCTAAGACGTAGGGAGAAAATTAACGCGGGCCCTCGATCTGCGCCCGCTACTTTGACCAGGACTTGATTCCATCCGGCCTTCAAAGTGACACTCTGTTGAAACCCGAAGGGCTCGCGCAATTCATAATACATCGGCCGGGAATGCATCGCAAAAACTTGCTGACCATTCACCCAGAGTTTGCCATTCTTGACAACAAACTGAGACAAAACCTCTTGCTGCTTCGGGGAATGAATCCAAGTCATCGCATAGGCAACGCTCTGCGGGGATCTTGAAATCCCCAAGGCTTTCGTCAAATTAACCTCAGGTCGCGTTGATTGGACCCTTCGCCAGCTCCCTTCTTGCTGGTCACTCTCCAGATAGCTAGCACCGAGGTCAATTCCTGTCTCAGGGGGATAGACGTGGTTATACCCTTCGTGATCGGGA
>QHZQ01000137.1 GCA_003224725.1 Acidobacteriota bacterium | reverse complement strand
CTGCCCATTGAAGGCGGTTACACAAATATTAGAAAGTTCTTAAACACCTTGGAAGGCCGCCCCAGGTTTATCATTGTAGAATCTATGACCCTCGATTCAGAGCGAGAGGGGACGGGAATGATTCGAATGGAAATGAAGTTATTGACTCTTTTTGGTGGACAACGGTGAAAGATCCAAAACAGAAAAAACAGGTGATCCTACTTTCAGCTTTGCTGTTGCTCCTTCTGTTTGCGCTCTATTATGCGTTTACGGCAGGATTGGGCTCTAGTCAGCTGAGCTCTCCTACCAAGAAGGCACTGGAAACCGCTTCGATCCCGGCGCTGAAAGATTTAGTCATTCCACGAAACCCTCGCCGGACCGGAGGCAAGAAAGAAGTGCCTGTTCAGGATATCGACCCCACGATCCATCTCGAAAGGCTAACTCAATTCGACCCCGGAACTCCGCTCAGCGCTCGAAACATGTTCTCTTTGGATGCTCCGCCTGCGCCACAAATGGCAAAGGGGCGTTCCTCCAGTCTGCCCGGAAGCAGAGCTGGTGACGGTCCGCACGTAGCTTCAGCCGACAACAGACCGCTAGCCCCGCCTCCAGTGGTAATCAACCTGAAGTTCTTTGGCTTCAAGTTAGATCTGAGTCAGAAGAAACGTCAGGGTTTCTTCGCCGATGGCGATGAGGTTTATCTTGCTTTTGAAGGTGAGTTGGTTGCCAATCGTTACCGTGTAGTCCACATAGGGGATTCGACGGCTGAAATTGAAGAAGTCAATTCGAAAACTAGACGGCAGATTAATCTGGTTACACAGTAAAAGCCGTGAGCGAAGACTGAAGTACCAAAGAGCTGAGAGTGGAGGAAGTAGGCTGAATCGGTTGGGGTTGAAGACTACATCTGGATTTGCCCTTTCGAATAGCGCTTTATGACTGAGATGAAGTTTCTAAGGAACGAAAAAGGCTATGCGTTGGCGGTGGTTGTTGTTTTCACGACCGTCTTGTTAGTCACCATTTCAGCAGCAATGATTAATTGGCAGAAGGCGATGCAGCGAGAGAGGGAAGAGGAACTGATTTTTCGCGGCAAACAATTTATTCGTGCCGTCGAGTTATGGCAACGAAAATTTCCTGGAACCTTTCCCACGACGATCGATGCCTTACTCAATACTAACAACGTCCACTTTCTCCGCAAGAAATGGAAAGATCCAATTACAAATTCCGATGAGTGGCGGTTGATCAAACTTAACCCGGACGGCTCCATTTCTGGATTGACTATTATTCCAAGTGGCGGACTCCCGGAGGCAACCATTCCGGGGGCGCCGGGCCAAGGGAGAAGTCGAGCTTCTGGTTCTGCCACTTCGGCACGAAGTGGTTTTCCTACCAGTGATATGTCCTCTCAAAGCAGTGCCCAAAATATTAGGTTTCCTCAAGCGGGACAAGGCCAAGGAAGTAGGACTCAATCTGCGTCGACTCCGGTTCTGGGTGGAATTATAGGAGTAGCCAGCACCAGTGAAAAGCAAACGCTGAAGACGTACAATGGCCGCAATAAGTACAATGAATGGGAATTCTACTATGTTCCGCGGCAGCAGCTCCAACCACCGACTGCTCCCGGACAGCAACCGGCCGGACAGAGGCCTGGCCTGGGATCAAGCCCGGGAACAGGGGTTCAATCCCAGTCGTCAACCTCACCTTCTCAACAGCAGCCCCCAGTCCCTGCTCGTTAAGAGTATTCAGGAGTCTCCTCAAATAACCGTCCCGTCGGGAACGATCGCACCTTTGGGAACGACGACAATTTTGTCCCGCACACAGAAGTTGTTATCATCATGATCCGTCAAATTCCTGGAATTGGTGATCACGACGTTGTCTCCAATCCGTGCGTTCTTGTCGATAATCGCATTGACAATTGTGGCATGATTGCCAATTCCAATGTTAGGAATGCCGTGCCGGGCGTTTTCCCTGATCTCGTCAAGTGATTCATAGAAGTCAGCTCCCATGATGTAGGAATTGCTGATGGTAGTCCCATAACCTACCCGACTGCGAATGCCAACAATCGAGTGTTCAATATCAGAACCACTGAGGATGCTGCCTTCGGAAATGAGACATTTATGCAGATTACATTTGTCCATCTTTGATCCTGGCAAAAGACGGGCACGAGTGTAGATTGGGCTCGACGCATTGTAAAAGTTGAACTTCGGCAAGTTTGCCGTTAAATCCAGATTGGCCTCGTAAAAGGACCGGATGGTTCCGATGTCGGTCCAATAGTCGAAAAAGGGATAGCTCATGACACGGTATTGGCCGATCGAATCTGGAATAATGTTTTTGCCAAAATCATGTTCGCTGGTTGAGGCTAGAATTTTCATTAAAAGCTTTTTACTAAAAACATAGATACCCATCGAAGCCAGGTAGGCATTCCCCTTGGGAAACTGCTCGACATCGAAATCTCCGGCTAATTTGCTGTCGAGATTTCCCAGTTCGTTGGCCGCAGGCTTTTCCCGAAAAAGCTGAATTTGGTTGTTCTCATCCACTTTCATGATCCCAAAGCCGGAAGCCTGCCCGGCTGGAACCGGAATGGTGGATACAGTGATGTCGGCCTTGCTGTGCAAATGAAACTTTAGAATGTTTCGATAATCCATCAGGTAAAGCTGATCCCCGGATAAAATCAAGACGAGAGACACGTCAATGTCGGCGAAATGACGGATACTTTGTCTCACAGCGTCTGCGGTACCTTGGAACCAGTGGGGGTTTTCGGGAGTCTGCTCGGCAGCGAGAATGTTGACAAATCCATCTGAGAATTTGTCGAAACGGTAAGTTTGTGCAATGTGCCGGTTGAGCGAAGCAGAGTTGAACTGAGTTAAGACAAACACCTTGCGAATATCAGAATTGATACAGTTGCTGAGGGGGATGTCGACAATACGATATTTCCCGGCAAGTGGCACAGCCGGTTTGGAGCGAAGCTTGGTCAACGGGAATAATCGTTCCCCTCTGCCACCCCCTAGGACGATCGCTAACACTTCAGCCGAATTTGCGCTCATAGCGGATCCGCCTCACCGTCTTGTAGGTCTTGTGCTACTTGGAACAAAATTATAGAGACTCAATTCCAAAAAGGAAAGTTGAAAAGAGGTCCGTTTGGGGCTCGAACAATTAACAATAGGGCAATTGCTCTTGCGTCAGCAAATGAGATCCTTCATCGCCATCAGGAGATAGGACACGATTGAGGGGAATCCCATGCTTCAATGGCAGCGTTTGAGTCAGTGGTTGACCGAGTTTACACAGTTCAGTCTTACAAGTTGGCGGGTCGCCCTGGATGATTTGGTATCCCGGCTGATGATCCAAGCTTGGATTGTGGACGAGGCCTTTGTCTTGATGCTGAAGAACCCCGACCATGCCGGAGTGGGGTAGCCTGCCCAGCCAGGCTGCTCAAGCAGGGCGTGGGGTGCACGTGAGTGAACACACGCATGAGTGGAACCCACTACGGAACGGCCGTACTTAACGTGGCGCCTGAATCGGCCGTAGGTGGGCCGCTGGCCATTGTGCACTGACCTGGAAGTTCCGCATCGTCAGGCTAAACACTTGGAAGGATCAGAACGCTGTCCTGACGATTAGCTGATAAGCAACGTTGTCGGTTCTAGGCCTAGGTTGCCTTGGCGACTAGTGCTTTCGCTTTTCCGGATCACACTTTTGCTCGATTTATTGCCGCTCTTTCAGTTTTTGCAGTCTTCTCCCGGCCTCCTGCAGCGTTTCATCTTTCTTGCAGAAGCAGAATCGAAGCTGCTGCTCGCCATCTCTGGGATCGCGGTAGAAACTGCTTCCAGGGACGGCGGCGACGCCAATTTCCTCAATCAAGTATTGAGTGAAATCAACATCATTAGAGAAACCGAAATCGCGGATGTTGGTCATAATGTAATAGGCTCCCAGCGGTTTATAGCAATGAAATCCAGACTCCGTCAGAATCCTTAGCAGGAGGTCTCGGCGTTTGGCATATTGGGCGCTCAGTGACCGGTAATATTCATCAGAAAGTCTCAACGCCAAAGCACCAGCCTCCTGCAATGGAGCAGCCGCCCCCACCGTTAAGAAATCGTGAACTCTCCGGATGGCATTGGTCAATTCCGGAGAGGCAATGACGTATCCCACCCGCCAGCCCGTAACGCTGAACGTTTTGGAAAGGCTATTGATCGTAATCGTTCGATCCCGCATGCCTTCCAGAGTCATGATCCGCACATGCTCGGTGCTATCGTAGAGGATGTGGTCATATATTTCATCAGTAATTGCCAGACAGTTCCAGCGCTGACAGAGGCTGGCAATCAGCTCCAGTTCATGCCGTTGAAAGACCTTGCCCGTGGGGTTGTTTGGCGTATTGATGATGATGGCCTTGGTGTTGCTGTTAAAGGCCCTTTCCAGTTCCTTGGGATCAAAACTCCAATCAGGTGGCCGGAGCTTGACATAACGACGATCGGCTCCTGATAGAATTGCATCTGGGCCATAATTTTCATAATAAGGTTCGAAGACAATTACTTCATCGCCCGGATTAATGGTGGCCAGCAGTGAGGCAATCATCGATTCGGTGGACCCGCAACAAACAGTTACTTCTGCTTCCGGATCGATCTCGGACCCGGTAAGGCGTTTTGATTTTTCTGCAATGGCGTTTCTTAGGTTTTTCGATCCCCATGTAATCTCGTACTGATTCCTTTCGTCGTTGATGGCCTGTATGGCCGCTTGCTTGACTTCTGAAGGGGCCGGAAAATCTGGGAAACCTTGGGAGAGATTCACCGCATTATGTCGCAAAGCTAAGCGGGTCATCTCACGAATCACCGATTCGGTGAATTGCAGTGGCTTGGATGAGATCATTTGCTTTATTTGCATATGAGCACCAACTAGCGATGTGATCGATTGCTCCGATCAGCATGGAAGAGCAAGACGCAGAGGAAGGGGACGACAAGCCCTCTTAGCAGCACAAACGCCTTGGCTAAGGAATTTCTATGTCCCTTTTCCTTGTCCGTAAAGGTTCTTGTAAAACCAATAGTTCCGATAGATCGTCTTAATATAATTCCTAGTTTCGCTAAAAGGAATCGTCTCCACGAATTCGGCACTATCCACAAATCCACCCTCGCTTATCCAGGATTCCACCCTATCCTCTCCGGCATTATAACTTGCCAAAGCCTTGTCTTCCTGCCCCTGAAATTTCCGGAGCAGGTCGGCAAAGTATTTGGTACCCAAGCGAATGTTGACTGCCGGGTCCTTTAGACGAGCCACTGTCGGGCTACGCAGTTTCATGCTTTTTGCCACAATTCGGGCGGTGGAGGGCAAGAGCTGCATCAGACCATGAGCATTGGCTCTCGAGAGCGCTTGTGGATTAAAAGCGGATTCCTGCCGGATCAAAGCGAGCAACAGATAAGGATCCACATCTTGTCTCGCGGATTCTCTAAATATGATTGATGTGAAATTTGCGGGGTAAAACATCTCCCAAACCGTTTTGGGGAGAGAGTCAAACGACATTTCCAGGTGGTTGGGAAATACTCTGCGTAAATTCACGATCGCCGGCATAAAATTCTTCTCCTGGTAGAATAGTTGGGCTACTTGAAAGTAGATGGCCCGTGAATCCCCATAAACTTGGGATCGTGATAATTCCTTGGCCGCCAACTCAAAAAGCTGAATGAGGGTAAAGGCTTTCACTCTCGGCCAGGTCTCCAAGGACATATCCTGCAGTTGAAGCAGGTCAGTTTTGTTTGCCTGACTGGTGGAATTTTCCATGTCCTGGCTAATCCTTTCCACCTGAGGATCTAGTTCCTGGCTGATTTTGATATCACTCTTCAGGGACGAAATCTGTTTTTCTGCTAACAGACCGTAATAATCGTTACTGAATCTTCGATGGACGGCCTGATAGATCCGGAGAGCATCTGCAGGTTGTCCTAGGTTCCCCTTACATCGCGCCGCCCAATATAGGGCCGCTGCCCGGTGCTCCGAATTCGGAAAGCGGTTAAGGTGATCTACAAACAATTCAAAGGCGCGTTGGTAATTCTTAACGCGATAATATTGCCACGAGACGCGCCAATGGCAATCCGTGACATGAAGACCACCCGGGAACAGGTCTACAACTCTCTGGTAGAAAGACGTGGACTCTTCCAAATGGCGGTTTACCAGATTGTAATTGCCGATGCTAAACAGGGCTTTTTCCAACCACACCGACTTGGGAAACTTTTGCTCCAGACTTTCAACGCTTTGCTTGAAGAGAGGATAATCGTCAAGCTTGCGGTAGCATTCAGCCGCGTAAAACCAAGCTTGGGCGTTCATTGCAGAGTCGGGTGAATCAACTTCTTTCAACGTTTGTAGGGCGTCTGTGTATTTCCCCGATCCAAACTGTGAGATGCCCAACCAGAGCTGAAACTGCGGCATTGTGGTGAACGAGGAGTCGGTTTGGAAAAGCAATTCTAAATCCTTCAGTGCTTCGCGATAGCGTTTGCCCGAAAACAGCTTTTCGATCCGAGTAATTTTCCATTCCTTAGGAATGTCGAACTTGAGCTCCGGATCGCTTTCTAAGAGAAAGGGAATTCTCTGGGAAACAATTAAGCTCTTGCTGTACAGCGGGAAAAAATAATAGAGCCTCTGGTAGGTTCGAAGCGCCTCATCAAGCTGGCCGAGGGATTTCTTAGCTTCTGCGACGTAGAACAACGGTTCTGGGTTTTCCGTCGCCTCTGTTGTGGACTTTATTGAATTAAGAATGGACTGAGGATCATTGAGCAAGAAAGACGTTTCCCAGTACAACGAAAGGGCTTTCCCTTTCAGGGGACTATCGGAAAACTTATCCAGGAAATACGCAAGTTTCTTTTGAGCGCTTGCAAACTCATGAAGTTTAAAAAAAGACTCTCCCCAATAGTAGTAAAGGTAGTCATCGATAGGTGTTGGTTTCGATGCAGCCTTCGCAAAAAAGCTTGCAGCCAACTCAAGCTTTTCGTCTCGAAGTTCGTTATGACCAATTAAGAAGTATCCTAGAGCTGAGAGCTGGCTCTTCTTATTATTTTGACAAAAAGTTATCAGCGCCTTCTTGGAATTTGCATGAGGCGATTGCAGATAGTTTTGAGAAAGCTTTTCAAGCGTAGCTTCTCTACCCTCTCTTAATCTTCTTGGGGCCAAGGCCGAGTCCAGTGAGGCGCCGCGCTGGAGAGTCCCTTCCCAGTTGGACTGAGGCGAAGCCAAGCTGAGTGTTCGAGTAAAGAGTGGAGAAAGGAGGATCAAACTCCAGAGAATCAAAACTGGGCGGAATCCGATGAAATACGTTTCACGGAAATAAGGGGCATCGGCCTTCCGACGCAGTATCCTTGCCCTCCCTACAAAGAGTCCAACTCGGTTCAGGACAACCGAGCGGAAGGGAAGAACCAGTTTATGGGGAATCGAAAATCGAAAGAAGGACAGCAAAACGGGTAAGCCGAAATTGAAATTTGCTCTGCAGATTCCTACCAGGAATCTTATCTGGCAAGAACTGGCCCGGGACAATCTCTTCCTAAAGCCTCGGCATGATTATCAGCTAGGATTCTTACCATTTCATCGTAAAAATAATCGACTCTGACTGCTACATTGGGTGAGATTCTCTTCTCATACATCTCTCGGCTCTTGTCGATATCGTCTCGGAGTAAGTCGTAGAGGTTCTTATCCCTGCGGCCCGTCTGAACCTTTTGCTCATTGTAAAGTTTGATCTCAGAAACAAGCAATCGAGCGAAGCGACGCGCATCATTATGCGACTTCTGCTCTGCTTCATCAATATTTCCGATGACAGGAGGAAAGTAAGGAGGAGGTGAGGTTTGAACGGTTGACTCGATCGGCCGATAAGTTTCCCGTGGAGCATGAGCGGGAGGGACATTCGACTCTTGATAAAATACAGGACTTACCCGAGCAGCTTCGGAACTTTGCACCGGCTCCGGGGTATGAACTTCTCCATGAATTTCGTCTTGCACTCTCGATGGCTGTGAGGGGAGATGGGTTTCTGTTATTGCTTTCTCTGCAGCACGGACCTCCTTGGCTGACTCAGGTGTGGGAGAAGCTTCTGGGGCCTCTGAGGGTTTAATGCCGAGTTTTGCTCTCGCACTACTTAATTCCACTGCCAGACTGACCACAGTGGTAATGATTTCTAGAATAGAATTATCTAAAGGATAATTTGGGATCAAACCAGAGTCAGCATATAGGATGGCAACGGTCTTCTCTCTTACCACTAATGGAATTGCACAAATTGAATCAGGAGCCAGGGGCCCAAACCTTGAAACGATTTCACTGATAGCGGGGTTGGAGGCTGTATTCCCCTTAAAGACAACCTTCGAATCGTAAACTTGGCGCAAGAGATTGTCGCTTCCGGAGGGAAAAACTAGTGACTTGATCGAGTCGTTATTGAAATCACCCTCAAACCCTCGGGCCTGCCAGCCAACAATGTTGCCCGACTTGATCACAAAGAAAGCCACGCGAGGGGCAAAAAAGGCAGCCTTGTCAAGAAAGCAAGTCAATATATCAACTTGGGTTAATTTTTGGCTGATTTCTTTTAAGGCTCCATCTAAAATCCCCAATCTAGATCGTAACTTTTCTTCCGCGATGACAGCACCTTCCTGTCTTGCCGCCTTGATTCGATTTTCCTGCTCGCTTTCAATTTTCTGAGCGATTTCCGTTTCCAGCCGTCCTCGCAACTCAGGCTCAAGCTTGCCCCGAATCCCGGCTTCAAACTCCGAGAGCTCCTTGCGGAAATCCTGCAAGACTTCGTCCTCGACCGAATTCAAAATCAGACTGACATTGTCAATGATGTTTTGCGCGGACTGTTGAAAGTTTGAACGAAACTCAATGAGTTCCTTGCCCACACTGGAAATCTTAGCAGTGATGTTCTTGCTTAGAATGTCGCGAAATTTGTTGTCATTGAAACTTTCATTTTCCATCAAAGGCCCATCTCCCTTGCTAGGCTCTCTAAACAAATTTTCTTTTCAACAAATGAAGTGAAATTATCTTTGAGTTACCCCAGGTTGTCAACTTCAAATTGCCTTTTGCCACAGCCATTTGAAGCTCTTTGGACGCTTTCATCTGCTAAAAATCGCCTGACGACCTTCTTTCAGTGTACCTGTCTATATCCAACGGACATTTGGCAGGTTTCCTTTAGCTATTTTCCCTTTTTTTTACTTTTTTTCACCCTAGGATCCGACTGTATTTGTATTCTTATTCCAGACCGGCGACGCCTTGCGGCATAAATAAGGTCTTTTGACGGGATTTCGCATACGACGGCACAACTTAATTTGAGCTTCTTTGAGTGGTTTTTTCCTAGCTCGAGTCAGGACTCCGTCTCAGGTCGCGCTTTCTTATCTGCTCATCTGTCAATAGCAAGTCCAGATGTCCGGTGAAAATAACAAATGAAATGTCCGGTCTTTCCGCTTAGCCACAGCCGCTGCGAGCGGTTGGCCGGCTGCGCTGGCATACCAACAGCCGGCAGCGGGCCAGGCTGTAGCGGAAAGGCTGGGACTCGATCTGCAGGCTCAGGTCTTCAAAGCGCACCGTGTTGTCGTTGCCGACCACATGGTCGTGGTGAATCGAGCAGATCTGGTCCAGGGCTGCTGGCGCGTCACCGTGAACTTGCGGTGGTGGAGGCCAATCCACTGGGAGATGAGGAAACGATTGGCCGCCTCCCTCGTGGTGATCTGCCCGGAGCGTAACTCGGCCGCCAGCCGCCCCTGCCAGGTGCCAAACAACCGCTCACAACGCCCGCGCGCCTGAGGCGAGTAGGCCGCCATCAGACTGGCTGCCCAGTTGCCCCAGGGCCCGTCCAATCTGGGTCTTCTACTCGCGATCCACCGGTCCGCCCGCCACCGGCGTGGTCACAAAGTGACTGCCACGATCCACGTAGAGAGCGCAAAAGACCCCGCGCTGCTCGACCACCGCCTTCAGCCCCGCCATCACCGTCCGGGTGCCTTCCTCTGCCACCAGTTGGGCATAATAGACAAATCTCGGCCGCTTGCATCCACAGGATCTTCCCACTGCCGCCCGCAAAATCTCTTCCTGTATTTTCATTGCCCGCTCCAGTGCTTGGGCCGGATAAAGAGACATCCTCACACCTCCTCTTCAGATGTCCCTTTATGTCGGCCCAAACTCTCAGACCGGACATTTCATTTGCTACAACCACGGGACACTTCATTTGCTTACCACATTTCTTATCTACTCATCTTGACAGGCTCCGTGAGACCCTTCTATAATAACTTGCGTCGTATTCGTGACTACCCCAGACGGTTTGTGGGGGCGAAACGGTTTCGACGGGAATACAAGGCCGAAGATGCGTGTCGAGGACCATTTTCCTCGTAAAAAAAATGGAATTAAACTTAACTGCTGATCAAGAATTGGCGTTAGCTGCTTAATAAAATAAGCAGCCGCTCCCTTTGCTGATGCCTGTGCGGTGAATGTGGAGCGTCGACTAATGGGCTAGCCGATCACAATCGTCCGGGCGTGGTTGGTGAATCTTACTGGACTAGCAGTTCAGCAGTCTTGCTGGTTCCCAATGCTGCACTGCGAAAAAATAACGAACCGGACACGCACGTAGACTTTTCTCGCTAAGTGTTTTCGGACGCGGGTTCGACTCCCGCCGCCTCCACCAGATGTGGCGACTATTTTCATTTTTTTCTCCCTCCATTAATTGTCAGCTCCAAGATCTCTTCTAATCTTTCTTTTAGTTCTTTTCCATCTGGTATTGCCTAATGGGACTTCGGCGATTTGGACTGCTGATTTCATCATTTATCAAAAACAAGCCAAAAAGGTTTTGCCCAAAGTCAGCATTGAGAATCAGATTTATCTCCCCTTGATTGAATTCTTACAAATGTTGGATTTACCTTATTCCGAGAGCGTTTCCGCCGGATCCGTGAACATTTCGGTAGGGAAAAGCACTATCAAGTTGGCAAAAGATCGGGCCATAGTGCAGGTGAATGAAGCCACCGTTGGACTGCTTGCTCCAGTGGTGGTCGCTGCAGATCGATGGTTGGTTTCTCCTGACTTCGTAAACAAGGTGCTAAACCGAGTCTTGCCGGAAAAAATTGTGATCGGAAGTTCCGGCAGCCGTTTCTTGATAGGTCCCGGGAGTTTCAATCGATTCGAGGTCAAGGCGGTTGCCGGCCCGCAACGCAGTACAATTGTGATTCAAATGACTGCTCCAGTAGAGGTCGAAGTAAGAAGGGGGGAGTCCAAAGTAACTCTTGCCTTTGGCAATACCCCCATAGATTCTTCCAAGGAAGATTACCAGTACAAAGATGAGCTCGTAAACTCCATTACTTTTGAAGATTCTCCTACAGCGACTCAATTGGTGGTTCAATTCGCAGACAAGGCTCTACAGAGCAAGGTCACGCGTCTCTCTTCACAAAACGTTTATCTGCTTGAGGTGACCCGGCAAGCCAGCGCGACAACATCGGAACCTGAGGACATCATCCCGCAGCCCGGAGTTGTCGGGATCACGCAGAATCGAAGAAAGTGGCACCACATAACCATCGATGCCGGTCACGGCGGCACAGACCGAGGCGCCTTGATCAAGCAAAATCTTTTTGAAAAAGACGTGACTTTGGTTATCGCCAAAAAACTTCGCTGGGTTCTCCAGAGCACGGTGGGAGTCGATATTGCGCTTACTCGGGTCACTGACCAAGCTCTGTCATTGGAAGAACGAGCTCAGGCAGCCAATTCCGCCCCGTCAGATCTGTTTTTGAGTATTCATGTCGGCAACTGGAGTCACCCAAACGAATCCAACAGTTATGTTTATGTGAGCAAGGTCGCTCCGCTCGAAGATTCTACGACTGAAAAAAAAGAAGATGAAAGTGAGAAACTGGCCTCAATCCGCTTTGTTCCATGGGAACGAGCTCAGCTGAAATTTCTAGACTCGAGTTCTTCTCTGGCAGAAATCCTCCAAGGCGAAATGAATCACACCCTCAATGGGGGTAATTACTCCCTGACTTTTCGTCATGCGCCCCTAAAGCTTCTTTCGTCGCTCGCCATGCCAGCCGTTCTTTTGGAGATCGGTAATGCCAGTCAGCCTCAATTCAAGGACAGGATTAACGATCCTCAGTTTCAGAATTCGGTGGCGATGACCATTGTGACGGCTCTTGAAAAGTTTCGCTCCTTGCATGAAAGGCCATGAATCATGCCCAGACATATCAA
Source organism: Acidobacteriota bacterium (assembly GCA_003224725.1). Taxonomy (GTDB): domain Bacteria; phylum Acidobacteriota; class Terriglobia; order Versatilivoradales; family Versatilivoraceae; genus QHZQ01. The sequence continues at coordinate 21,390 of QHZQ01000137.1, read as the reverse complement.
GTTAGGATTGATCTTTTTTGGATTGGTTCTAGTCCTCGGAATCTCCTATTATTACAATCTCCAAAAGCGCGTTGGTCGATTAGTTCGTCCTCCTCAGGAGCCTTCTCAACCTTATCTGGTGGACAAGCCTGTTTTTTCGGAGACGGCTCCGCTGAAAAAAGTAAGAGTTTTTTTGCCTTCGAAAAGCAAGGATGGTTTGCTTGAGCCTGAAGAAAGAGAGATTCACAGTTCAGATCAAGTTTCCGCAGAAGCCAAACAGATTATTGCGGAGCTAATCGCCGGATCAAAGGAGGGACGCGGTGCGGCCATTCCGCCTGAGACTAAGTTGCGGGAGATTTTTATTTCCGGGGAAGCACTGGCAGTGGTCGACTTGACCAAAGAGGTTTCCGCCAATCACCCGGGAGGATTGATTCAAGAAGTCTCATCGATTTATGCGATTGTCAATTCCTTAACCGAGAACTTACCTTCAATTCGGAGAGTGCAAATCTTGGTTGAGGGCGCAGAAGCTGAGACCTTAGCCGGCCATATCGATTTAAGTAAGCCATTGAGACAGGATCTCTCCATGACATCATTTCACAACTCGAAAGGGATCAGGGAAGAGGTAATAGATGATACTTCGTTCAGAGAAGCGCCTGGAAAATGAGCGGTGACCAACAAATTTATGGGTAAAGCTGGGGAAGAATCGTTCAGGGAACTCTACTCTACAAGCTCGAAGAGCCGACTCGCAATAGCCGGGCCCGCAAGGGCGTGGGAAAAATGCGAGGAACGACCAGAGGCCTCTCGAGTCCCCGCGCTGAAGCGGGGGAGTATATTGCCTGACGCAGCTTGGCCGCTGCTCACAGCACTACAAATTTGCCGCACCCCGAAAATGAGAGAAGGCGGGGATCATCCATTCCCGGCAGCGTCAGGAAATAACCTGAGCGAAAAAACTCCCCTCCCCAGATGACGAGGAGTTGCATTGGCGTCAGCAAGCGCGGAGTGGTGGGACGCCATATCGGGCGACTCCTAGGGACAAACCAAAGGCCACGGCTTCCCCTCTTTAACCAAGACTTAACCAAGGTGGGGAATATTCGTGTGGGGGCTATCGAGGAGCTTTATGCGTATCGACGGAAGAATAGCCAATCAGCTTCGGAAGGTGGAAATCCAGCGCCATTTTATAAAAAATGCAGAAGGATCGGTTTTAATCACGGTCGGGAACACCAGGGTAATCTGCACAGCTAGTATCGAAAATACCGTTCCCCAATTTCTCAAGGGGCAGAATAAAGGGTGGGTTACCAGTGAATACGCTATGCTCCCTCGAGCCACTCTAACACGGACTGCTCGTGAATCTGCTAAAGGAAGGCCCTCAGGAAGAGCTCAAGAAATCCAACGACTCATTGGCCGCGCTCTAAGAAGCATTACTCAGCTCGAAGAACTTGGAGAGCGGACGGTTTGGATTGACTGCGACGTGATTGAAGCCGATGGCGGAACACGCACAGCTTCCATCACCGGTGGCTTCGTGGCTTTGGGACTGGCTTTGCAAAAATTGATTCATGAAGGGATTCTACATAAATTGCCCCTTAAGGATTATGTTGCCGCCACCAGCGTTGGCGTGGTCAATGGTGAGCTTCTTTTGGACCTCAATTACCAGGAAGATTCCCATGCCCAGGTGGATATGAACCTCGTTCAGACGGGCCGTGGTCTTTTTGTTGAGATTCAAGCAACGGCTGAGGGCGATCCTTTTCCTAGAGAAATGCTTAATCAATTGACCGATCTGGCCTCTCAGGGAATCAGGCAGTTATTAGAGATCCAGAAAACTATCATTGAACTTTAGAGGCGAACCTCGAGGAACGCCAATCAATGCGAATCGAAGCTTCTGAGGCCACATGGACTGGTCCTAATTTGTGGACCCTTTAGAATGGATACCCCATGGAACGGACAATTCTGATTGCCACTTTCAACCGGGGAAAGGTGAATGAGATCAATCAGTTTTTGTCATCTTTGCCTATTCGCGGGATAGATCTTCATAAGTTGCCAGGTTTGGCTCCATGCTTTGAACGGGGAGGTACGTTTGAGGAGAACGCTTGTCAGAAGGCGCGGTATTACAGCCAGTTTTCCCCCGCTCTGACCTTATCAGACGACTCGGGATTGGTAGTTGACGCCTTGAATGGACAACCCGGGGTCCATTCTGCCCGGTTTATTAGTGAGTGGGCAACAGATGAGGAGCGCAATCGAGAGGTGTTATTCCAAATGCGAGCGGTTCCTGAAGAACGCCGCAGTGCGCGCTTCGTATGCTGTATGGCTTTGGCCCGGCGGGGCAAACTTCTGGATATTTTTGGGGGAACAGTCGAAGGATTGATTGGACAGGAGCCGCAAGGGGAAAGTGGTTTTGGCTATGACCCGATTTTTTTCATTCCCGAAGTTGGCAAAACCATGGCAGAACTTGAGCCTATCGAAAAGCTCCGTGTGAGCCACCGAGGCCGGGCCTTGCGGAAATTGGGTGGTGCTCTGGGAACCTCTTGCCTTGTGATTAAACCCTAACTAAAAGAGCTACTGAGACCGGTTTTCAAGAGTTATTAAATGCGATTCCCACAAGGACACTTCATTGAGATACGGCTCTCCCCAAGGGCGGGAACAGGTGGCTCCAGGTCGTCTGTCTCCAGAAGCGAATCGTCCGGGAGAATTACTCCAGTTCGTTCTGTGCGGCGTCGAGGCGTCCCATAGGGTTGGCTGTCTCTTTTGGGGCCAAAGGAGCTGAAGCCGATGGCGGCCGGGAACAGTCGTTGTTGTTTCAAAGCCGCGTACATCCGCGTGGTCAGCTTGCACGCTACCGCCACGATGGCCTTACATGCAGCCAACTGCCGGGACGTCTTTGATAAATCCGCCGGTAGAATTCTCGCGGCTCCGGATCCTTATGAATGGCCGTCCAGGCGGCTTGGATCAGCTGGTTGCGCAGCCGGCTATCCCATAAATACAGCTACTCATCCTTCAGTCGTTCGATGAAATTGCTGCACAGGCTTTGAGTCTTCGAGACTGTCTGCGTACTGACGACCTCGCCCGTCATCACGGCCAAGACCCGTCTCGCTTGCCGCGTGCTCATCCCTCGCAAAACGGCCTCTCGGATCACCAACGCCACGTCTGCCGCTCGTCGTTGAAATTGGCCTATGCTCCTGGCGGTAATCTCTCTCCGCTCCCCCCCTGCCGTTCATACGGTTCACAATTCAGGTAGAGCTGGCGTTGGCGCTCTGACTCGGCATCCAAAAACTTCTTCAAAGCTAGCTTCCCTTTCCTGTAGGAGATCTCCCCAAGAGTTCTCGTTTGCTTCGTTATAGGTGTTACTTTCTTCATTGGGTGTAAGCTCCTTTCATTAGATGTTGGTATTTGCTTTTCTGAGAGCAAAACCAGGTTACCCCCTCCGTCTTATACAGCGAAATTTGCTTTACAGATTTGCCGCTTATACCCCTAAGGAATTCCGCTTGACAAGGCTTCAAAACTTCAAGTAGTCTTCGACGTTGCCTTGATGGATAACGGGGCGTAGCGCAGCCTGGTAGCGCACCTGCCTTGGGCGCAGGGGGTCGTTGGTTCAAATCCAATCGCCCCGACCAAGAATCAATGGGTTAGAGACAAGTCCGCTGCCTCTGTTTGGGTAAAGCGACATAACTCCTTTGAAGGCTGCTAAGCCGAGGGCCCGTTCATTAAGTGCAGCCTTATCCCAGGTAGGCAGTATTGAAATTCTTGTATCAGGCCGTGGCAAGATAAGGTTGTTACTGTGACAAGTCCTCAACCCCCAAGGGCCAGCATCTCGAGAGTCGATGCGGGTCGGCACGAAGGGAAAATCCTCTACGGATCACAAATCAGCGCCGACCGTCTGCTTTCACTTTTTCAGCAACCTGTTAGACAAGAACTGCACGGTGACCCTAAACCCTATTGGCAGCGGTCGTGCATCGTCCTGTAAATCGATCACTGCCTCCAGAACATCGCGGTCGCTCTTGTCAGATGGGTCGCCTGTATAAACGCTCTTCCTACCCATCACCGAAGATATCCTTGCTACTGACCCGTTGAGCTTATTTACACCGAGGGCGTCAGCTTGGATCAACACGTTCTGTCCAATCGCCACTTTATAGACGTCTCTTTCGTCTACTTCTGCCTTAATACGACGGCCGGAGGCATCTGCAAGATTGAACAACGGGCGGGGAGTGATTGTGCTAAAGGACTCACCAGGTCTTGCGTAGACTCTCAGAACAGTTCCCTCGATCGGAGCCAGGATTGAGCACTTCCTAATCCGTTCCTGGAAGGTTCGGACGCGACCATCTGCCGCGAGCACGTCAGCATCTGCTCGCGCCTTTTCCTCCTGCAACGGAGGCGCGGCGAGCAACTCCTCGGTTCGAACGGCAGCCTGGAGGTCAGCTTCCGCGACCCCGAGGTCACGGACCCCTTGTTCATAAGCAGCGCGTGAGATGTCCTCTTTTTCATAGAGGGCGCGCAGCATGTCAAAGCGCGACTTGGCGTGCTCGAATGCCGCCCGAGTAGCTGCTGTCTTCTCACTCGCTATTCTCCGCTCCTCATTGCGTGTGCCCCGTAGAAGCCGGGCCCGCGCCTGGCGCGCGCCGTCGGCTTCCGCGATTGCTGTTTGTGAGCTGGCTCTTAGATCATCACAAGCGATCTCGCCCAGTAATGTCCCTTTTTTTACGAACTGGCCCTCCTTTACGTAGACCGCCTTCAAGATTCCATCCGCTGCGGCTCCCACCTGTGTCGTTTCTGAAAGGCCTTCCACTCGTCCGGGACAGGCGAGTACCACACTCCCGGTAGCACTAATGGAGGGCGCCTGAGGACTATCACTGTTCCGTGAACTCTGCAGGAACAGGACACTGGCTGTGGCCAGCACAACCGTGAAACCACCAATGCGCCATCGGCTGTGGGACGTCAAGGGTTTTTCACCTCTTGTTCAACTTGGCCATCACGTAGAACGACCGTACGATCGGCAAATTCTCGCCATCGTGGATCGTGGCTAACAACAACAATAGTTTTCCCGCCCTCGTCAACTTGACTTCGGAGAATCTGACAGATATTCCTTCCAGCCTGGTAGTCCATGGATGCCGTCGGCTCGTCTGCCAGAAGAACAGGAGGATTTCCTGCTAGGGCTCGTGCGATCGCAACCCGCTGCTTCTCCCCGGGACTAAGGCCGTTCGGCCTCTGATGTAGCTTAGCACCCAAACCGAATCGATTGAGTAGGTCTCGTGCCATTACCATTCGTTCAGACTGCCTTCCACCACGAAGTCGGAAACCAAGTGCTACATTGTCGATTGCCGAAAGAGAGTGAAAGAGTCGAAAAGCTTGGAAAACGAAGCTTATTTTTTTTCGACGAATCGCGGTCCTCTCAACTTCCCTCAGTCTGTTCACCGCGACATCCTCTACTAACACCGTCCCTTCGTCGGGTGATAGTAAACAGCCAAGCAGAGACAATAGAGTCGTTTTGCCACTTCCCGAGGGTCCCATAACCAATGAAAACGTGCCGCGCTCGAACAACAGTGAAACAGCCCGTAGTGCGCGGACTCGGGCCTCTCCTTTCCCGAATGAGACACTCACACCCTCAACGCCCAAAAAGTGGTCAGGCACGGAAGACCCTCCCTGGCTCGACGGTGAGGGCGCTTCGAACCGAAGCTATGGATGCCAGCGAACACATCAGCAAGCTCGGCACGACCATGGCTACAGGCAACCACCACGGAGTGTAGACCCAAGAAATCAGAGATCTTGCGTAATCAACGAGCGGAACAACTACCAACAGCCCCAGAATACCGCCGACTGTACTGCAAATCAGGGCTTGGGTAATGACAATGCGTGCCACGAAAGTTCTGGACGCTCCAAGAGCCTTCAACGTCGCATATTCTTCTATGTTCTCCATTGTATTCGCATAGATGGTTTGGGACACGACCACGAGCCCGACTAGAAATCCCAGGACCGCCCCAGTAAGAATGGCGCCCCCCGCTCCGGTCTTTATCATCCAATACACTCGCGATTTGTGCGCAAACTCCTGACGAGTGAGAACATCGACCTCCGGCAGACGTCGCCTAAGGCTCTGCTGGACATCCGAAACAGAGTATCCGCTGCCGACTCGCAAGAGGATATACATGGCTTCTTCGGGACCGAAACCTAGGTACCGGGCGGCATTCCGGTATGAGGTAAAAAGATAGGATAAACCAAGAAATGAACCAAATCCTTTGATCTGGCGTTCGATGATAGCACGGTGTCGATTTATCTCGACCTCTGCTGGCAAAGCTGTCACCTCAATCTGATCCCGGTTGCTTTCGTCGTAAAGAACCGCGTCCGGTGATGGAACCTCGGCTAATCCAGGCAGACCGGGGACAGGGAAGCGCTTTCCTATGTTGGGGTCTGCACCAACTAAGCCTATGATCTGTTGCTTTCCGTTTGGTTTTCGGTACACGGCAAAGGCCATGGACACTCGACCCGTTTCCACCACACCGGGCACACCGGCGGCGATCTCCCTCACCCGGCTTTCCAAGGTCGCTCCGAACTCGAAGGCCGGAACTCCTCTGGCAGTTATCCAAATATCGAAGTCGCTGGCATCTATAAGCCTGGACGCCGCCTGCAGAAAGCCGACTAACAGACTGCCTTGGAACACCATCAGAACCACCGCAAAAGATACGCCAAGCACGGAGCACAAAAAGCGGACTCGATCGTGAATGATATTCTGCCAGGCGAGTTTCATGACCTAGGTAAGACCAGCACCTATATACATCCTTCCCCCGTATTCAGAAGCGGCTCATCGGAAAAAGAGGTTTTAAACCCGTCTTGCCTTGGCCAATCTTGACACCGTTGCCGTGGATTCTTGCTTCTTCGTACAGTTGTTGCAGGTGGGTTTCGCTGCTTTTCATATTCAAGGCATTTGGTGGCTCGACACCAGCAAGACTCTTCGTTCCAATCTGGATCCAAGATAACCCGTCGACGTCCGAAAGCACCCACAATGGCAGGAGCAAGAGAATATATCTGGGATGAAAGTGGAGCAGATCATAACATCGGGATAGTCGCTGCCTGACACAGCCCTCGGTGAGGCGCCAGTATGAACTCGGCTGCACCAAGAGCAAGGTCATCGTCATTTAGAGGTTTCAACACTTGAACTTGACGCTGTCACCAACTGCGGTGCCCCACGAGCAATGCTCCTGCTTCCTCGGCCGCTAGCGGCTTGGAAAAATAATATCCCTGCGCATATTTGCATTGCAGTTCCTTCAGCATTGCAACTTGTTCAGTCGTCTCCACCCCCTCGGCAATGACATCTAATCGAAGATTATTGGCCAAAGGCAAAATTGTTCGCACAATTTCTCCGCCTTCACCCCCCTCGCCCATGGACTTGGTGAAGGATCGGTCGATTTTTAACGTGTCAAGTGCAAAACGGTGCAGGTAACTCAAGGAAGAATAGCCCGTGCCGAAGTCATCGATGGCCAAACAGATACCAAGGGATTTAATTTGCAGCAACATTTCCGCAGCTGCTAAGGGATCTGCCATAACAGTGCTTTCTGTAATTTCCAGCTTCAAAGTTTCCGGAGGAATTGCTAGCTCGCGCAGTAACCCCCTCATCTGTCCGACCAGGTCTGGTTGCACAAACTGTTTGATGGAGAGGTTGACGCTAATTGTTAAATGGGAATAGGCCTCAGACTTCGCCTTCCATTCGCTGATTTGCCGGCACGCCTCCCGCAAATTCCACCAACCCAGCTCGCGAATGAGGCCAGTTTCTTCAGCAACTGAGATGAATTCTTCCGGTCCAAGCAGCCCTCGAGTAGGATGCTGCCAGCGTAACAAAGCCTCAAAGCCGACAATCCGGCCGGAATCAAGGGAGACAATCGGCTGGTAGAAATTCCGAAATTCCTCCCGTTCCAGGGCACGACGCAGATCGGTCTCCAACTGCAAGCGGGCCAGCACTCTTGCTCGCATATTTGCGTCGAATACCTCGTAACGGGCCTTACCCAGAGATTTGGCGCGATACATTGCCGTGTCGGCGTCCCTTACCACATCTTCCGGTTGCTCATAACCGGCATTGCTCAATGCAATTCCGATGCTGACCGAAGTGAAGACCTCCTTCTCATCCACATGAAAGGGCAATGTCAGTTCTTTCATTAGGCGGACTGCGACCCGAGTGGCATCGCTCGGATCATTAAGACGATCGAGCAGGACCGCGAATTCGTCTCCGCCTAGGCGCGCTAGCGTGAAGGCTTCCTCCAGACGCGTGACCGTATCGCTTGTCCGCAAGCATTTCACCAATCGGTTGGCCACTGCAACTAGGAGTTGATCTCCAATCAGGTGGCCCAGGCTGTCATTGACCATCTTGAACCCATCCAAGTCTAGGAATAGAACCGCAAACAAATAATCTTTTTGACGCTTTGTATGTTCGATCAGCCGGCCTAACCGATCAATGAACAGAAGCCGGTTGGGCAAGCCCGTCAGTGAGTCGGCCACCTTCCCTTCGGTAATGTCCGTCAACGACCCGGCCATGCGCAAAGGCTTTCCCGAAGCATCTTGAACCAGAAGGCCTCTGCTCAACATCCAGCGAAACGTCCCGTCTTTCTGCAGCATACGATGCTCACTCTCGAAATGAGGAGTCAAGCCTTTTTGGTGGGCGGCAATCTCCTCCTTGACCCGTTCTCGATCCGCGTCATGGATTCGGTCAAACCATTCTTCCGGTCTGTCCCCGATTTCGCCGTCCTGGTAGCCCAACATGGCCTGCCAGCGAGGAGAGAAATACACCATATTAGCCGTCAGATTCCAGTCCCAAAGGCCGTCGTTGGTGCCGCGAGCCGCCAAGGCGTAACGTTCTTCACTCTCCCTCAATGCCTCCTCCGCCCGTTTATGTGATAACTGCGCACCTATGCGCGCGAGCGCGACAGGAAAGTCGATTGGCTTCGTCAGATAATCGTTGGCTCCTAGACTTAGTGCATTGACAATGTCCTCACTCTGGCTCCTTACCGTCACCATGATGACCGGCAGTTCGATCGGAGAATAGGAATCGCGCAGTATTTTAAGGGCGTCCAGACCGCTGATTTCCGGCATCTCAACGTCTAATAGCACTAGATCCACCTTGTCTTGCTTGACGCGTTCAGTCAATTGTCTCGCGCTTTCCGCCACCCCGATCACATAGCCTTTCCGTTCCAGTCGGCGCGCCAGCATGTCCCGGTTCATTTCATTATCATCTACAATTAGCAACCGGCTTGGCCGTGAGTTCATGACAGTTTCCTCTCAGCGAGCAAATTTTCAATCTTTTCACTCAGCCGCCTAAATTCCACGGGCTTGGTGTCATAATCATCGCAACCAGCTTCAAATGCTTTCTCCCGATCACTCACCAAAGCATGGGCTGTCAGTGCAATAATTGGGATATGGCGGGTGGTGTCGTTGGCCTTGAGCAGACGGGTTACTTCCCAACCGTCCATCCCAGGAAGACCTATGTCCATCAGAATGAGGTCGGGCGCTTCCGAACGGGCCAGCGAATGTCCCTGCTCGCCATCCTGGGCGGTGACGACACAATACCCCCTCCGATGTAGACGTCTGGATAGCATATCCCTATTCATCTCATTGNNNNCTTCTCCATGGTATCCAACAGCGATTTCCGAGCGGGCTTCTTGACCGTCCGGTGTCCAGGAAACGGAGGGCGTGGTCGGTTCCGTGACAGTAGAAGGGCGGGCGACCCGGTGCTTTTCCAAAAGAAGCGCAAGGCGGTCACGATCAATTGGCTTGATAAGATAATTAGCGGCGCCCAGATCAAAGCCCGCAACCTCGTTGTCCACAATCGTAATCATAATCACTGGGATATCTGCCAATTCAGAATCTGCTTTGAGTTCGTTAAGAACAGCCCAGCCATTCTTCCCAGGCATTATGACATCCAGGGTAATAATCAGGGGATGCACTCGCTTGGCAAGACGAAGACCTTCCTCTCCATTGGCTGCAGCGACGACATGGAATCCCTGCGTAGTTAGAAACCGAGACATCAGGTCGCGAACCGCTGAGTCGTCGTCTATCACCAGAACCGTATCCAGATCCGATTTGATCCGTGAGGATACAGCTGGAACACCTGTGGTTCCCTCTGCCTGCGTGGCTTCGGCTGTCTCTATTATGACTTGGGCGGGGAGGTGTACTGTAAAGGTGGAGCCCTTTCATCAACTGAACGAACCGGTGAGTGATGGCCAATCCCAGGCCAGTCCCGCCATACTTTCGGGCAATCGAGACATCAGCTTGGGCGAACTCCTGAAACAGGCTTTCCTTCTGTTCTGAAGTGATCCCGATCCCCGTATCGCTGACTCGAAATCGGATCCAGTCTTTACCCTCTTTCGTGCTTCGATTCACATCCAGTGAGATATTGCCGTGATCGGTAAATTTGCACGCGTTGCTCAGCAGATTAAATAAGATCTGCCGGACCTTTGTGATATCACCGCGCATCATGCCCACCTCCTCCGCCAGATGGACCTGAAGTGTATTGGCGTTCTTCGCTACCGCTGGCTGAAGAGTGGTAACCATCTCCTCGATCATCACGGATACATGGAAGTTTTCTAAATGGAGTCCCATCTTCCCGGCCTCAATCTTCGAGAGGTCCAACACGTCATTGATCAGGGACAATAAGTGTTTGCCGGCCGCTTGAATTTTTTGGAGATCCTCGACATTCTCTACTCTTCCTGAATCTTGTATTTCCTCCTCCAGCATTTCGCTGTATCCAATGATGGCGTTGAGCGGAGTACGCAATTCGTGGCTCATGTTTGCGAGAAACGCGCTCTTGGCACGACTCGCATCCTCGGCTGCATGCTTTGCCTTGAGCAACTCCTCCTGCGTCTGCTTTCGATGGGTAATTTCCTCTTCCAACTCCCGGGTTCTTGTCTTCAGGTCATCATTGGCGTGCTGCAATGCCTTATCCCGTTGTTGAATTTCAGATAGCATTGTATTAAAGCCGTCGATTAGCTGTCCGATTTCGTCTCCGTAAACTTTCAAAGCCCGAACCTCATAGTTCTTGTTGACCGAAACCATTCGCATGGTATCTTCCAAGTGTAAGATTGGCTTCGAAATCAATATTTGAAGTTTCGAAGAGACCAGCCATGAAAAAAGGCCAGAGACCAATACAAAAATACCTAGGATACCTGCGTACCGTCTAGCTCTCATATTCCATTGGCGCATGTCCGACTGCAAGAACAACGTTCCGAGGCGTTCCCCATTCAAGGTGACGTCGCCAAAGACTTCAAGATAGCTTCCTTCAAAACGATAGCCTTTGTCTTGTGGACGGGCAGGAAGAGACGAAAGTGGAGTATTCGTGCGAAAATAGTGGGCAAAGATTTTGCCCTCAGGGCTGTATAAAACAGCCGCCACAACGTCTTCCTTGGCCATGAGGGCTGACAGAGTCACGGTTGCGGCGGATTCGTCTTTAAAGGCCATTGCTGCCGCACTGTTATACCCGATAATCTCGGCCTGGGTCATCAGATCCTGACTCAGCAAATGGCGAAACGAGATTAGATCATAAATGAGAAAGCTTGCAGAGGACAGGACCAAGGCGATGCTGCTCGTCAACATCGCCATCAGCGTGAGTTTCCGCTTGATGGACAGGTTCCGTAGATTCATTGGGTCTTCCTTCCATATGCTACGTCTTCCTGGACGATTCTCGCCAGGCTGAGCAGCCTGGAACTAATATTCAAGTCTGCTTGCCTAGCGGCCTCGATGTTCACCTCAAAGCGAACTTTGCTATCTTCGAGGGTGAAATTGATAATCCCTCCACGCCTCGCAAAATTTGGCGTTTCTCCGATTGTGAGGACTGGCATGCCTTTCACAATCTGAATCACCTCTTGGAAGTGTGCCTTTTCTGACGAGCTTATGAACAAGATGTTGCAGTCCCTGAGATCTTTGCCCCATTTCAACCGTTTGACGACAAACCCCCGTCCATCGATTTTCTTTTCGTTGACGATCCGGTCGAGGATCGCTCCAAAGGGATCGTTTCCAAAAATACCGATCACGATTGGGGAATTGGGTTGGGCGAAAGCGGTTGTCGGCCACCCAACAAACTTTGCAAAATTGTAAATAAATCCGGCCTTAATCAGATATTCCGAGGAATCGGAGGAGTCCAATGTCTGTGCATTGGCCGGCAAGGACAAATGCAGCGACATACAGATTGTTGCGATTGCTAATCCCAGTTGTCTCGTCATCGCCTTGCCTCGCCGGTTAGTCGTCGGCATGCTAAGAAAACCACCCGTCAAGTGATTCAAAATCTCCACGTAATAGTTCCGTAGAAGGTGCGTTTCACCTCGGTGGGCGAGGTGTTGATGAAATCCGGTATGAATTCCAAGTGTCGGTTGTTTAGCAGGTTCTGGCCGCCAACAGAGAACTCCAGGGCTGCAACTGGCCTCCATCCGAGGTGGGCGTCCAGGGAATGGTAACTAGGTACATTGAGGCTTGGAAGCCGATCCACGAATCGAACAATCAAATCCTGCTCGAAGTTCTTAGGCAGGTCTATTGAGGATCTTAAGTAAAACTGATGACGAGGGCTTGTCCCGTTCGGATTGTCGGAAGTCGGGTCCAGGCTATCTTTGTCTTTGCGTATATTCATTTGCAGATAGCTGTAAGAACCTGAGAGTTTCCATTTGGGGATGACTCTCCAATCTGCAAACCATTCTATACCGTAAGTTCCACCCCTCATTTTGTTGCCGGCAACGAGAGGAGCCACAATATGAATAGGAGCTGGGTTCGTTTCTAAGAAGGGTGTACCAAGCTCGGCTGATAGGAGATTATGATAGTTATTATAAAAGGCTGCGACGTTGGTGGAGAAGGAACTAGTCGCCTTGACACGGTAACCGAGTTCGTACGCAAGAAGGTTCTCTGATTTGAACTGTCGGTTGCCGAAAACAGCTACCAATGTTGGCAACGGGCCGGCGGCCAGAGAAATCCCTGGCGGGATGACAGCTGAATTCAACCGTATATCCTCTTCGGTTTGGGCCGGGGTCCTGACAGCGCGCGAGATTGCACTCCAGAGCGACTGACGCGGACTTAGGGTCCAAAGGAACCTTGCGTTGGGCTCCACTTCAAACCCTGTGAAATCATTATGCTCGAATTTAGAGCCGAGCGTTATGCGCAACCGTTTGTCAAAAAGGCCGACCTCATCCTGCACGAATGCGCTAAACTGGTTTAGGCTAAGCTGGTCGCGTTGTAGGGAAACGGAAGAGCTGGAGACATTCCTATCCCGGATCGAGCGGTAGCCAATCCCCCATACAAGCTGCTGCGATTCCCCTGCGCGGACATCATGTTGGAAATCGATGTCGTATATGCCTTGATGGTCCGTAAGAAGAGAACCAGCGGCTATGTCTGTTTTGTCATAGTACATTTGTAAGGACGTGGAGGAACTCGAAAAGGCGTGATTCCATCGGCCCAGGAAGTTCCCTCCACTAAAGTTCCCGTTGTTCGAAAATGTGCTTGAATAGGGAGGCGTTAAGGAAGGAACAGTCAGAGTCTCCCCGTAATTGCTATGATAAAGGTCTCCTTGCAGTGTGAGCGAATCAGCCCCTAGCGGTGTCCACTCCATTCGAAATCCTCCGCGCAATGCATCCCAGCCGTCAGAGGCCTTCCTACGCGTTGCATCTACTGACGGATCCCATTTGAAGTACTTTGCGTAGGCTCTGTAGTAGGTATTGTCGTCTAGCTTGCCGCCATAGCGAAGTCTGCCGGAAGCTCGCTCTTCTGTTCCGGCTCCTGCCGTCATGATTCCGGACTGGGTGGATTTTGCCGATTTGGTAATGATATTGATGACGCCATTGACCGCATTGGCGCCCCACAATGTCGCTCCGGGGCCGCGAATGACTTCGATCCGGTCCACGTCCTCCAGCATGACATCCTGCATATTCCAATACACCCCCGAGAACAACGGAGTATAGACACTCCGGCCGTCGATGAGAACCAGCAGCTTGTTGGCGAAACGACCATTGAATCCTCGGGAGCTGATTGCCCACTTGTTCATATCAATGCGAGCCACTTCGAGGCCTGGAACCATTCGCAAAGCTTCAGGAATGCAGGTGGCACCCGAACGTCGTATATCTTCTTGAGTTATCACAAAAATGGCGGCCGCGGCATCTGCCAACTTCTGCGTTCTCTTGGAGACCGAAGTGACATTTAGATTCATTAGATCTTCAAGGCTAATTGCAGTCACGTCAGGGAGGTTATCTGGCACCTGGGCCGACACCGTGCCCACCAGGAAAACTAGCAGAATGCCAAGTAAGAAGATCCGCCGGGCGGACGCTATAGAGCCGATGTTTTGGTTGTAAATTGGCAGTGCAGCTATCTCCCCCTCTGAGAGATGGGAAGCCAGGCTGGCTCGGCATTTCTGATTATGGGCTTTCCCATACACACGGACCCAGTCCCTTCCCTGTTGCGCTTGACGACGTTCTTTCCAATGATTCATATGTAGCTCCCTGCCAGTCTTGTAGGTAAAGTGAATTGAGTAATTGGCTCTTTTCTAAACATGGTTTTGTGACCTTCCAAACACCGACCTATAGTTTCTAAGGCTCGGAGGAGAGAGGGAAACGGCTACTGTGGCTGTCATTCATCACTGAAGCCGCTCCCGCGACTAGTCGTTGTTGCAAGTCGAACGAGGCGACAGAACTCATAAAGGCTTCTCTCCGGTTATCGTGAACATAGTGGAGTATGTGAGTGTGTCGGGGCGGCTGAGGTATTCGAGAAACCTTCGTGTCTGCTGTAAGGCTTCGCCTTCGCTGCCGAGTACCCGCACCAGCTGAGGTCTTGCAATCTCAAGCTTTAGCTCCCACTGCTGGAGAATCAGAGGATCAATCTCCCCTACGATCAAGTGGTAGCATTCGACCTGGGCATTGAGGTTCTTCAGACCCGCCATCCGTGCCAGCCAGAACAGTTTGCGGCCCACGAACGGGTCAAAACCCGTCGCAGCTAGAGCTGCCACCACCTTTCCGACCATTCCTTGCACTAGGGGATCCTCGGGGTAATGCCACAGAAGTTGCCCATCCAGATCCTGCAGCAAAACCACACCACCGGGCCTGCACACTCGCACCATTTCGGCAACGGCGCGTTCTTTCTCCTGAAGGTACTGCAGCAACATGCGGGAGAATACCAAGTCGAAGCTATCCGGCGGGAACTGCATCGCCTGAGCGTCCCCACAAACGAATTTCACATGTGGATTCTCGCGATTTCTTTGAATTGCTTCTTCTATACGGTCTACACTGATGTCTATGCCGGCAGCCTTAATAGTGGGGTGCAATGCGGAGGTTGCGCGCAAAATGACTCCCGGACCACACCCAACTGAAAGCACTTCGACACCGGGCCGAATATGTCGGGTCACGTACTTTTGGACCCAAGCCTCTGGATCGACTTTTAGTTCTAGTCGAACGGCCTCACGCGGATCTTCCATGATGTAACCGTTTAGCGAATCTTTATTCATCGCTGTTCATAGGATGTGAAGGATGGTTGCATGACATGCTTCTCAGCCCGAGCCAAGAGCCTTGAATAGAAGCCATAGACGTGACGATAGAAGCGAGCGTGTCCGTCCCTAAGCCAGATTCCTTGGCAATAATGGCGGAGGAACTCGGCCCCCAGTTTCAACAGGACAGGCACAGCGATTTGCTCTGCTATCACCGGAATCTCATCCAGTTCAAAGTTCCGATAGGCTACGGAAGATGCCCTGAGGAGCGATGTCACGGCATCGGCAACTTCTACATCAGGAAGGGTCGGATGCAGTAGCAAGTCGCAGCGGTTTTCAAGATAGCTGAAATTCACACCCAGCGGGCCGCGATAAGCGATTGCCGCCCCGATGGGTACGTTTTTGCACTCCCGATATGCTAGCCATACATGGCGAGTGCGTCGGAGACCTACGCACCGGTACAGTTCGTCAACGGCTTTAAATTCAACATCTCCCGCCAGCTCCTCCGCAGCGACATAAACACTTCCCCGCGCCGCAGAAGCAATCGCAGAAAGGGCCTCTTTATGAGAGGGATTGTAAGCCACGATGCTAATTCTTCCTTCCGACGGTAGCTTCAACCTCCTTGGTAATGCAAAATAGGCATGGCGCTGGACGGAAGAAAGAGATTCGCCAATGGTTTGGACCATGGAACCGAACACTCGCGCAGGGAACCGATTTTCAGGTCGAAACCAATTCTGGGCAGATTCATCGACCCCTTTCAGGATGCTCGCAGCTGCTGCAGCCAGCATCACCGCACGCGACGCCAATGGATTGTCCTCGGAAACAAGGTGTTGTGACATCCAGCCTCGAGGCGTCGTACGCCAAACAGCAAGCGATGCACGCCCTCGTTCTTCATCACCGGCCGTCAAGACATAGAGGAGCGATTCCCCCGCACACAACATCCGCCGCCAGTTATCTCTGACTCGTTCAAGGTACGGAATGATGCGCGCAGCTTTGGCAGGATAGAGAAAACCTGTCCGTTCGTATAGAGCAAAGAGCTCGTTCACAAGCAGCTCATTGACCTTGACGCCATAAGCGGCGTGCAATTCTGACAGGCGCGGAAGGCTGTTCACCATCTCCTGATCTAGAGCGTCAAACGACATATTGCCTCCTTGAAACTCGTCGGACCTCCGAGTAAATCATGTATTGCTGACCCTCGAGACACGTCCAGCAACTTGCCTCAGGTGACTGAGCTGCACACAGCCTCATAGCCTCCACTTCCTTCCCAGTCACGTCGATCAAGTCCCATCGCATGAATGTATCAAGGTATCCACCGTTGCAAACTTTTCGGCCAAAATTGGCGGTCACGAGCCTTCCAACGTGAGCCAGGAGATCAAGCATCTGCGTCGCAAGGGCTTGGGCAGGTGGAGCAGGCAAGTAGTTTTTCAAGGCTGTTTCATCCATCATCTGCGATCCTTTATTACTTTCGTCCCTTGGGGGGATCGAATGTGACGTGGCAATTCCGCAGGTCCGAGATTGAATATCGGTTCCAAAAAGGGAAAACTATAGGCGAAAGCTTGTTTTGCCCTTAGAAAATTGATTTTTGGTGAAGGTGAGCAAAGAGCTTCCAATCGCGCTTAGACCCGTCACAAAGCCTAGGAGTTCTGATCATGACCGCTTGACAGCAAATAGCGCAGAGGTCCCGTGGGACTATATTCCCACTGCTTCGAGGAGTGAATGGAGATCCGAAATAAGGCGATGTGGAAGTCCTTAATGAAATGAACCGGGGTCCGGCATCCGAATAAAGAAGTCACGTAGAACCGGGGGCAGGATTGACTCGCATGTTTGGCAGGTGTGCCTAAACAGTGTTAACCCCACTTACGCAACTGCTGCTGGAAGAGCTCTCGGAACTGGAATGGCAACGGTTGAGGGGAGACGAAAGGAATAAGACCGTTCTCCGACGACCAGTCCGATACGGTGAGAAGCTGTTTGGCCTTTCGTGTCGAGTGCCGATACCGTGGGGCGAGTGTACACGTTGCTGGAAGGGGAAGCCTTGCGAGCCGGTTTGCATCAGCTCCATACGCGATTGAAACACAACAAGGCGCTGGTTGGACTGGGGGGCTGGCAGGTGGCAGTGGTCAACGGTCATGAGAGCCACCCCAACTACGGGCGCCCACCTTTCGGGCTGCCTCGAGCGAACGATTCATACCGAGCAGGGAAATTGCATCCAGATTACCACGGCAGGTTGCGGTGATGCTGGTGTCGGGCCTGCGCTGCGGCTGACGCTGGATCTGGAGCCCCAACGCTTGGGGGAGGATGAAGTCACGGCGGGGCTGCGATTCCTCGATCGCGCGCTGGCCCGGTATTTCCGAGCCTTGGATGTGGTGCTGGCGGATGGTCTCTATGACTAGGCCTTTTCAATTTCCTGCTTCGTCATCGCAAGCATGCTTTGGGGGTGCTGAAGGATCCGCGCCGCGACCTGCATCAAGACGCCTTGGGGTTTAAACTGTTTCCGCCAACAGACCGGCCAGTATCGTTCGAGGGTTGTCAGTGGCAGGACATGGAGAGTCGGCACTCCTCGCCCCCAGTCGGGACACCGGCCCGTGTCGTTCGCCCGCAAGAGATTACACGCAGCGGTGTCAGCTCACCTAACAATGCGTGACTGTGACCCCCGAGTGGATTTAGGTGACGAGCCTGAGGGCCATTCAAGCCACCCCGGCGCTACTGGTCCGTCTGGGCCATCAGCGTTGGGACATTGAAAACTACGGCTTCAATGAAATGGTCACCGGGTGGAAGTGCGATCATGTTCTATCGGCATTATTGTGGCCCCCCTGCTGACGGCCTTCGCGGCCTACAACCTCTTCCACGCTTTCCTGCTGCTCAACCTCAAACCCCAGCGTCGCCACGGCAAGCCGGACATCTTCTGGGACCGTCTGATAGCAGCCTGGCTATACGGCACCGATTCCTCCCCCTGATCCATGTCCGCAGCTGCCCGCAGAAAGCGAGCCACCATTGCAACACCCTTGCGGGCAGACCACCGGCAAAAATACATGATCGAATCTCCCTCCGCGCTCCTTCCTCTGATTAAATTGACGCGTTTCACCGACTTTTCCCTACTCCCCACTGCGAATGCGGAATCGCTGGTAATGGCGCTTGGAGCTTGAGCCGATAAGCCGGAAGGCCTATGCTTTTGCGGAGATAAAGTCGAAGTCAGGAATTCCATGGAGAGGGGCCATCATCAGCCATCGGCTAGAAACCCCATTTGACAGTATTGAGAGCGCTCTTGAGTATATGAATCTGCTCCTAGAGGCGACAAGGGAATCGCAGGAGCAAGTTGAGACGGAAATCGTTCGCACGGATTCCCGACTGGCACGCCGAAAGCAAGCGCTGCAACTTGTGAGCCACAAATTAGCCAAGCTTTCATCGCATATTGCTACAAGCCGATGTATCCTGAATGATTTGAGGATGCTGCGCCGTTTGTTGTTGGAAGAACGAAAGCCCCCAGAGGATCCCTCGATAGCTTAACCAACAGCAATACGGAGGTGGACAGACACAAAGCGTAATGACGACTATCCGTCCCTTTGAGGCAATTGCTTGTTCTGGATGGAGCCTCTGTTCTGCCGCCGCACCTTCAGTTCGCTGTCACTTCCCTCAATCAAAGATCTTTGCCACTAGTATCATAGTGAGCCGCGTGTCATCGGGTGCCTGTTGAGATCAGACTCGATGTCAGGGCGTGAACTTGCTTGGGTGTCATTGCGGCACAGGTTAATAAGTCAGCCCAAAACCGTAACGGAAGAGCGGATCATAATTGGCATCGCCGGCATTAATCGGGATTTGGGCATGGGCCGTCCCGTAAACGAGAGCTTGCCTGTGGGCTTCTCTGGCGGCTGCTTCAGAGCCCTGACCCGTTCCTGGGTTTTGTATATCCTTCGTGGTCCTTCCCCACCTTTCATCGCGAGGAACCATCACGCAGGGAGGGAAGGTCCAATTAATCCCTGTCGCCTGGACCTCAGCGATGTCGTGCAGGAAGATCGCAGCACCAAGAACGTGCCCTGTATCGGATTCACTCCACAGAGAAGAGGGACGGCCAGACGCGTCTTTAGAGCGTGAGACTGATACCAGTCGTACATGTCCTTCCACTCCTGCAGACTGTTTGTTTCGGGATCGGAATCCCCGCCACTCAGAAGGGAGCCCAGATAGGCATTAGAAACGGCTTCACATGACAGTTCTGGTGCCCTGGTTTTCCTGCAAACTGAAGATAGAACTCGCTCTCGCGTGAGCCTTGTATCCAGTGCCGATTCGTTCCTCAGCCTCCTCCAGATTATTTGACATCAAACGCGGCGGGCCGTGAGAAGGATGATTAAGACAGGACACAGGCAATTTTCCCTCAGACATTATGCTCCGTCAAATTTGGAACAGGAGAGCTTTCGACACTTCACATTTCCGACTAAGTCAAGGGTCCCGGACTCCAGCAATGGAGCTTGGGCGCATCACGCCCTTGGGGCTACAGCCTTCAGACCGTTGTCGTCTCGATTCCAAGATGTGACAAGCAACAGTACCCATGTGCACTGTTCATGGTGACCTTCGAAGAAAAAATCTCGGGCACTCAACATAGTACCAAACTGCCCTCCAGCATTTATTCAGCAGCAGAGCGGCAGTCGTCTTTGTTTCAACTCTCCCTAGGAACAACGTTAAGAACAATCTTGTCGGTGCCTCGGATCACCACGAGCGGTGACCTCTGTCCGACACGCTCCTCAGTCAGAAGCTTATGAAGGTCATCGATTCCAGCAATTGAGTGATTGTCAAATCTGACAATGAGGTCTCCTTTCTGCAGACCAGATTGCTGAGCAGGACCACTAGGCTCAAGGGATAAGATCAGGATAGCAATATCTACTGGCAAGTTGTAGAAACGAACCAAGCGGCGAGGGATTCGAACGTTCTGTCCCGCCAGTCCGATAAAGCTGCGACTAACCCGACCGTGGCGGATCAAGTGACTGGCGACATATTTGGCCATGTCAATCGAGGTGGCAAAACAAATGCCTTGGGCAGGGAGAATGACAGCCGTATTGACACCGATAACCTCTGCTCGCGAGTTGACAAGGGGTCCCCCAGAGTTGCCCGGGTTCAGAGCAGCGTCAGTCTGAATAATGTTGTCGAGCAATCGCCCCGATTGTGTCCTGAGTGATCGACCAAGAGCGCTGACCACTCCTGCCGTCACTGTGCACTGGAAGCCATAAGGATTACCGATTGCCACGACCAACTGGCCCACCCGTATCGACTTCGATTCTCCCAATTGAACCGGCACTAGGTTGGAGGCGTTTATCCGGATTACGGCCAG
The DNA here is from genome assembly GCA_003224725.1 of Acidobacteriota bacterium. GTDB lineage: Bacteria > Acidobacteriota > Terriglobia > Versatilivoradales > Versatilivoraceae > QHZQ01. The sequence continues at coordinate 682 of QHZQ01000137.1, read as the reverse complement.
GTCAGTCTCTGGGTCATCCCCAACCAGCTCAGATCCGTAACGACCCCCATCTGACAAGGTGACATCAATTTGGGCCGCATCATGCACAACGTGGCTATTGGTCAGAATGAATCCATCTGGCGTGAAAATGAAGCCAGAACCATTGCCTCGTACCTTCCTAGGAAAGCGTGAAGCCATCATGCTCTTTCCCTTAACCTTCTGGTGGACCTCAATGTTAACCACTGATGGACTCACTCTATCCGCTACACTGATCGCGGCTTGAGAATACGCGTCCAGAAGATAATCGTCTGAGCTTGAGCGCACTTTTGACACGTCGAACTTCTGCCCTTCAATATTCTCACCAGCTATTAAATCAATCTCGAGTGCCATGATTACTCCTCCCCCCATATGGACTCCAAATATCCCCTTACACGCAATCGCGAGTGCTCGTTTCCGCCTTAAGGGCAGTTAGCCGTGGAAATATTTGGGACGGCTACGATGAAGAATGAACTGGTATCCAGCATTGTGCTGTACGCCTAAGTTTAGTTCAACCATTTGGTTCCTAGGGTTACTTGGTGGCGACGAAGTTCAAACTTTGGTCAAGTTTGTTAACCTGCCGTCCCCTCACCCCCTGCACCCACTAACCGATCAGCCGACTCCTGGATAACGAATCGTCGGATCAACATCCCAGATCGTGACTTCC
>QHZQ01000286.1 GCA_003224725.1 Acidobacteriota bacterium | reverse complement strand
TAAGCCGGCCGTCGTAAGTCAGTCCGGCTTCGCCGAAGTACGAGCCTCGATAAGTTATAGCGTCGAACGCATGGTCGGTGAAGAGGCGAAGTGGCCCGGCCGGGTAAGACAACTTCAGCGCCAATTCCATCGTGTTGGGATCATAGACGCCGGCTGGCGGATGGTTCAGATAATACTCCGCGGTCGGTTCGATCGTGAGCTTCTTCCATTGCCGGCTGTACGTCAGAGTCAGATCGGTTTCTGATTCGTCGGCCAGGAGGAAATTCCTCCAGGCGGTAAACGTAAACCCAGAGGCGGATATCCACGCGGACGGCTGCATCACAGGCCTGTGGCTCAGCGCAATGCCGCGCCAAACGTAGCCTGAATTCAACATTTTCACTGTGCTGCTCAGGATCCCGAGTGGTTGCGTCTTTCACTTCGCGTACCGTGTCGTTCCCGAAATCCCTCAGCTCAGGCGCGCGTGGGACTGGAGGGATATCGAGCCTACCCGGCGGCTGGGCTAGCTTGACCGGATTTGGAGCAAGCAAAAAATCCGGTACCAAGGTCGCAGGGGGTGCGTCGGCCGCCTGTTTGTCGGTCAAAAACTGCCCTTTCGTTTGCGCGGCGACGAGAACTAAATCGGTTAGAAGCGTTACCAGGACAGCGATTCCGGCCAACTGCCAAGCTATTTCGCCGCCTCGGTTTTGCCAAAAGGTCACGATCTTTACTCCGGCTAGACTGGGCAACAGAGCGATAGCAACGAAGACAATTGCAACCGCTTTGCTTTAATTAGATCGAGCAAGAGTTGTGCCAATTCATAAGCGCGAGTACCTTTGTAGATAAGTCCCTCGCCAGCGTCCCCGATCCTCACGCTGGGCTCGAGTTCCATCGTCGCAAGGCCTGGAAAAATTACTCTGGCCTGTAAAACATATAGGGGCCCGTGGCTGCCTCAGTTGGAAATGGAAAAAGCGTTCGTCCGTTAGGATGGCAGAGAGAACGCGTGAGAAAAGAAGGGAAGCACGACACAGCAGAAGAGGGTCCCCTTCTGAGGCGGCATGTGTTGGGTAGGGTGCCGGTCGCCGCACTGTGCGACGAGTCAGGCCTGCAGCCGACGGTTTTCTAGCGGCAGAAGAGTTTTCTCAGAGGGTAGGAACGGTAATGGGTTAGTTACTGAGAGCGAAGAAATAGCTTTGGTAGCCACGACGAATTTGTTTTCTAATTCGTCGTGGGTTTATCCACCTGAGCGGAAAAGCCCACGGCGAGCGACGGCGGTGGCGCAGAAAGGCGCTCGCCGTGGCTACCAAGGGAGGCCCTCAACGGCCCCCCAGTAACTAACGCATCACTAGGAGCGACCTATCTTCAACAAAGAGAGGCAACGGCCAGCGAGCGTATTCGGGATCCGTCAGAATCGGAACCTTAGGGAAACCTGAAGCTGGCGCGCTGGTGCCGATGAAATTCTTGAAGTTCGCGTGGTTGAAGACATTGAAAGCGTCAAGCGCCAATTCTAAATCGGGTCTAGCGTCCTTTCTGAATTTGAATGTTTTTTGTAGGCGCGCATCAACGTTAGCATATCTCGGACCCCTTCCCGTGTTTCGCCAAACTCCAGGCGGTCGGTCGTTTGCAACCGTGTCCCGGTTGCTATCGAAGCCCGTAGTGATATTATACGGGATGCTGGATGAGAGCGTGACAATCCCACTCACCCTGACGTCCCAGGGAAGCTTCCAGGTGGCTGCGAGGTTAAACCGATGGCGCCGATCGAAATCGGCTCGAGCCCGCTCACTACGCAAATCGTAATTGTCGGCAGGCAGATAAAACAGCCCTCCGGTGTCATCCTCGGTTCGCGACAAGGCATATTGCGATAAGATCTGGAATCGCTTTCGCAATTGCCCCCGAAACATGACATTTAGGCTATGACTGCGAGATGTGCCTGAGGATTCAAACTCGTCAATGTTGATGTAGTTCGGGTCCGGTCTTATCAGGATTCCGGGAACGGGTGCATTGATATTGCGCATTCGATAAAGTCTCAAACCTCGTATCGTCGAATACTCAACAGTCAGATAATTTTGTCCTGGACCGAGCTTCCGTTCCACGGCAAAGCTTCCCTGAATGATATAGGGGGCGCGAATGCCAGGAGCGATACGCACAACACTCGGCGTGACCAAGCTCAGGTTGGCTTCCGGGTCAAACGGGTTGGGAAACGCGGGATCGGAAACCACAACCTGGCGAATGCGGGATCCATTGTAAAGAAGGCTTTGCAGTTGCATCACCTCAGGCTGGCGCTCATAGAAAACCCCTGCGCCACCTCGCAGAACGGTCTGCCCACCTTTGGGTGAGTAAGCGAAAGCTAAACGCGGCGCAAAGTTGTTGGTGTCATCCAAGTTCGACTGTGTCTCATATCGCAATCCAAGTGACAGGGAAAGATTTTGTCGCAATTGCATCTCATCCTGAAGGAAGCCATAAGACTCATGCTGCCTATAGCGAACTCTGGGATCTCCTTGATTGACTTTGAAAAGGAACGGGCTGTTTTCCAGGAAGGCTGATAAGTCGGAAAACATGAAGGTGCCACCGAAATTCGAGGCCTCCAGTGCCCGAAAGAATCGCGGTCTTATTCCCCCGCCGAATCGGAAGGCGTGTTTTCCCTTGATGACGGAGATGATGTCCTCGAGATCACCGGTCGTCTCTCTTCTGTGCTGCGAGACTTGGGCGCCGCCGGCACTGAAGGCGTCCAGCACGATGATCCCCGGCTGGTCCACCAGGCCGCCAACCTGTTGAAACTCCTGCTTAATGGCTAAACGGACCTCGTTTAAGAGATTAGGAGAAAAGATGGCCCTTTCCGAAATCTTGAATTCATTCTTGTGGCCAAAGAAGTCGGTTGCCCGCTCAGGTAGATTGAATCCTCCCACTCCTTGATTTTGCTGAGATTTGTTTTTGAACTGATAGCTAACCGTCAGGGTCTCTGTGGGTGTGAATTTGAAATCCATTCTTCCCAACAGGTAAGTCTTGCGCTCGGGAGCCTTGAAGTTCGCAACCAGGCCGCCCTCAGGCGTTTGAGCGTTAATGAGCGTGCTCTCATTGTCGATCGAATATCGACCTGCCAGAAAAAAAGACACTTTCTGGCCCAGAGGACCACTGAGCATCAGCTCGGGAATTGCCCGTTGCGCGAGAGGTTGGACGGTGGCAAAGGCATTGCGCGCATCCCATACGGAGTTGCGGGCCAAAACAGTGAGCATACCCCGAAAATTGCGATAAGACCCACGTCGGGTGGTAACTTCGATTCGTCCTTTACCAGTCTTCCCAAACTCAGCCGAGTAGGGATTCTTGTTGATATATACCTTTCTGACGCTCGAGGTAGGTACTTCAAGAGCGTCGCTCTCAACTCCATCGACGACAATTTTTGGACTGCCGCCACCCAAGGCCGCCGGGTCGAGGAAGATAGATGCGACAGCCAGTGGGTCGCCGTCCTTCTTAGGAAAGTTCTCAAGCCACTGTCGATTCAATTCAATGAGGTCAACGTTTTCGCTAGCTGAGGGGGAGGAGAGAGAATTAGCGGTTACAGTCACCTCTTCCTCCTTTTCAGCGATTTCCAGGCGAAAGCGGATCGGATGCGCATTGGGCGTGCCCACACCAACCGAGGCGTGGGCCTCCTCCAAACCCTCAGCCTTTGCCGAAAGAACGTAGTCCCCATTGGGTACGTTTGTAAATGTAAACTCGCCTGACTCATTGCTTGTGGTCTTGAATTTCTCAAGGGTCGTCTTGTTCTTAAGCTTTAATTCGGCACCCAGCACGGGTTGGCCGCTGGGATCCTCGACTGTCCCGCGCACAATCCCCGTGTTTTCAGCCATGGTTGTCTGAAGCATAGCCATGGTTGTCTGAAGCATTCCCTGGGAGAAAACAAGAAGGATTGTCAGCATTAAGTTTCTTATCGACGCTAGATTCATATGGGTACTCCTTTCAAGATTTAACTGTTCAAAAGGGCTCTTGGATGCTCACTGGTAGAGCCCCTGACCAGGCAAGGGCTTCGCCCTTAACTAAAGTTTGGACATTTTGAGGAGCAATTCTCGTGGGTCAACCCTCACCCGGCCTGCGGCCACCCTCTCCCCAAGGGCGAGGGAGAGATCCACGCATTAGAGCGCTGACTTCAAGGCTACAAGCAGACGTTTCACGACACAGTGGCAACGGCATTGCACGACACCTCTGTTTGAGCCACCCCCCCACTCATTGTTCTCCCTCTCCTTGTGGGAGAGGGTGGCGCGAAGCGACGGGTGAGGGTCAACCGCAAGGGCTTCGACCTTGATATCCCCGCACGTCGTGCTCGTCGTCGTCCTCAAACGGGTCCTCGAAAACAAAAGCCGAACACGACGGCGAGGACGAGAACGATGACGGTTCCTGAAACGAAAAGTCGGATTAAACGAGCCCCATATGTTCGGCGGCCATTTGCAGTTGTTTGAAGCGCCATAGGGCCGTTTTACGGATGGTCCAATCGGGGCGGTCGCCTAACCAGCGAAAATGTAAGTAGAGCCGGGCCGCCTCAAGTTTTCGTTCAAAGCTGGCCGGCGGCCCCTGAGGCCAGCGGGCCCGCTGGTATTCAAGTTCGCATTGCCGCACGGTTCTGACTGGCCAGTGTCCTTCGGTGAGGGCCGCGAGGTCGATTTCACCGGCAGCGATGGCCGTCGATTCCCAATCCACGGGATAAATACTCTTGTACCGGAGCAAAAGGTTGTTCGTGTAAAACTCCCCGTGAATGACGGTCAGTGGCGGTGCAAGCAGCGGAGCCAACAGCTCGTCTGCACGCTTGCAGAGTTTGGCCAGCCAAGGAAAGCGTCGGTTCAAAGGACCCGCGAACTCTTGGGTTCGGCGTACCCATCCCCGGTAATACTCAACATCATATTGGTTGAGGAATGATAAGGATAATGCAGACCTTGCCAGATGTGCCTCATAGGTGGCATGAAACCGGCCGACCCAGCGGGCCGCCAGAACCATGGCCAACGGTCGAGGCATTTTCTTATATTGCGGTGTAATGTCCTTGACCCGTATGCACCTGTCCAAGTATTCAAGGATCAGCCAGGTTTCGCCCGTCCGTTTGTCGGTGTGAGCGCCATGAAACAGGGGCCGTGAGTCTTGCAAAGACAGAAGAATATGGCGATAGACTTTGGCCTCATAAGCGATTCCACCGCGGTGCCCGTGGGCATTGTGGTTGTGACCCGCCGCATACTTGCAAAACAAACGCCGCTTGCTTCCGTCGGCCAATCGACAAGTCACGATCTCGTAGGGGAAAGTGCTGATATAGGGTGGCGTCTTGCGATCAAGGATCGTCACCTGGCCTCCAGGAAATCCTTTGCCGCTAAGAGCAGCCGTGAGGCGATGGGTAAGTGTTGCCAGCTCTGGCAATGGAGAAATCATTTGTATGAGCTCGCTACAGGCCGAGAGTCTGGATTGAATTGGCCAGCCTGCTGTCAAAGTTCCTCAGGTTGATCAGGTTGTTCATGGACCACTCTACCGATGGGAATTCGAGGCTGACAGCTTCCCAATAGATGGAGGCGAGGAGCCGGAACATTGCCCCGACATGGGTCATCCGCTCAATGTCCTCCCAATTGAGAGCAGGCCAGTGCTGCCGCACCGTCGACCAATAGAGAGCGGCGTCCGGGCATTTCGCCATATCCGCAGCCGGTAGGGCCCACCCGGCCATCTCCCAATCGAAAGGCAGGAGTGTCATTCCGTCGGGGCTGTTTCGGACACGGATGTTTTTTTCCTTGAAATCGCCATGAACAAAAGTTCGGGGCATTCCCTCACAGAGTTTCTCCACGCGGACCCAATTGGATTCCAGGAAGTGACAGCGAGAAACAATGTTGTCCAGGGCCGCCAGACCGGCGTGGCCAAGATTTCGCAGCATGATGTCGCGTGCCAAGCGTAGTTGGGTCAAGTAGTGGTCCGGCCCCCGATCGGGCAGAGTGGCGGCTGCAGCCACGTGGGTTGCCGACGTGTGCAACAGGCCCAGCCAGCGGGAGGCCAGAGCGCGGTGCTCCGCCAGTTCGGGTAAATAAGGCTCCTTTCCGGCGTCTTCGAGGAAAAGCCAGCGGAATTGAGGGTCCGGATCTTCGACGAACCCATAGCAGTGGAGGGCTGGCAGGGGCAAACTGGGAAGGATTTCTTTATAGATGGCGCGTTCGGTCAAAGCCGTCGCGGTGAGGCAGCGTTTGGCAATGACGGCAGAACCGTGAGGTCCGACTCCTGCCAGGCGGTATATCGCCGACTTCATCTTGCCTTTTAAAGTTTCGATTTCTTTGGGTTCGAGCTTTTCTTGGTTCAGCTTGCCCCAGGCCTCGATAGCCGGGTGCTCAAGCAAATTGGTTCGTAAGGTGTCGAGAGTGCCAGGTTGAAGGGTGACAGGCGGAGCGCAGGGATGCAGGGATCCTCGGGCGGGGTCGCCGCGCTCATCGGCAAGCCGCGCAGTCTCGTCCAGCAGCACCTGGGCGAGCAGGTCCCGCTTCCGACGGGTCTGCAGGCGCCCGGCCTCGCTCGGGCGGATGGGCTTTGACGCGAGGCGCAGGAGCTGGGCCGCACGGTGCCA
>QHZQ01000111.1:6446-24537 GCA_003224725.1 Acidobacteriota bacterium | reverse complement strand
GACGAGCCGTTTACTGTCGAGAATGGGCTCCTTACCGTCAATCGCAAGTTGAAGCGGGCCGCGATTGAGGCTCGCTATAAAGAGCAGATTGAAAGTTTGTATCGGGAGTAAAGGGAATGTAGGGTTTCTTGGCGGCAAGAAGTTCGCAAATCGATCTCTTCTTGGCAGGCTGATAATGTCAATATTTTTGTTGCTGGACACAGGGGCATTGAGTGTCAAAGGCCTGAAAGGCCGCAATACTTCAGCCCAGGGCAGAGCGGAGTGGCGGTAGCCCCGCAGCGGCGCCCTGGGTAAGAAGGATATCGCTTCTTTTTTTATCAACATGGGTGTGGCGAGGACGGTGACCCATCCATGGCGCCATTTCACGCAACAACATTAGGCTGCTGAGATGAAACGTTTATGACCCTATTTGACGGCAAAACATTGTCCTGGAAGCTGACAGGACAAGTCTTGGAGCTGGCCCTTCACCATCAACCCTGCAACGAGATTGGCTTTGCTACCTTGGAAGAGCTAGAAAACTTTGCAGAGCATTTGAAAGATCAGGCTTCCGAGGCCCGGGTCTTGATCATCCACAGCCAACTTCCAGCGGGCTTCAGCGCAGGCGCGGACTTGCGCGAAACCTATCGCCTTCTGCAAAGCCTGACCTCAGCCGAACGCGCGGCTGGCGTGCGTAATTTCCTGGAACGTATTCACGGTGTTTACAACAGCATCGACGCATTGCCTCTGATCACCGTAGCCGCAGTGCACGGAGTTGTTTTTGGTGGAGGCTTCGAGCTGGCACTCACCTGCGATATGATTGTGGCCGATCGCAGCGCGCGCTTCTGCTTTCCGGAACTGCGCCTGGGCCTGATCCCGGGCTTTGGAGGGATCCCGCGTCTGAAGAGAGATCTCGGCAATAGCTTCGTTCGCGATTTGCTTTTCACCGGTCGCAGCATCAGTGCGGCTAAGGCGGCAACAGTGGGTTTGGTCAGCCAGCTTGTCGGTCAAGGTGAGGCCCTGCGGGTGGCAAGAGGAGTCGCCGCCCAGATTATCAAGGTCGATTCTACCGCCACGACGATGGCAAAGCGATTTATCAAGCGGATTCCTTATGAGGAACTGCAACAGGAGATCGACCTCTTTTGTGAGTTATTCAATCGGCCGGTGGTTGAAGCGGCCTTGCGCAAGTTTGTCGAGAGTAGTGACGTTCAACCTTATCTACCTTGAGGTGGTTCGTCAATAGTCCGCCATTTTCGCAATACGGTGACCATTCATGCTCGTACTCTTGCTCCTGCTCGTGCTCGGCTTTCTGCCGACCAATTGAGCAAGACTCAGAGCAAGAGTAAGGGTAAGGGTAAGGGTAAGAGTAAGAGCAAGATGATGTTTTACCAACAACCGGCCCAGAAACGGAAGGCATTCGTAAGGGTATTCATGAAATCGAGTACTACCAAAATTATGCGCCATTGGTATTAGCCTCGGAGAGGCGCAAGATAATAGCCCACGTCGTCAGCCGTGGGATAAGGGAGATGGATGAAGGAGCCCCGGAGGGGCGAAAGACCAGGCGTGACAATTTATCTCCCATCCAGATTCTTTCGCCCCTGCCGGGGCTGGTCTCCTGGATGCCCCTACCCCTATTATCTTCCGCCTCTCCGAGGCTACCCCGTGAGGCCGAGGATGCATAATTTGGCTGCTAAAATATGAGGTACCAAGAAACCATGCTAACTTTTGATCAAACTCTCCAACAACTCATCCTGTTGGCCTCTGAGCACTTCAAGGTTCCAGCCAGCCAGCTCAACCCGGACGACGACTTCTTCAAGAAGCTTGGAATCAATAGCCTCCAGACTTTGGACCTGCTGACCAAGCTGGAAAGCCACTTCAACGTGGAACTTCCTGATTACGAGCTTCAAGGGGTTTCCGATTTTCGCACTCTGGCGGAGCGCATCCAGTCTCGACTTTGATGAAACACGCCGCTCCCGACCTTTCTCCTTACCAATGCCTGGGCGAGGCGCTCGGTGAAGCGCTCGACAAGTGGCAAAACCAGGTCGCACTCATTGAAGCAGACCGTGATCGCGAAAATTGCCGCCTCACTTATTCGGATTTCCAACGCAGCGCTTTATCTATCGCTCACGTTTTGCAGAGGGCGGGTTTCAAAGAGGCCGACCGCGGCGCCATCATCATGTCCAACCAGTCCAAATGGTTGATTGGGGCTTACGCTGTGTTTTACTGCGGGGGTGTCTTGGTTCCCGTGGATCATAAGCTCAGTGCCTCGGAGCACTTGCCCTTGCTGGCTCATGCGAAAGTCAAGCTGTTGATCGTTGAATACCCTTTATGGCGATTACTGACTCAGGCGGCCGGATTCAAGGAACTCGCTGTGCCAACGGTTATCGTTACGGAGGCTCCCAGAGACCTTGACCTGTCAAACAGCTGGCGCTGGGAAGAGTGTCGCGATAGTGCGGAGCCTCGTTTCGTTCCACGCCGTCGCCAGGATATCGCCTCTATCGTCTATTCCTCGGGCACCGGTGGCCGTCCCAAGGGCTGCATGCTCACCCATGAAAACTACCTGGAGCAATGTCAGGCGCTGATGGCTTGGTATCCCTTCTGTCCGGGAGTACGCTATCTGAGCATTTTGCCGACCAACCATGCCATTGACTTCATGGTTGGTTTTGTCGGTCCTTTTGTTTGTGGCGCCACTGTGGTCCACCTGCGGACCCTGCGTCCGGAGTATGTCAAAGAGGCATTCTCCCGCTACAAGATTACCTATGTCAGTGTCGTGCCGATGGTGCTTAAGGCGCTGGAAAGCGGTTTGCGAGCTCGATTCAAGGCATTACCCATGCACCGCCGCTGGTGGCTGGATCGACTGGTTGCCCTTAATCGAGGGCTCACCCGCAATAAGCCGAATCCAACCCTCAGCCGTCGTTTGCTTCCCCAAATTCACCAGGCGTTTGGAGGAGAGCTGCTGGCAATGATTACCGGGGGCGCCTTTGTCGAACCCTCGACCCTGCAGTTCTTTTACGACCTAGGTATTCCGGTAGCTAATGGCTATGGGCTGACAGAGGCCGGCACGGCCATCACCGTCAACGATCTCAAACCGTTCCGCGCCGATACCGTGGGCAAGCCGCTGCCGGGCGTGGAGATCAAGCTGGTGAACTGTGATGCCTAGGGGATTGGCCAGGTAGCCACACGCAGTAAGATGGTGATGGCAGGTTATCTGGATGATCCCGAATTAACAGCCGAAACTCTGGTTGATGGTTGGCTCATGACGGGAGATTTGGGTCGAATGGATGCCATGGGCCATCTGCAACTCTTGGGTCGTGTCACGAACATGATCGTGACGGAGGGCGGTAAAAACATTTATCCTGAGGATGTGGAGTCTGTCTTCGATGGTATCCCCGTTAAAGAATACTGTGTCCTCGCCGTAAATTTCGTCTGGAAACGCCGTTCCCTTTTGGGCGAGCAATTGATGATGGTTCTTCGCCTTGAGCACGGAGATGAACCTACAGCGGCTCTCCTAGCCGAGTTGCAGACCCGAAATCGGAAGCTGCCAGACTTCAAGCGGCTGAGCGCTTACATGGTCTGGGACCAGGACTTTCCTCGTACAGCTTCCATGAAAATCAAGCGTGGAGTTCTGGCTGAGCGTATCGCTGACTGCTTTGAGCGCGCGGTAGCCCTGAAGAATTTGTAGAAGTCGAGTAAAGCATCATTCTGCACAACCAAAAAACCAACCGCAGAGACGCAGAGAAGGAGAAAAACTGAGGATTGAGGATAGAGAATCGAGGATCGATAGCAGTCTTACGCGATCTTTGATCCTCAATCCTCTATCCTCGACTGCTACGGCAGTGCCATCGATCTGCGTTCATCTGCGTGCAAGAGCTTTCTCCGCGTCTCTGCGGTTGGTTTTGGCTGCGGCAAGAGGCCGGGTTGTGTTCTTGGTGTCTTGCCGGTGATTACAACTTCAGATTTTGGTCTTGCTCGACTGGAATGGATTCTGAATGCATGGAAAGAAGCCTGGATGACAGCCTATCTAGCAATCATCAATCCCGTGGCCGGCGGTGGCCGCTGCGGCAAGCAGGCCAGACAAATCCTGGATCGTTTGCGGGAGCAAGGGCTCAAGATTGACGCTGAGGAGACCCGCTCCAGCGGCGACGCCTGCCACCTGGCCCGAGAGGCTTACGTCGTGGGCTATCGGCGTTTCCTGGCTGTAGGAGGTGATGGCACCAGTTATGAGATCGTCAATGGCCTGTTTCCTCGCGATGGAGACCAGGATCGCGTCGCACTGGGCTTCTTGCCGCTGGGGACGGGTAATTCTTTTTTGCGTGACTTCAGTGATCGAGGCCTTGAGCATGCCGTCGAGGCCATTCTAGCGGAGCGCTCCCGGCCCTGTGACGTCATTCGGCTCAGCCATCGGCAGGGCATGCTGCATTATATCAACCTGGTGAGTATCGGTTTTACCGCCGAGGCCGGCGAATTAACCAATCGTCGCTTTAAACATCTAGGGGAGGCGGGCTACTTGATGGCCATACTGATTTGTTGGCTGCGGCTCCATTTTCCCGTATTTCCCTTACGGCTGGATGGAGCTGCAGAAGTCGACGGACGTCCTTGCACCTACCTGACCTTTTCCAACAGTCGTTTCACGGGAGGGAAACTGATGATTGCGCCTAACGCCAATACCGCAGACGGCCTGGTGGAGGTGACCCGCGTGGGAACCATTGGAAGGTGGGATTTCGTGCGAACTTTCCCAAAAATCTTCAGCGGCGCCCATTTGAAACACCCGCTCATTTCCTGTGTTGCCGCCCGCCGGATAGAGTTCCAGTTGCCTGAACCGATCAGCGTGATGATTGATGGTGAGGTTATTCGCTGTCACCCGGAATCGATAGAAGTTCTTCCTTCAGCCCTGGATGTGATGGTCTGAAGCGTGAAGCCTGAATAACGAAATGGACTCCATTTATGTTTCACGTTTCACGCATCACGTCTCACGTTTCACGTTACCTTTGATCAACATGCTAAGAGGAATCTATTTAGTCATTCGCAGTGCCTTCCTCTGGTTCATAAGCATCATTCACTTTTTTCCGGTCTGCAGTTTCCTGGTCTTTCTGGGCATATTCATCGACCCCCGCCGAAACGATTGGCCGCAGCGCGTCTTTTTCCGCAACATCCTGCGCGTGGCCGGAGTTAAGTTTGAAGTGAAATACGCACCTGGCTTCGACCGTAAGCGCACCAGCATTTTCATTTGCAATCATGTCAATCTCTTCGATGCCTTTGTGGTTTATTCTGCGATTCCTCAGTTTGTCAGAGGATTGGAACTCGATTCGCACTTCAAGATTCCTGCCTATGGATGGATGATGAAACGTTTTGGGAACATCCCGGTGAGCCCGGGAGGAGGGCCTTCCCAATTTAAGAAGACTCTGGAGCGCGTGCGCGCTTACATTCAGGAGGGTATCAGTGTAATCATTTTTGCGGAAGGCAGCCGCACTCTGGACGGTCAGGTCGGCCCGTTTCAAAAGGGTGGATTTCTTATGGCCCACCACCTCGGCGTTCCTATTGTCCCTATGTCCATTTGCGGATCCTTCCAATTTAATCGCAAAGGGAGCTGGATGCTCCGTCCCTCCAAGATTACTGTCTACCTCCACGACCCCATCGAGACCAAAGACCTTCCCAAAGGAGGGCTTGAGACTCTTATCCAGCGTGTTCATCAGATCATCTCGAAACCCGTGAAAGCTTCCCTCAACTTAACCCAAGGCCAGAAAGACTAGTGTCAAGACTTAACGCGGCCTGTGGTCGCAACCAAACTAACCGCAGAGAAAGAACCACCAAGGCACAAAGGAAGCGGCAAGGTTACTTTTCCTCCTGGAGTACCTCTTCAATCGGGGTTCATAGCGGATTGTCTTCGCCTAAGAAGCCTACCTTCGCGGGTTATCCTAAAAACGGCTGGAGTTCTCAAGGGAACTTTTTGCGGTGGTGACTCTTAGTTCCGTGTCTAGCGTTATCTGATTGTTTCTCTTAGTGTCTTGGTGGTTTTTCGTCTTTCCGATGATCCCGGAAGGGTGTGCTGGGTTTCGAATAGCCGCACGCCTCAGCGCGGGTAGCAGGAGTATTGTCGTGGTGTTCGCAGATCACCCTTCCGCCTCTACCGCCCGAATTAACGCTTTGATGTAACCGAAAGTGTAAGCAAAAGCCTGGTATCCCTTGGGGTCCCCGGGAACCTGCGGTACGTGGTCTGGCATCATCATGCCATCGTAACCCACCTCTTTATAGACCCTCATGGCCTGCAGCATGTCCACGTCGCCATCGTCAATGAACGTTTCCTGAAAACTCAGGAAATGTCCCCGGATGTTGCGAAAGTGAACATTAAAAATCTTACCTCGCGAACCGAAATAGCGAATCACGTCGAAGATCTCCTGCTGTGGCTGCTCCAGCATTTCAGAGATGGTCCCCTGACAGAAATTTAGGCCGTGATAGGAGCTAGGCATCATCTCCACAAACCGCTTGAGGCCTTCCACACTGCCCAATACCGTATGCACACCCCGGAAGCCTGTGTCCGGTGGCATCCCGGGGTCGTGAGGATGGCAAGCCATGCGCACCTTATATTCCTCAGCCACCGGAATGACCCGTTTGAGAAAGTAAGTGATGCGCTCCCAGTATTGCTCGGCGTTAACTGGCCCAGCCTCGGTAAGAGGGAACTTCTGTTTGGCTTTTTCATAAACGAAAGTACTATAACGAGCACCCCCTCTGCCGGGACTTGGCTCAGTGCGCACTACACCGAGAATGCTCAGGTTGTATTTCAGGGCAGGAATGCCAGCCCGAGCAGCGTTACGAATCATTTGGCAGATGTCATCGATTTCTCGGTCCCGTTCCGGACTCTTTCCTAGCAGAATGTTGGGATTTTCCACTGCAGTAATGTAGTTGGAGCTGAGTGGCAATGGAACTATGTCGAGCTTGATCCCATAAGATTCGACCCGCTCTCGCAGTCTCATTAGGCCGTCTACCGACCAGTTACTATCCAGGCGCGGTGAGGGAAGTGCACTGCAGATGTGATTGACACCAAGGGCAGCGAGTAATCCCAGGATCTCGTTCGAAGATCCATGCTGGGTGCCTACTTTCATTAACGCCTTGCGAGGGGCACGACCTTCCTCGTCCTGGAAAGAGGTCTCAACTGTCGATAAGCGGGCGGTCGCGACCGCAACACTGATTCCGGTCAGGCCAACAAACTTTCTACGATTCAAGCGGGCCTCCTTTTCTGTCTTCCCAGAGGGCGCAGATAAGAACGAGAAGTCTTTGCGCTTTCTCATCCCTGTTCCTATTCTCTTGGTGGTCTTCTTTGCGTCCTTCGCGTCTCCGCGGTTGTTTTTGGTTGCCGCCTTCTGCCACGCTGTGTCTTCGACGGCCAGCCGTTGTGGATTGGCGGAGGCGTGTGGGAATCGAACTAAGTGGTGTCTTTTCATATCAATAAGTTGTTAATTTTATTAGCGGCTGGAAGGGCTGTAGATGCCTGAAATGACGGTCGGACCCCCAAATCACCCCCACAAAAAAAGATTGAAGGTTTGTTTCGGGTAGTGTCCTATTAATTAATGTGTTGCTCCATGACATTTCTTGAACTCTTTGCCGAGGCCAACACCCTTACACTAGTTTGATGTGTCATCCGTTAGCAGTTCCTCCAAGCTCTAAATGATCTGACTTTATCAAAATTAGCCACATTAGGTCAACAAGAAATATCATGATGGCAGTGATTTTTTTCTTGACCAGGCTACTTAGCAGATTTATCTTCTACTGTGCGAGGAGCCCTTTATGATGAAAGAGCGGGTTGGAAAAAATGAAGCGAGCGAACGGCAAGGCTTGAAGAAACCTCGTCACCGGAGCCCGAATTATCCGACTGTGGGACTTAGGAATGCAGTGGAACGCGTAGGGAAACTTCTTAAGATTGATGGTAAGGCAGGAGCGCCGCCGGAGATTGCCGCTGTCCATATTGGTTTTTCCAAAGCGCACGGACAGGCGATGAGCGTGGTATCGGCATTAAAGAAGTTTGGACTTGTGCAGGAAATGAATAAGCGAATTGTTCCTACCCAGCGAGCGATTGAAATTGTCAATCTTGCTGCGGATGATCCACGCAGGATTAAATCACTTCAAGAGGCGGTTTTGACTCCTGAAATCTATAAGGAATTAATTGATCAGCACCGCGAAAGTGGTTTCCCGGCTAATGATGCTATGGAGCGCGAACTTATCACCTACAAAGGGTTCAATCCAAAATCAGTAAGTGCATTCGTGCGGGATTTTAGAGATAGTTTAGATTTCGCTTGTTTATCAGATTTTCAGGCATTAGAATTAGCCGAGGAGGGGAAACCAATGGAAAAACAAGTACTTTCCAAAATCGGTCATGTTATTGACCCTCCCCGACCTCTGCAAGGGCTCAAGGATATTCCTCTTCCAATACCTGGAACAGTTTGGCCAATATTACGTGGCGCTTTTCCAATGAAGGAACGTGAATGGAACCAAATGATGAGCTTGCTAGAGGCTATGAAGCCAGGACTAGTTGAACCAGATAAGAAAGAAAAAGAGCAATAAACAGACAGGCTCTAATGGGCAGTTTTTGTGGGACGGAATGGGTTGAACTTAGGAACACCCTTCATGACCCGTAAAAGAGATCAAGACATACAAGACGTAATGCGGGCTGAAAAATCTCGTGGGAGGAAGAGACCCAGAACCGTCGAGGAAATTAAGCTGAAAAGAGACGTTCAAGAAGTCTATAGAATGTTCTCAGATTCCAATTGCACCAGAGAGGAGTTTTTGCACGCTATTCAGGCTCTCGTGCCGACATACGAAGCTCGGGTAATTCAGAAGCTACTCGATGCTTGGGACTCCCATCACGGCAAGCACTAGTTGCCGCCCTCTTGAAAGCTCTAACCCTTTTGCGGCGTTCGTCTGTTGGAAGCGTAGAGAGGTACTTCATCGTAATGTTTGTACACTGCTTGACGAATTGTTTAGTAGATAGTGTCTTTTTCTTTTTATTCATTTAGACAGTTCTCCTGACAATTCTATCGACAATTTACGACGTGCACGATATGTATACGTTTGTGACGTGCACTATACGTCTAGCGCTATATATACATTTTGTGGACGTGCACGATATGTATACATTTGTGACGTTGCACTATAGGTTTATCACTATATGTATGGCAAATTTGTGACGTGCACTATCTGTATGCATTTGTGACGTGCACTATATATATATGACATGCTGTAGTCCAGGTGACAAGGAAAATCGAACTGTTCGCTTTGTGAACAGTAGTTTTCCTTGACAAACAGCAAGCCTTGGGTTTTTTAAAGCTTGTCCGGAATACTATGCGGGCACCGTAAATATCGAAGAAGACCGCCCAAGCGTCAATATCCAGTTCGCTATCCCACCAAAAAAGATTGTCCGCTCCCGGTTCCCATCGCTTCAAAGCGGTTATTGGGGCGAGATTCCATCCAGTCCGCCAAGTTGTCAAAGTCGCTGCTGTGATATCGGGAAGCCTTTTCCCCGCAAAGGCGGGCACGAGAAAACGATTCAGAATAATATTCACGGACCTTAGCGTTTCGCCTGCCAGGTTCCGGCTTTGGGCGTCTTCGAGATATAAACTCAGTGCCTGTTCAATCGTGTATTGTCCCAGCTTACTAGTAAACCCATCAGCTTCGATCTTACGACCCAGCAACACACCCTCATCCCATTTGCGCGTTCCCAGGCTCTTTCGGATGAATTTCCAGTTGACTCGTCCTTCAACGTAAATAGGACATGAGCACCTGCGATAGCTTTCGCTTTGGTGTGGACATTCGCGGGGAATGACGCCGAAACATTCGTAGCATGCCGAATATATCGGCAAATCGGAGGCCACTTTTTATCTTGTTGAATTCACACAGAGGAGTTATTCAGGGCGGGTAAAAAAGAGTAAGGGGGTTCTAAAAGGCCCCCCCCAATTTACCCTCATTTGGAAAACGGTCTCCATACAATATTGATGATAAATAACTTAAGTGGCGGAGGCGTGTGGGAATCGAACCCACCCGTCCCAGCAGAAAGCCAGGACACACTGGTTTTGAAGACCAGGAGAGTCACCAGACCCCAAGCACCTCCGCAGCGAACGAATGCGGTATACAAACGCAGCCTTTAGCGAAATCATGGTGCCAGTAAGCTCAGGCTAGCGAGCAACCTCAGACCGCCGAGGAGTGCGGCTCTATCGGCCACGGACCCCTCACCCGGCCTTCGGCCACCCTCTCCCATTGGGAGAGGGGCTGGGGGTGAGGGGACAGCAGCTTAACAAGTTTGACCGAAGTTTGAACTTCGTCGCCACCAAGTAGCCCCAGTGGTACAGCAATTTAAAGCGCTTTGGAGACATTGTCCAGAGATTTTCCCTCCGCTTCTGGCTAAGAGTTACCGCGGAGAGGCAGAGACACAGAGAGAGAATCATATAGGAACCCTCAAATCATTTCGTTTTCACCCAGCGGGCGAATAAGAATGTGGCCAGCAAGACTCGGACAAAGTAATCCAGTTACCCTGGATTCCTGACTGCTGACTAGTCTCACAGGACAACTCTCTGCGTCTCCGCGCGGTGACTTTTAGTGCCGTTTCACGGAGAAATTGTTGACTTTTTCAAACCATCTCGGAATACTCAGACCGCAGTGGAACTCGGTACGCGTTTCAGAGAAGCGTGTATCGTAAAAGGGATTGAAATGCCTGGAGGATTAAGTGGGAAGACAGCCCTGGTGACAGGCGCCAGTAAGGGTATAGGCAGAGGCATTGCTTTGGAACTGGCGAAGAGGGGATGTGATGTAGCCATCAACTACCATTCCGATCGAGCCGGTGCGGAGCAAACTGCCAGAGAGGTTGAAGCCTTAGGACGGCAGACCTTACTGGTGGGCGGAAATGTCGGTGTCTTGGCAGATGTGGCGAACATGTTTCAGGAGGTGCTGTCGGCTTTCACTGGGCTCTCCATCTTGGTTAATAATGCCGGTGCCCAAGTTTGGAAATCCTTGCTTGAATTGGAAGAGACAGAGTGGGATCGCGTGATTAATACCAATCTTAAGAGTGTCTTCCTTTGTACCCAGCGCGCTGGCCGGCATATGAAAGAGCGAAGCGGCGGACGAATCATTAATATTGGATCCGGTTGCAACAAGATTCCATTTCCCAAGCTCGTTAGCTATACAGCCAGCAAAGGGGGTATTGAGATGTTCACTCGAGTGTCAGCCGTAGAGCTAGGACCGTATGGGATTACGGTAAACTGCGTGGCTCCGGGAGCCATCGAGATCGAGAGAACCAAGCTGGAAGCACCCGATTATGCCGGCACCTGGGCACCTCTAGCCCCAATGCGTCGAGTTGGCGTTCCTCGCGACGTAGCTTCAGCCGTCTGTTACCTGGCAAGCGATGAAGCCGAATTCATTACCGGCCAAACCCTGTATATTGATGGCGGATTGTTTACTCGGGGTCCTTGGCCTTACCCGATGGACTAGGGTTACTTGGTGGCGAAGAAGTTCAAACTTTGGCCAAATTTGTTAAGCTGCCGTCCCCTCACCCCCCGCCCCTCTCCCAATGGGAGAGGGTGGCCGAAGGCCGGGTGAGGGGTCCGTGGCCGATAGAATCGCACTCCTGGGCGGTCTGAGGTTGCTCGCTACTACTACTAGTCAAAGGCTTTGACCCCTCGATATCCCGGCACATTGTGCTCGTCGTCGTCCTCGAAATCCAAAACCCGAGCGCCACGACGAGGGCGAGAACGACGACGATTTCACAAACGAGAAAGAATTCTCGATTCGATCCTCACAGTGGGCTAAAGCATTACCTGAAAGCAGGCTCTTCGAGTCCCGCCTCGTTGGTGCAACACAATCTTGAATAGGTCGCTTCCTGGAGATAGGTGCATGGCCGAAGAATGGGTTTTAGCCTTTCCCCGAGAATTGCTGGACGAAATGGGTGCGTTTCAGGGCATCCAGTTGAATCCGGACCGTTACCTTGAGCAAATCTTTGAGACACGAAACACGCGGTTTGTGCCTCGCTCCCAAGCCGAGAAAGATCCTGGCTTCAAGCAGATCATCCCTTATGTTTTGATCCACCGCGGAGACTCTCTGTTGCATTATGTTCGAGGGAAAAGCTCTGGCGAGAAACGTTTAGTGGCCAAAGGCTCCATTGGTATTGGGGGGCATATCAATCCCGATGATGAAAGCCTCTTTGATGTGGGAAGGGAATTCTATGAGACGGCCGTGCAGCGAGAGCTCCACGAAGAGCTGAAGATGGAAGGAATGTTCAATACAAAAATCGTCGCCTTATTGAACGACGATTCTACGCCCGTCGGTCAGGTACATTTTGGCGTCGTTCACCTGTGCGGGTTAGGTGAGGCGAATGTGGCCAAAGGGGAAGCCTGTATTACCGACCTGTGTTTCCTGACCTTGCCGGAACTGAAGAGCCGCCGCGAGCAATTGGAAAGCTGGTCTCAATTTTGTCTGGATTATTTCCCTCGACTGTTGGAAGCAGCCAGGGGGAAGTTGTGAAAGAATTGGGAGGGCGAGCCTCCCGGCGAGCCATCGCCCCAGCAAGTCCTTACCCCATGAGGCTCGGCCGGAGCCTCGCCCTCCCGACCTCGGCCGGTCCTGGACTATAATAGCCTGGTTAGAGATGAGAATGATTCGTTCTGCACTGACCCTTCTGACCCTCCCGGTAATTGGGGCGGCCTATTCCTTAGAGACGCGATCCAACGAGGGAACGGCGGCCGTTACCTATGCCGACGTGACGGCGACATCCGGCCTTCGTTTCCTGCACCGCAATTCGGCTACCAGCAGCAAATATCTCATCGAATCGGCAACCGGGGGCGTGGCCCTGTTTGATTATGATAATGACGGTTGGCTGGATGTATTTTTCGTGAACGGGGCCAAGCTTAAAGATCCTC
This sequence comes from Acidobacteriota bacterium, assembly GCA_003224725.1. GTDB lineage: Bacteria > Acidobacteriota > Terriglobia > Versatilivoradales > Versatilivoraceae > QHZQ01. The sequence continues at coordinate 11,665 of QHZQ01000111.1, read as the reverse complement.
AGCCAGATGCAGAAACCCCAGACAAATCTTCTCCCGAATTCTGGAATCGCCTTTTCAGAAATAATCACGATGGCACGTTCACGGATGTCACCGAAAAAGCCGGTTTACAAGGCAGAGGTTACGGAATGGGTGTGGCGGCAGCAGATTACGACAACGACGGCTTTACCGACCTGTATGTGACGAATTACGGGGACTCCATCCTTTATCACAACAACGGCAACGGCAGCTTCACGGATGTGACCGCCAAGGCCAAAATCAAAACCGATGGCTGGACTACCAGTGCCGGATTCTTCGACTACGATAAGGACGGTTACCTGGACCTGTTTGTCTGCCGTTATGTGCAGTGGAGTTTTGCCGGCAACATTTTCTGTGGAGAAAAGAAACCCGGTGGGAGAGCCTACTGCCATCCGGACAACTTTAAACCCATTTCCAATTATCTTTTCAGAAACAACGGGGATGGCACCTTTACCGATGTGAGCGAGCCCAGCCGCATCAAGGCCAGCGAGGGCAAGGGACTAGGGGTTGCCTTTGCGGATTTCAACAACGACGGCCTGCTCGACATCTCGGTGGCTAACGACTCGTACCAGCAATTCCTGTTCAAGAATAATGGCAACGGGACATTTACGGAAATGGGTGTCATCGCTGGAGTCGGTTATACCGAGGACGGAAAAACCTTTGCCGGCATGGGAACAGATTTTGTAGACATTGACGATGACGGCTTCCCCGACATTGTTACGACGGCTCTTTCCAATGAATCTTATGCTTTTTTCCGCAACAACGGCGATGAAAGCTTTACCTATGCCACTCTGACTTCCAACCTGGGCGAGATTACGCGTTTATTCGCCGGCTGGGGTATGCGTATTTTTGATTACGACAACGACGGTAGTAAGGACCTTTTTCTGGCCAACGGGCATGTGATGGACAACATTGAGCTGACCCAACCGCACTTGCGCTATATGCAAAAGCCATTGTTGCTGAAAAAGGCCGGAAAGAAATTTGTGGATGTCTCTTCCACTTCCGGAACAGTTTTCAATCAGGTCTGGGCCAGCCGCGGGGCGGCTTTCGGCGATCTGGACAATGACGGAGACATTGATATTGTGGTCTCGAACTGCAACGGTCCGGCCTACTACATTCGCAATGAGGGGGGCAATAAGAATCATTGGATCGGGCTGGATCTGCGGGGAATCAAAAGCAATCGGGATGGCATTGGAGCCAGGATCACACTAACCAGTGAGAGCGGCAAGGTCCAGCATAATCATGTCTCCACCACTGCCAGTTATCTTTCAGCGAACGATCGGCGGGTGTTCTTTGGTCTTGGAGAAGAAACGAAAATAAAACAGATCCGCATCCAGTGGCCTAGGGGCATTGAACAGGTGATTTCAGACCTGAAACCCGATCAAGTCGTGAAGGCCGAAGAGAGGGCTGAAGGTAAACTTAAAGTCAGCAGTTAGTAGTCAGTGGTCGGTGGTCAGTTGGCATCACGTATCACCCGTCACGCATCACGTTTCACGTATCACGTTTCACGCATTACGCCCGTTTTATTCACCCATGAACAGAAAATAGATTATGAATTACCAAACTATTCGAGTCTCCCCCGAACCCCCGATTGCCATTGTGACTTTGAATCGCCCCAAGGTACTCAACGCCTTGAATTCGGAGTTGATGGCTGAGTTAGTCGATGCGCTGGAAACTCTGGACCAGGACGAAGCGCTTCGCTGTCTAGTTCTGACTGGCAACGAGAAGGCGTTCGCAGCCGGGGCTGATATCAGTGAAATGGTAGACGCCAGTGCCGTCGAGATGATGCAGAGAAACAACATCGCTCGATGGGACCGGATCATGCGTATCTCCAAACCCATTGTCGCCGCGGTTAGCGGGTATGCTCTGGGCGGCGGTTGCGAGCTGGCGCTGCTCTGCGATTTAATTGTCGCCTCGGAGACTGCTCGTTTTGGACAGCCGGAGATTAATATTGGAGTGATTCCCGGCGCCGGTGGAACACAGCGCCTAGCCAGAACTCTGGGCAAGTACAAGACGATGGAATTGGTTCTGACGGGGCGCATGATGACAGCTCAGGAGGCCGAAACTATGGGGCTGGTGAACCGGGTGGTTACGGTGGAATCGTACCTGGAGGAAGCTAAGAAACTGGCCCTGGAAATCAGTCAACGTTCACCCTTGGCCTTGAAATTGGCCAAAGAGGCCGTCCTTAAAGCTTTTGAAACTTCCCTGCACGATGGCTTGGATTTCGAAAGAAAATGCTTTTACCTCTTGTTCGGATCCGAGGATCAAAAAGAAGGAATGAAGGCTTTTCTGGAAAAGCGAAAAGCCATATTTAAGGGGAAGTGAAGCAGTGGCAAGTGATGAGTGATTAGCAGAAAAAGAGTCAGAAGACCAACCGTGATTTAGACCGTGACAATAGACCATCGACCATGTTCCTACTGTTAGGAATATTTTCCGTCACGATGGCCCTAACTTTTTGCTTGGATGTGGAAGCCCAGGGCCTAGACAGAGTCAGAGTCTGGAGCGAACCGATAGTCATTCCGACCTATGAGCTGGGTCAGGATGATCCCAACCCTTACTTCGCGACAGGTTATCGGGAAATCTATCCCTATCCTTTTCAGGACCATTTAACGGATCATCGAGTCAATAAAACTTGGAAAGCCGCCCTCCTTGAAAACAAATATTTGAAGGTGATCGTTCTACCCGAGTTGGGGGGACATGTCTATTCAGTTTATGATAAGTCATTTCGACGCGAAGTCTTCTATCGCAATAACGTGGTCAAGTATGGCCTGGTGGGGCTTCGCGGAGCCTGGGTTTCCGGCGGCATTGAGTTTAATTTTCCCAACGGGCACACGGTTACCTCTGTGAGTCCAGTGGATTTTGCCCTGCGCCAAAATCCCGATGGCAGCGCCTCTATCATCGTGGGAGATCACGAAAAGGTATCCCGGATGCATTGGTTCGTAGCGCTGACTCTCTATCCCGACAGATCCTACTTGGAACAAGAGGTTTTTCTCTATAATCGCACAGCCGTCAAAAACCGGTATTGGTTCTGGGCCAACGCAGCCGTGCCGGCCAGCGAAGATATGCAATACGTCTACCCGATGACCTCTGCCTATCCGCATGCCAGATTCCCCGTCTACACATTTCCAATCTATCAAGGGAACGACTTGAGCTGGTGGAAAAACGTGGAGGAGCCCTTGTCTCTCTTTGCCCGTGCCAGTAAACGCGATTTTTTTGGAGCTTATTACCATCAGAAGAATCTTGGCGTTGCCCATGTGGCTAATTTCCAGGAGGCGCCTGGCAAGAAGACCTGGACCTGGGGAACGGCTCCCAGCGGACGTATCTGGGATACCTTGCTAAGCGATAAGGATGGCCCCTACGCAGAGATTCAAAGTGGTCGGTTTGAGACCCAACTGGACTATGAGTTTCTCGGCCCTCACCACGCCGATTATTGGAAGGAATACTGGTATCCCATCAATCAGACCGGATCGTTTGTTGCGGCCAACAAAGAAGTTGCCGTGAATGTGAAGCTCTTACCGGAGGAAGAGAAACCCCAGCAGATCCTGCTGGCCGCCAATCCTACGGGGCTTATGAAAGGTGTGTGGCTCATTCTGAAATCCGGTCAGCTAGAGGTCTTCCGGAAAGCTATCAGCGCCAGCCCTGACCACCCTTATTCTGAAACCCTGCCAGTTCCGGCTGTGGGAGTGAACCCGAAAGAGCTAAGCTTGAAATTGAGCGATTCTCAAGGGCGTGAGATTATCCACTTCTCCAGCGCTGAGCCGCACGACGGCAATCCTCCTCCACCAGCCGTCCCCACAGAGATGCCGCCCAGACCCACTTCAAAAACCGTAGAGGAAGTCTACCTGGAAGGCGTCAACCTGGAGAAAGAGGGCGAAGATGTCAAAGCTCGTGAGACCTACAGCAAAGCGCTGGAAATAGATCCGGGCCACTCCAACTCTCATGTCGCCTTAGGGATTTTGCTTTATAAAGCGGGGGAATCAGACAAGGCCCACCAGGAAATCGAAACCGGGCTCAAGCGCAACTCCCACGATGACGTAGCCAACTACTATCACGGATTATACCATCGCGACCGCGGCGAACTCGACCTGGCCAAGGATAATTTTTGGAAACTTATTCGTGGTGGAACCTACGCCCCGCTGGGTCATTACTATCTGGGCGAAATCGCGTTGCGAGATAAGAAATTCGAAGAGGCCATTGAACAACTCAACAAGGCTGCCACAATGAATCCCCTGGACTTGCGCGCCCAGGACTTGTGGGCCATTGCCAATCGCAAATCCGGGAGGCACAAGGAAGCGTTAACTCAGATTGAAAAAGTGCTGCGCTTCGATCCTCTGGACTATTTAGCCTTGCATGAACACTATCTAATTCAGCTCGAGCTCAAAAATGCCGCCGGCGCAGGAAAGGCTAAGGATCGATTGCTGGAAGTCTTTAGTCGGGATGATGAAATCTATCTGGAGGTTCAGCAAGATTATCAAGATGCCGGCCTGATGGATGAAAGCATTGCAGTCCTGCGACTGGCCCTGGCTCGGACTGGAGAAACCTCCATCCATCCTTTCATTACTTACACCCTTGGTTTCTATCTCGACCTTCAGGGAAAGACGACAGAAGCTGGCAAGCAATTCGAGTTGGCGCGGCAAGCCAGAAGCGACTATGTTTTTCCCCACCGCCTGGAAAGCATCGCTGTTTTGAAGACCGCATTGAAGTACAATCCCCGCGACGACAAAGCTCATTATTACCTGGGCAATCTCCTCTACGCCAAGAAGCGCTATGCAGAGGGCATGAAAGCTTGGGAGGCATCCCTTGGCATCAATCCTAATTTTGCGGTGGCCCAGCGCAATCTGGGCTATGCCTACTGGAAGCAGGATCACAACCTGGAAAAGGCAGTCCAACGTTACGAGATGGCCATCAAGGCCAACAACGCGGATTATCGACTCTACCGCGATCTCGATCAACTCTACGCCCTGACTGATCAGCCAGAAAAACGCAAGACGTTATTAGAAGGAGCGCCTCCTCAGATCAGGCAGATCCAGGATATTGCCCTCGCCGATGCGGCCCTCCAGGTCGATAGAGGAGATTACCGAAAGGCCTTAGACATACTGATGTCTCAAAGCTTTAAGCCCTGGGAAGGGGGGCACTCGGTTCGTGAGGTGTACCTCAATGCCACCATCGGCCTGGGCGACAAGGCGCTGGCAGATCACCAGTAT
>QHZQ01000111.1:0-6385 GCA_003224725.1 Acidobacteriota bacterium | reverse complement strand
GACAAAAGGAGATAACGCGCGGACGCTGTATCTGATGAGCACGGTTTATCTGGCGTCTGGCCAATTACAAAAGGCCCAGGAATTGTGGGAACAGATTCAAAACGAAGGAAGCGATGGGCCTTCAGAAGACTCTTATTACCGTGCACTGGCCCTGAAAAAGCAGGGCAGAAACCAGGAAGCAGACGCACTTCTTGACCCATTGGTTTCTGCTGCCGGTCCACGCTCTGAGGAACAATCCAGATCAGGGATGAGCCTGTTCCTGGCCGGCTTAGGTGAAAAGGCGAAAGGCAATACTGAGAAGGCTCAACGAGCTTTTAGACAAGCACTCCAACAGGATCCTTATTTGTGGCGTGCCAGACGGGAGTTAGTGAGACAGTGACAAGTGATGAGTGACAAGTGGTTAGAGGGAAGCAGTCAGAAGACAGAATCAACCGCAGAGACGCGGAGACTCTAGGACACAGATAAAATGGCACCCCTGCAGTCGAAGATAGAGGATGGAGGATCGAGAAGGGAACAGCAACGAATCTCATGTGATCCTCGATCTTCTATCCTCTATCCTCTATCCTCGGCCCCCTCTTCTCCGCGCCTCTGCGGTTTAATCTAACGGCCGGATTTAGATAATCTTCGGCTATGCCAAATTCCATCACTGGGAAAAACGTAAAGCAGCAGCCACTTCAGTTGGAACGTCGCCTTGGCCTGCTCAACGCGACATCGATCAACATGTCCAACATGGTTGGGACCGGGCCGTTCATCACCCTCCCACTCATCATTGGCGCCATGGGTGGTCCTCAAGCGCTGCTGGGTTGGTTCTTAGGAGCGGCTATTGCCATTGCCGACGGGATGGTTTGGAGTGAACTGGCGGCAGCCCTTCCCGGTTCAGGAGGTTCTTATGTGTATTTGCGCGAGTGTTTCGGCCGCGAGAAGTGGGGACGTTTTTGGGCGTTCCTGTTTATTTTTCAGCTTATCTGCAGCGGCCCTCTGGAGATAGCTTCTGGAAACATTGCCGTAGCCCAATACACGGATTACCTCTGGCAGGGCGTGACACCGCTTCAGCACAAGTTCGTGGCGGCGGGAGCCGGCATCCTGGCTACCCTGTTACTGTATCGAAAAATCAGTTCCATCGCCAAGCTGATGGTAGCGCTCTGGGTAGGGATGCTGGTCACGGTCGGCTGGGTGATCTTGTCCGGGCTACTTCACTTCAAGGCTGCCCTTGCCTATTCCTTCCCGCCCCACGCTTTTTCCTTCGGCACCGGGTTCTTAATGGGCTTAGGGTCCGCCACGCTGTACGTTATGTATTGCTACCTGGGCTATTACGGCGTTTGTTATCTGGGCGACGAGGTCATAGACCCCCCTCGCACCATTCCTCGCGCACTGGTCATTTCTGTGTTGGCCGTCCTGGTCATCAATTTCTTAATCAGTCTGAGCATCATTGGAGTCATTCCATGGAAAGAGGCGATACAGTCCCAATTTATTGCTTCCTTATTTATGGAGAAGCTTTATGGCAATTGGGCCGGCGTGACGATCAGCCTGCTGATTCTCTGGACTGCCTTTGCCTCCATCTATGCGCTCATTCTGACTTATTCGAGGATCCCTTACGCCGCTGCACTGGACGGGAATTTCTTTCGCGTCTTCGGCCGGCTGCATGAAAAAAAGGATTTTCCCCACGTTTCTCTCTTGCTCATTGGAGGGTTGTCGGTGGCAGCCAGTTTCTTTGACTTGGCTGATGTGATCAGTGCCTTGATGACCGCCCGTATTTTGGTGCAATTTATCGGGCAGATTGTGGCCCTCGTGTGGGCGAGGAAGTATCATCCCGAAATTCATCGCCCCTTCAAGATGTTCTTCTATCCTTTACCCTGTGTCATCGCCTTGTTAGGATGGCTGTATGTTTTTGGTAACGCCGGCATGAAATACATCATCTACGGATTATTGACTCTGATGGGCGGTGGGATAGCTTTTCTCATCATGACTAAAAAAACCCATACTTGGCCATTTGCCAGCACTCAGTAATGGAGTTTGGACCTCCGGCATGCCTCGGATCCTATTCGCAAATTATGCACGATGGCGGGGACTCCCCTCACCCCCTTCCCCTCTTCCCCAATGGGAGCGAGGGGAGAGGAATTCCCCTCTTGGGGGGGGTGCAGGGGTGGGTTGTCCTCCCAATCGCAAGGACCCACCCCGAAGGCTACGCCTTCTGCCCCTCCCGAGAGGGGAATATTTAGTCCCTCACCCCCACCGGTGGAGAGGGATGAACGCTTCTCGAGCGTGGTTGTCCATGTGGCAAGCATCCAATCTTCGTGGCAGCGTAAGGGGAATTCCCCTTGCGAGCCCGATCTTAACAGTTTTGTGTTTGCTGGAATGCTTGATCTGCCTGGGTTGCGGTGGCTCAAACCCAGCTAACCCGCACCAGGCGGCTCACGAAATTAGTTACAGCGCCATCCAGGACGATGAAATTTGGTTTCGCCATTCTCGGATCCGGCTGCGATTTGATAGCGAGATGTACTGTCGAGTCTTCTTTGAGAAAGAGGGCGAGTGGCTTTCCATTAACGACATCCCTCCCGATCCGGCCAAGGCCAAACCGCCACACTACCTTGAAGTTGACGGGATCGAGCTGAAGGACTTTAACGTGGATTACCGCAATGTGGGTATGTCGGAGATCAAGACCCAATTTGGGAAGGGTAAGTGTCTCCACCTGACCGGATATGCCAAGACCCCGTCAGGTATGCAAATGGAAAAAAGCCTGACCATCGAGTTCTACCAGGATTATCCCGACATGGCACTTCTGTGGGTTGCCTATCGCAATATGGAAAAGGACCGGGCAATCCGAATTACCAAAATCGTCTGTAGCTTTTTTCGCTTAGATGCAGCAAGGGCCAAAGCCGGAACCCCGTCTTACTCCCTTTGGTGTTTCCTTGGAGGAAAGCAAAATAGCGAAGCTTTTCAAATCTCAAGTGAGAATTTCGCCCAAGCCTTCGATACAGGGATAGAAGACGGTACTCTTAGTCGAGGAGCTCCTTTGATCGACCTGTGGACTGCCGAGATGGGGATGGCCATCAGCGTCATTTCCCCCAGCCCCCAACGACTCAATTTTCCAGTTCAGGTGGCTCCAGACAAAAAGGTCGAGATGTCCCTGCAGTCTTATAACGTCATAAACCTCGAACCCAACGAAACACTCGTCACGCCTAAGAACTTCTGGATGGTCCACACAGGCGACTTTCGGACTGTGCAGGAGCGACATTCGACCTTGATCCAGCGACAAAATTAGCCAAAATCAGGCCGAATTCGCCGGAAGTTTCCAGGCGTTGTCGGCGACCGAAAAGTGTGGCGCTTCGGACAGCAGACAACAAACGACTAATCTCCGACTCCAAATAACAGGTCTACTACCATGAAGGACATGAAGACCATGAAGGATTCAAGTACGAAGCTCCCGAGACCATCGGACTAACTCCTCCCCATTGAAATCTATCCACGGGCCTTGCTTGCTGCCTGTGAGCCTCAGTAAGCAAGCTCAACTACTGGTGTTCCCAGGTGCCAATGGGAAAACTCAGCTCCTTCTTCATGCCCTTCATGGTCTTCATGGTGGACCATTTCCGCCGAATCCAAAATAACCGGTCCTAGGTGTTGTCGACTATGGGGCGCGGACAAGTGGCAATTTTCGACTTCGTGATTTAGGATAAAAACATTACATTGGCGGGCGACGACGGTGCCAATCGGTCACATCCTGGTAAGCGCTCGCAATCTGGATCAACGTGCGTTCACTACGGGCACGCCCGATGAACTGGATGCCGGTAGGCAGATTCTCCCGGCCGCATCCGTTGGGTACGGAAATGGCTGGAACCCCTACCGCGTTGCAGGCCGGAATGACTGCGGGTCCTCCTTCATTTTCAGGATAAGCCTTTTCAAACTCCACTCCAATGGGATAAGAAACGGTGGGTACCGTAGGAGCGATCAGGGCGTCAAATTGAGACAATAAGTGGTCCATGGGCTGTTTCATTAATCCCCGAACACGCATCGCCCGCAGGTAATCCACTGCAGAAACCGTCAGCCCGGCGTATCCACCAATGCGATCCTTGGGAGCCTTCAACTCCTGCACCTGTCCACTCTCGATCAAATCAGAGAATGCGCTGGCGCCTTCTGCGTTTACAATAATATCAATCACCGGCCCATAGGGAAAATCCGGAAGCTCCACATCAGGCGTTACATGGGCAAACTGTTTCAGGATTTCGCAGGAATTAGCAAAATTTCTCTGCACCTCGGGCTGGGCCTTCTCCATCGTTCCTTTGATGATGCCCAACCTGAATTTTTTCCCTTTGGACGAGGCCCGTGAATAGCCAAATTTCTCGTTTAAAGTGGTCGGGTCTTTCGAGTCGCGGCCAGCCATAGCGGCCAAGATCAGCCCGCTGTCATCGGCTGTTCGGCAAAGCGGCCCCAACTTGTCGAGGGTCCAACACAGAGCCATAGCGCCGTGGCGACTGACGAGACCATAAGTAGGACGCAACCCTGTAACTCCGCAAAAGGCGGCTGGGGTCATAATCGAGCCTGAAGTTTCTGACCCGATCGCGAACGCCACTAAACCTGCCGCCACGGCCGCTCCTGAACCGCTGGAAGAACCGCCGCTCCAGTAATTGGTATTCCAGGGAGTCCGTCCTGGACCGGTAAAGGAAGCGTCTGCCACGTTATAGCCCAACCCTCCAGCCAGTTCCACCATAGCCAATTTGGCAATGAGAACGGCCCCGGCGTGCCGTAATCGTTCGACCACAGTGGCATCAAAATCGAAGACCTGGTTCTTGTAAGGGGCGGCTCCCCAGGTAGTAGGAATGCCTTTGGTTGCCAGGAGATCCTTAGCTCCATAAGGGATGCCGTGCAAGGGACCTCGATATCTTCCTTGCCGGATTTCTTTCTCGGCCGCCCGAGCCTCCTCCAGCGCTAACTCCCGGGTGATCGTCACAACCGCTCCCAGTTTTGGCCCAAGGGCCTCCAAGCGCTCCAGATAGGATTCCGTGAGTTCTACGGGCGAAAGCCTCTTAGAGCGCAACCAATTACCCAGATCCCGGACTGAAGCATACAAGATATCGTCACCGAACATGGTCTCAGATGGTCGCACGAAAGATTACGTCAGGCTCGTCACTGTTTTTCAATCGAACCAGACGCAACTGTTCCCTGTTTTTTAGATTAGATTCGATTTCCGAATGTATTTCCTGTAACTGCTGGTCAGTCAGCTTAGTGCCATATCGGCTGCGGATAACATCGGTCAAGGCTTGAATCTCGGCATCGATCGAGGCGGAGGGACGTTTCTCGTTCCCGTTGGGCCTGGCAGATTGACCACAGCCAGCCAGGAAAGAAGGAAGGAATGACGTTGCGCCGAAGGCTTTCAAGAAAGCCCTGCGTCCTTTTGCTGAGATCCTAGATGGTTTGCACACTCTCATGGTTTACTCCTACGAAAATCCCCTCCGGGGAGGGGCAGAAGGCGTCAGCCTTCGGGGTGGGTCTTTCCGGTTGGGGACAACCCACTCCTGCACCCCTCCAAGGGCCAAGGGAGGGGACTGGAGTTTGGACGTTTTTCACGCGAATTCAAACGAATCAACGGGCCTTGCCCATCGAAACAAACGTTTCGTTCCACAAAGGATGGAAATGTCAACGAAGCGTCTGTTTCGTTACAAGCCGGAAATGAGGGCCTTCGACTGGTAGCCACGATTGCCGCGTATTTGGCGGCAATCGTGGGTTTGTGCGGGAGATCCCCGAAACTGCCCACGATTAAACGCAACTACGCGTTTAATCGTGGCTACCAAAAATGTCCAAACTCTAGACCCCTCCAAGGGAGGGGAATAATTTTCATGCTCAATGGCGCCGCCCCAGGCGGCATGGGCAACTCCTACGAAAATCCCCCTTAATAAAGGGGGAGTCATCAATTTCATGCTTTCTGGTGAACTCATCCTTGAGGTACTGAGGATTGCGTCATTGAGTGACAGATTCCCTCTTACCCCCTCCCAGCGGGCGCGTGGAAAGTCAGTATTTATTTCTTGTGCTCCCAATGGGCAGTCATTGTAATCCCGTCCGGCATAAGCGCCAATCTTTTTCGTGGCAAGCCCGATCTAAATCAGCTATGATCACCCAATCTAGATTGCATTTTTTGTTTAATCTGACAGCGTCATGGCTCGATACGTTGCCGATCTCCACCTGCATTCACGATTCTCCAAGGCCTCCTCCCCTCAGATGAGCATCCCCAACCTGATTGTTTGGGGAAAGCGGAAAGGCATTCATTTGCTGGGTACCGGGGACTTTACCCATCCCGAGTGGCTGGGGGAAATCGAAGATCATCTTGAACAGGACGATTCCGGCTTTTTGAAGCCCAAGGAAGAAACTGAAATACGCTTCCTGCTGACCGCCG
>QHZQ01000110.1:32962-39739 GCA_003224725.1 Acidobacteriota bacterium | reverse complement strand
CAGACTCCCTTAGGTCAGGCCTTGGATCTGCCTCGGACCCGGAGCCTGTCATCATCAAGACCAGCTCTTCTGATCCCGCTGCCACCGCGCTGTCTCCGCTCTGAATTCCTCTTTCATGACATATATACTTCAGAGGCAGGAAAAACGTGGAAAGATTTTTGATTAATTCTACAAGGGAAGTTTCAGACAGTCCTGTCTTCACTGGGACGTGAACTGATCGATCGCTCAGGTGATAGCCTCATTGGGGTCGGCGTGTCGCGCTGGGACTTCTTACTTGGGGCTCAATTCTCTTTCCGCAAGAATCGAAGCCCGCAGACCCTAAGACCGGGACGCGCTACGTTTTATCGCACAAGGGTCGCTGCTCGCACGATTTCAGAAGGATCGTGGCATAATAAATATCCTTGCCAAAGCCTATGGATACCTTGGAAGAAAAGCTATCTCAAATTCCGGTAGACCCGGGCGTTTATCTCTACAAAGATTCCAACGGGAAGATCATCTACGCCGGCAAAGCCAAATCGTTGCGCCATCGGGTGCGGACTTATTTTCAAGAGTCACGCAGCTACGATTTCAAACTGGATCAACTGCGAGCCGAGATCGCGGACGTGGAATTCATTGTGGTGGACAACGAAATGGAAGCGCTGGCCCTGGAAAACAATCTCATCAAGCAATACAAGCCCAAGTACAACATTTTGCTGCGCGATGATAAGACTTATCCCTACATCAAGCTGACCGTCAACGAAGAATTCCCGCGCATTTATGTCACCCGTCGCGTCAAGAAAGACGGCGCCCTTTACTATGGCCCTTACTTCCCGGCGAATCTGGCTTCGCGGACCTTTAAGCTCATTAACCGCTACTTTCAAATAAGCGCCTGCTCGATCGATATTGATGGAAATCGCCCCCGCCCTTGTCTGGACTACCACATCAAACGCTGCATGGGCCCTTGCGTCACCTCCCTTTGCAGTCAAGAGGAATACGCCAGCCGCGTGCAAGACTTAAGACTTTTCATGGAGGGGAAGAAATCTGACTTGGTGAAACGCCTTTCAGAAAAGATGGAGAGAGCGGCTGAGGAAGAGCGCTTCGAATTGGCAGCTCACCTCCGCGACACCATCCGTACCATCGAGCAACTTTCCGAACCTCAGAAAATATCCTCCAATCTGGCTACCAATGTGGATGCTTTCGGTCTGCATCAGGAAGAACAAAAGGCGGCTGTGCAATTGTTTCATACGCGGAACGGCAGGGTTGTGGATCGACGCGAATTTTTCTGGGAGACTCTCGCGACTGGAACGACGGGCGGGGAGATTTTATCTTCGTTGCTGAAACAATATTATTTCAATTCCGAGTTTACACCGGATGAAGTCTATGTGCCGCGAGACTTTGAAGACAGGGAAATTCTGGAGACCTTTTTGTCCAATCGCAGGGGCCGCAGAGTGGAGATTAAGGTCCCACAGCGAGGTCAGAAAAAGGATTTTGTGGAACTGGTAGAGAAAAACGCCAGATTGGCATTTGACCAGCGGTTTCGGACTCTTAATCCCAGTAGCCAGGCTATTGCAGAGAACCTGGCGGGCCTGTTGGGTTTGGAGGATCCTCCTCGGCGCATCGAATCCTTTGACATTTCGAATATCCAAGGGACTGATTCAGTGGCTTCGATGGTCGTTTGGGAAGCAGCCAGGATGAAAAAAAGCGACTATCGAAAATTCATCATCAAGACAGTTAACGGCCCGGATGATTTTAAGAGCATGAAAGAAGTGGTATCCCGTCGTTACAGACGAGTGTTGGAGGAACAGAATCCCCTGCCGGACCTAGTTTTGATTGACGGCGGCCTGGGCCAACTTCATGCCGCAGCCCAGGCCCTGGATGAATTGGATCTACCCACCCAAGCCTTGGCCAGCATTGCCAAGAAGGAAGAAATCATTTATGTGCGAGGGCGTGAGGATGAACCCATTATCCTGGAAAAGCACTCTCCGGTTCTTCATCTCATCCAGATGATTCGCGATGAGACTCACCGGTTCGCGATCGCCTTTCACCGGCAACGGCGCGACAAGAGAACTCTGACTTCCACGCTTTTCTCTATTCCCGGGATCAGCCAGAAAACCAGCAAACTTTTATTGAGAAAGTTTGGAAGTGCCAAAGAGATTGAGCAAACCTCTTTGGAAGATCTTTCGAAGGAAATCGCTCCTCGACTGGCAAAACGGGTTTACGGATATTTCCATCCTAAAGCCTGACCGGATCTCATAACGGCTGAGACCTGGCGCCCCTGTGTTCGCAACTAAAAAAATGCCACACCTGTGAGACAGCTTGGAGAGACATTGTGGACGAGGAATCAAGCCCTGACTCATTTGGACCGACCTTGGATCTTCGAGTTTTGGCAGATAACGCTGGAACACGGTCTATCTGTTTGTGGTGATCTTATCAATATGGTACTATCCTTTTTGCAATACTGATTGACTCAAGGAGGTGAAAAGGAATGAGTGAAGGAAACGACCGGGGTTCAAAACTGGCCTACTTCTTGGTGGGAGGAGGCATTGGCGCTGTCGTGGCATTGTTGTTTGCGCCCCGCACTGGACGGGAAACGCGGGAATTAATTGCCCAGAGGGCTGTTGAGGGCAGGGAGCGCGTATCTTCTGCCAGCCGGAACGTCTCTGGCAAAGTCTCCAGTTATCTTGACAAAGGTAAAGAAATGGTAGCCTCCCAGAAGGACCACCTTTCTGCCGCCATCGAGGCTGGAAAACAAGCCTACCGGGAAGAAAAGGCCAGGAGCCAGGTCTCGGTTGAGTAACTTTCGTCTCGGTTTTTCTTTTTCTGCTTCTTTTTTCTCAAAAAGCAAGCAGAGCCCCTTACTGGAGCGTAATTCGAAGTATGAGTCGAGAGCTCATTTCCATTCGGAGGCGCAGACTTTAGCGGTCAGCCTCAAACGACACTGAAGTTTCAGCCACGACGGACTCAAGCTTTTAATCGCACTCCTCCAGCTAGAGGAGTTGGTTTGCCTAAATTACTGGAGAATGATGTGGAGAAATTGGTTGTTGTTTTCATTATTCTGACTTCAATTTTCATCATTATTCAAGTGGGCGTTCTTGCCGGCGTCTTTGCTTCCATAAGAAGGTTGACCTTTAACGTCGAGCGTCTGCGCACGAATGTGGAAGAAAAAGTCGAACCCACGATCACCGACTTTAGAGAGGTTCTAGGGGAAGCCAAAGACATACTCTCCAACGTCCGAGGAGCCGCTGAAAACTTCGCCAGTATCTCCGAAACAGTGAAGCATCAGGTCGAGCAGGTGAATGCGGTGATTGAAGACACCACGGATCGGGCTCGGATTCAGATCTCCAAAGCCGACGAAGTCGTGACGGATGCAATTCAAAAGATGGAAGCCACCTCTGCCATCGTCCAAGAGAATATTCTGACGCCTGTGCACGAGGTTTCTGCCATCATTCGCGGAGTTTCCAGCGGGTTGCAATTTTTGTTTGCCCGTAGAAAGAACCAGGTAGATCAGGTTCACCAGGACGAGGAATTATTTATCTGACTAGGCAAGAGCTAGCGAGCAACCTCAGACCGCCGAGAAGTGCGGCCACGGACCCCTCACCCGTCCTTCGGCCACCCTCTCCCATTGGGAGAGGGGCTGGGGGTGAGGGGACGGCAGCTTAACAAATTTGACCGAAGTTTGAACTTCTTTGCCACCAAGCGTTCGTCTTCGTCGTCCTCCGCCATGCCAAGCCCCACCAGAGTCTAAAATCCAAGAATAAGTTGTCATTCCTATTTCATTTCCCGCCGAGCCTTTTCAGAATCTTGGGTGTGAGCATCCAGACTAACTCCCCCGGAAACTGAGGAGGAACTTCGTTGATTTGAACACAACAGATCCCCCCTTTCTTAAAAGCTAAAGAAATCTTATTGCTACCAAAAATCAGGAAACTCGCCAAAAATCCCATATCGGGCTGGTGTCCAACAAGCAGCACGGAGTTTTTGTCCTGATGATTCTGTAGCTTTTGCATCAAATCGTCGATCGCTCCTCCCGGAGCAAGCTGGTCCCAGAGTTGAATGGGTTCCTTACATTTTACAATCTCCGTGACATTTTCAGCGGTTTCTCTGGCCCGGACCAAAGGGCTGCTTGCTACCAGATCAAGGCTGACACCCAATTTCTTCAATCCAAGACCAGTCTGCCTCAACTTGGTGATGCCTTCCGGGGTCAAGGCCCTGTCGGCATCAGAGAATCTGTTGCCCTCGCTCTGAGGTTCTGCTATTCCGTGTCGTAATAAATAGATCTTCATGTCATCTCCCAAGGAAGTCGCCCAGAACTTTTTGCATTTTACGATTCGCGCAAGCCTAAGATGCGTTTAACACATAGAATGACGAAACCAGTCCAGTTCCCTAGCCTTGCGCGCTTCGAACTTCGGCCTTGCCTTATGAGGGGAAGTCGCTTGGCCCAACTTAGCGCTTCACGGAGTGGCTCGCAATAGGTGAAAATACGTAGAGAACTCCCTCGATAGGCCCATACAAACAGCATGGCATGCTCTTGAATTGTCATAAGGAAGAAGAGAAAGGGATGCGATACTTGCTAAGAACTTGTTCTGCAGCCAGAACCCCGCGATACTGGGCCTCTTCAAAAATGGAAAAGCCACTCAAATCAGAGTGCGCAAAATAGAGGTGGTCAAGATTCTCTGCTGCTTTGCGGCGGGCTTCCCCCCAAACAAATCCGGGACGCGGCCGAACCATGGCGTGGCGGGTGCGGTTTGGATAGATCTTTAAGAATGAAATCAGCCCAGGTCTTCCAGCTCGTTTCCAAGAGTCGATTTCGTCCCTGTGCTGGCGAGGCGCCGGTCAAGGGGTAATAGTAGGTAAACACTGTCTGAGACAAATGAGTCCGCAAACTCTGATGCGTGGCAACAACATAACCCAACGACTCGCTGTCATAAATGACATTATCCCAGGCAATGGGCGTACCGGTCCTTTCTACGGGAAAGGATTTTAAAGTTAGATTAGCCACCAGCCACGGAGCATATTGAAATTCGTTCAGATATTGAGTTGACGGACTTCTTGTTGCGGTGATGATGTACTTCACCAAATGTTTGGGACAGGCGAAAATGACGTCTTGAGCAACGATGCGCGCTGAGACATTCTCCTTGGGATGGTAGAAGTCTACCGTTACTTTTTCTGACTGGCAATCGATACGAAACACGAGCGCCTCTGTGGTGACATGCGACTGGAGTTTGCGTCTAAGCTGCTTAACGATCCAACCATTGCCCTCAGGCCAGGTAAGGACCGTGGAGTCTTCCAATTCCCCGGTACCTCCATCCCGACTGGCAAAATAGTGGATGCCAGCCCAGGCAGAAACGTCTGCGCTCGTGCATCCGTAGTCATCACGACAGGCGTAATTCATGAACCAGTGGAACGGTACCGAATCGAAGCCGTTGTTATGCAAGAAGTCACGAAAAGAAAGCTGGTCCAGGGCCAAGAGATCCTTGTCCAGCGAACTGAGTTCCATGGGAATGGAAAAGGCCTTTCTTCCGTCTCGACCTTTGTGCCCTTTGTAATGAGCGACGAGATCTTTGAACCGTTCATATTGATCCAGATCCCTTTGAGTGACCCCAACCGAAGGGATTAATCCTTCTTGCCATCTTCCATGAATGTAAAGCCGTTCCTGAGGAGAGAAGCACAGATATTTTTCCTCAAAGACTGGTTGACCTGAAGAGGTATAGCCCTGAATGACACCCAGCTCTTGTAAAAGCTCTCTGACGGCCCTGGATTCCTTCGTCGGAATGGGAACGTAGTGCGCTCCCCAGGGATAAGAGGAGACTTGATTTTCACCGAAACGCGAGTTGCCGCCAATCTCCGCTTCCAACTCAAGAATCTCAAATTCACCAAACCCGGCTTTGTCTAACTTCCAGCCCGCCGAAAGTCCGGATATGCCTCCCCCCACAATGACCACAGGTACCTTTCGCTCTCGAGTGGCAGTAGGAATCCTGCCTTCTTTCACAAGATGTCCGATGTTGTGGGAAGCACCAAGAATTGAACCGGAAAATGGCCCTTCAGTCCGGCTATGAGGAGTGCATGAACAAATTCCCCCCATGGAGACAAGACCTGCAGAGGCAAGAAGGAACCGGCGACGATTCATGAATCGGAACGATGAGTCAAGGGAACAGAGGCACCGAGATAGGTGTGGGAGGTTGACACGTGATGCGTGATGGATGATTCGTGAAACGTGACTAGGCATCGACATCCCCTTACGTGCCCCGCCTCCCGTTTACTTCTTTGCATCTCAGCGCTTGCGCGATTTATCTTCTCTTTTCATTGTGTGACATGGTGCCATTCGGATTCGTAATACTGCACCAGCACCTGATTATTCAGACGATTGATTTCGACTTCGACAGGATACATGTCTTTCGGGAAATGAAAGAGACCGGCTGCGATATCCGCTGTTAAGAATTTGAGATTTTCAAGATAGCGGGAGGGAGGAACATAAGTCTGTTTGGAAGCAATCGTAAAGCCCCACTCCCCGAAAGAAGGCACGTAAGCGTGATACGGCGTCGCGTGTAACCCAACGCTTTCCAAAGTCCTGACAATACACCAGAAGGATTGCCTGGCAAACAGTGGAGAAGTGCTCTGGATAACTGCGGCGCCATTTTCCGCGAGATGCTTGTGCAGAAGCCGGTAAAAAGCAGTGGTGTAGAGTCTTCCTAGAGTGTGATTGGTAGGATCGGGGAAATCCACGACCACAAAATCATAGCAACCCGGACTCTGTTCCAGCCAGACGAAAGCGTCGGCATTGATAATCTTCGTTTTGCGAGA